>JAJZRD010000174.1 GCA_021845945.1 Chloroflexota bacterium
TAAGCACGATCCCCACCCCAGGACTTCTGAGATCTCCCTCCGTTTCGATCTCCTCTCGATGGTTGCCCCTCTTCGTGGCCGTGGAATTCCACGATCCGCTGCTGCTGGTTGAGCGGGGCTTTCACCTGCTTGCCGCGAGATCCGGCTTGCCTGTGGAATGATAAGTGCCACGGGTGAAGCGCGCTGTCTGCCCGCGGGATGGAAGAGGGGAGGCCGTGAAGAGACTGCTGGTGGGCTACGACGGATCCGACCCGGCGAGAGAGGCTGCGCGCATGGCCGCTCGTATAGCGGCGCAACTGGGAGCCGGTCTGACCATATTCACCGTCGGCCAGATCGCTCCCCTGGTCGCCAGCATGACCGGGGTGCTCGGGCCTTTGGTGGACGAGAAGCTCTTCAGGACGACGGCCGAAGCGGGCGCCGAGACGGTGCGCGCGCTGGGTGTCGAGCCGGAGGTTCGGGTTGAGCTTGGCGACCCGGCCGACAGGATCCTGCAGGCGGTCGACCGGGAAGGGTACGATCTGGTGGTGGTGGGGCATCGGGGGGTCGGCGGCATCGCTGGGCTGATCCTGGGAAGCGTTGCCAAGAGGCTGGCCGAGACCGCGCCCTGCCCGGTGCTGGTGGTGCGGGGTACCGCCCCGGCGGCGTTCAGGAAGCTGTTGGTGGGGATCGATGGGTCGGAGCAAGCGCACCGAGCCGCCGAGGTTGCCACCGCGCTGGCCGGCCCCTCTGGGGCCGAAGTCACGCTCCTGTATGCGCTGGACCCTACGATGCTGGCGGCGGTGGGCGACGACGCTGCGAGGCGGCAGTTGAGGCTTGCGCTGGAGAAGACGGGTCGGGATGCCCTGGAGAAGGCAGCCCAGGTCTGTGAGCGAGCTGGGGTTGCCCACAGGACGGTGCTGGCCGAGGGCCGGCCGGTGGAGGTCATCTGCAAGCGGGCGCGGCTTGGGGGCTACGACCTGGTGGCGCTGGGGCGCCGCGGCATGACGGGCCTGGCCCGATTTGCCCTGGGCAGTGTCAGCGACGAGGTTCTCAGGCAGGTGGGACGTCCCGTGTTGCTGGTTGGTGAACGAGCGAAGAAGGCGCCCCTGGGCTAGGGTGAGTTGGATCGACCCTTCGCCCGAACGGGGGACTTGAACCGCCGGAAAGCCATCTCATGGGTAGCGTGAGCGATCGCCTGGTCCACTACGCTTCCGGCCTGGTGCTTGTTGCCGTGTGCCTCACCCGTTAGCCGTATTTTCACCTCTTCAACTGGGGTGCGCTCTGGGGTATAATGGTGTAGCATAGAGAGGTAAAGACGCATGGCAAATCGGGCCGCCCCAGCTCACATCCCCAGGCTTCCTTCGTCGGTTCCAGGGCTGAACGTCGAGAAGGTCAAGACCTCCCTGCGTAAGCCCTTCGACCTGCCCTCGCGATACCGTTGGTTGACCCTTGTGGGGCTGGTGCTGGGCATCTTCCTCTCCGTGGAGTGGCAGGCGCCGGTGGCGAAGGTCCCGGTGAACTCCGATTATCCCCGAGAGCTGGGCCGAGAGACCATCCGGCGGCTGGAGGCGGAGCAAAAGGATCTGAAGCAGATCATTGCGGATCGCCGGGCGGAGCTGGCAAGCCTCCAGAAGGATGCGGCCGGCCGCCGGTCGGCCCTGGCCGGACTGAACACGGAGCTGGAATCCCAGCGGACGCTGGCCGGCATGGTGCCCTTGGTGGGGCCGGGCGTCCAGGTGATCCTGGACGACAGCAACGCCAAGAGCATTCCCCAGGGGGAAGATCCCGCCCACTACATCGTCCACGACTACGATATTCGGGACGTGGTATCCCTCCTCTGGCAGTCGGGGGCCGAGGCCATGGCCATCGGCGAAGAGCGGGTGGTGGACAGCACCTCCATCTACTGCGTCGGGAGCACCATCCTGGTCAACGAGACCCGGATGTCTCCGCCCTACAAGATCGTCGCCGTCGGCCCCCCCTCGCTGGAGGAAGCCTTGAACTCCCAGGCCCGACTGCAGAAGTTGAAGCAGAACGTCCGGCAGTACGGCGTTCAGTTGAAGGTCAGCCAGGCGAAAGAGCTGCAGCTTCCCGCCTACTCGGGCCGTTTCTCCAGCCGCTACGCGCGGCCGGGCAGTTCAGGTAGGTAGCTCCAGTGCGAACCCTCGGCGCTCAAATCTCCCTGACCATAGTCTGTCTCCTCCTCGGGGTTACCCTGGTGGTGCAGTTCCGCACGCAGGGCAACATCGTGAACAAGATCCTGGTCGATTCCAGCACCGAGCAGGCCACCATCGTGAACGGCCTCGTGCAGAGCAACGGGGCCCTGAGGAAGGAGATCGATACCCTGGACACTCAGCTGAGCCAGTACCAGGGAGGCCAGGCCGGGGGCAACATCCAGAGCCTCGCTGCGGACTTGAACCGGATCAAGGCGGTGAACGGGCTGATCGAGGTGTCGGGGCCGGGGGTCGAGCTGGTCCTGGACGGGCCTCTGGCGCCAGAGGAGTTGCAGGACGTCATCAACGAGCTGCGCAACGCCGGGGCGGAAGCCATCGTCCTGAACGACCAGCGGGTGGTGGTGAACTCGGTGGTTTTCCTGGACCGCAGCGGGGCATCCCTGGATGGGCAACTCCTGGTGCCTCCCTACCGCTTCCTCGCCATCGGCGACCCGGAGACCCTGGCGCCGGCCGTGGACCGGAAGGGGGGGCTGGTGCCGGCGCTGCTGGCCAACCACCCGGGTCTGCAGATGGATATGCAGAAGCGGGACAGGCTGGTGGCGCCCATCTTCGAGCGGAAGATGGAGTTCCGCTACGCCAAGCCTGTAGCAGACCAGAACCGGTGAGGGGTCGAGCAGCACGCAGGGGCGCACCTCGCGTTCGCCCAGGCAGTGGATAGAGTTGGCAGACGGGTCTGACGAGGGGGCGATCCCTGTGATCGCCCCCACCGATGCCGCCAGGGTGGCCTCAGTGGCACGAAGAGCAGCTGCCGCCGCTGCAACCGGCGCATCCGCCGCCCGAGGATGCCGAGGGCGCTCCTCCGTCGCCGGCGCCCCGGATGGACGCGAAGCTGGACAATAGCTTCTCACTGTTGCCCCCGTGGCAGTTAGGGCACGGGGGTTGCTCGTGTGCTCGGCTGAGCGATGTCAACTTCTCGAACTTAATGCTACAATCGGGGCAGTGGTACTCGTAGACGGGCATGTCGGGATCTCCGTTTCTAGGCAACTGCCTGTAGCTGGAATTCTAAGTCGGCCCTATCGGTTGGTCAAGGCTGAGGCGAAGAGGGGCGCACGAGGGTGCGCCCTTTCGTTGGGAAGGGAGGCGAATTCGTGCGAGACCTGGCATCTCGCTGCTTGGATCTGGCCAGAGCGCTAGGAGCCGGCTACGCCGACGTTCGGGTGCTGCGGGTCCGCAACGAAGAGGTGGTCGTCAAGAACGGCAAGGTGGAGGCGATGCTGGTCCACGAGGAGGAGGGTTTCGGGGTGCGAGCCCTGGCAAACGGGGCCTGGGGATTCGCCGGCAGCCATCGCCTGGAGCCGGCCGAGGCGGACCGCATGACCGACCTGGCCGTGAGGATCGCCAGGGCCAGCGCCCTGGTGAAGCGCGCCGACGTGAACTTGGGCCCGCCCGTCGTATCGACCGGCAGCTACAGCACGCCGGTCAAGATCGACCCCTTTGGCGTCTCCATGGAGGACAGGGTCCATCTTCTGCTGGAGGCGGATGCAGCCATGCGGCAGGTGCAGGGGATCACCCTGGCCGAGGGCAGCCTCCAGTGCATCCGCACCGACAAGCTGTTCGCCAGCACCGAGGGCAGCTTCGTGGAGCAGCAGCTGGTGGAGACAGGCGCCGGCCTCGAGGCGACCGCCGTTCGCGACGGAGAGGTGCAGAAGCGCTCCTACCCCAACAGCTTCGGCCGCCAGCAGGGGACGGCGGGCTACGAGTTCGTCCTGGACATGAAGCTGGTCGACAACGCGCCGGTGATCGCGGAGCAGGCGGTGCAGCTGCTGTCGGCTCCCCAGTGCCCCAGGGACCTGGTCACCACCATCATCCTGGATCCCACCCAGGTGGCGCTGCAGGTCCACGAGTCCTGCGGGCACCCGATAGAGCTGGACCGGGTGATGGGTACCGAGGCGGGCTACGCCGGAACCAGCTTCCTCACCCTGGACAAGCTGCGGAACTTCCGGTATGGCTCCGACGTGGTGAACATCGCGGCCGACGCCACGGTGCCGGGCGGACTGGGCAGCTTCGGCTACGACGACGAGGGAGTGCCCGCCCAGCGGGTGCCCATCGTCCAGGACGGTCTCTTCGTCAACTATCTGACCTCCCGAGAGACGGCGTCGGTCCTGGGGCAGCGCAGCAACGGCACCATGCGGGCCGATGGTTGGAACAGGATACCGTTGATCCGGATGACCAACGTCAACCTGGAGCCGGGGCCCTGGAGCCTGCAGGAGCTGATCGCCGACACCGACGAGGGGATCTTCGCGCAGACCAACAAGAGCTGGAGCATCGACGATCGCCGGCTCAACTTCCAGTTCGGCACCGAGATCGCGTGGGAGATCAAGGGCGGCAAGCTGGGGACGATGTACAAGAACGCTACCTACACCGGGATCACCCCCCAGTTCTGGGGTGGGTGTGACGCCGTCTGCCGGGAGTGGACCGTGTGGGGCGTTCCCAACTGCGGTAAGGGCGAGCCGATGCAGGTGGCCCACGTGGGGCACGGAACCGCCGCCGCCCGCTTCAGGAACGTCCGCGTCGGCGTGATGGGATGAGGGGGTCGCCGTGATAGGGGAGCAAAAGGTACGAGAGCTAACGGACGATCTGCGGCGCTACTCCACGGCGGACCAGACAGAGGTGGTGCTGGTGGCCAACGAGTCCGGCCTGACCCGATACGCCAACTCGGCCATCCACCAGAACGTCCTGGAGAGCAACGCCGAGGTGAGGGTGCGGGCCGTGCTGGGCAAGAAGATCGGGGTGGCTACCTCCAACAGCCTCGATCCCAACGCCCTGCGGCAGCTGGTGGACAGGGCCATCGCCGTGGCCAGGAGACAGCCGGAGAACCCGGACTTCGTCTCCCTGCCCTCGCCGAAACCGAACCAGCGGTTGAACGCCTGCGACGACAGGACTGCCGGCTGCACCCCCGAGGATCGGGCCAGGGCGGTGGGCACCGTCTGCTCCCTGGCGCTGGACCGGCAGCTTTCCGCCGCCGGCGCCCTCCAGACGGGCACCCGAGAGTACGCCGTGGCCAACTCCCTGGGGGCCTTCGGCTACGATACACAGAGCACCGCCAGCCTCACAGCGGTGGTGATGTCCGACACCGGCTCCGGCTACGCCGAGCGCAACAGCGTTTTCTTCAACGCGCTCGAGCCGGAGGAGGTGGCGCGGGAGGCCATAGACAAGGCCCTTCGGAGCCGCAATCCCGTTGATCTCCCCCCTGGGGAGTACGTTACCCTGCTGGAGGAGTACGCCGTCGCGGAGATGCTGCTCTACCTGGCCTACATCGGCCTGGGAGCCCTGGCCGTGCAGGAGGGCCGCAGCTTCATGAACGGCAAGTTCGGCCGGCAGATCGCGGACCCCGGGATCAGCATCTGGGATGATGGCTGGGATCCGCGGGGCTTCCCCCGCTCCTTCGACTTCGAGGGGGTGCCCAAGCAGCGGGTGGACATGATCTCCCGGGGGATCGCCAACGCCGTGGTGTACGATAGCTACACCGCCTTCAGGGAGGGCAAGGAGTCGACGGGCCATGGCCTACCGGCCCCGAACCCCTACGGCCCCATGTCCATCAACCTCTTCATGGGCACTGGGGACGCCACCAAGGAGCAGATGCTGGCCTCGGTGGATCGGGGACTCTGGGTGACGCGGTTCCACTACGTCAACGTGGTGCACCCCACCCAGACGATCCTGACGGGGATGACCCGTGATGGGACCTTCCTGATCGAGAAGGGGGAGATCGTCGGTCCCGTCAAGAACCTCCGGTTCACCCAGAGCGTGCTGGAGGCCCTGTCGGCGGTCAGGAAGATCGGCAAGGAGGCGCGGTTCGCCCACTCCGACGAATCGGCCACCGTGGTCCCCGCGCTACTGGTGGACCGCTTCCGCTTCACGGGAGCGACGCAGTTCTAGGGTCTTATTGCAGAGACGCGATATATCGCGTCTCTACATAATGTGGATGCTCATGGATTACGACGAGCTGGAAAAGAGGCTAGGCGTCCAACTGCCGGATCGAGATCTGACCCGGCAGGCTATGGTTCACACCTCCTACCTGAACGAGAACCCCGGCTTCGCGCCGACCTCCAACGAGCGGCTGGAGTTCCTCGGTGATGCGGTTCTAGGGGCCGTGGTGGCCGACTACCTCTATCGCACCTTTCCGGATCTGCCCGAGGGCCAGCTTACCAGCCTTCGGGCGGCGGTCGTGCGCGCCCGGTCCCTGGCCGGTTGGGCGCGACAGCTCCAGCTGGGGGAGTTGCTGCTGCTGGGCAAGGGCGAGGAGACCCACGGGGGCCGCGAGCGGGAGGGGCTGCTGGCGGCGGCCTTCGAGGCGCTGCTGGCCGCCGTCTACCTGCAGCGGGGCTACGAGGGGGCGAAGCGGGCTCTGGAACTGTTCATGCCGGCCGCGATAGAATCGGTCATTCGCCGCCAGGCCGCCGTCGACGCCAAGTCGCAGCTCCAGCATCTCTGCCAGGCCACGTTGCAGGCCACCCCTGCCTATCGGGTGGTGGAGGTGTCTGGCCCTCCCCACAAGCCGGTCTACACCGTCGAGGTGCTGGTGGGCGAGAGGGCGCTGGCCCAGGGCACCGGGCGGAGCAAACAGACGGCGGAGCAGGTGGCGGCGACCGAGGCGCTGCACCGGCTGGAGAGCGAAGCAGCGTCTGGCGAGTCCTCCTAGTTTCCCTTACTTCTCACTCGGCCGAGGTTCTCCTTGCATCTCAAACGTCTGGAACTGTTGGGTTTCAAGAGCTTTGCGTCCAAGACGGTCCTGGAGCTGGACCGGGGGATAACCGCCGTGGTGGGGCCCAACGGGAGCGGCAAGAGCAACCTGGTGGATGCCATCCGGTGGGCCTTGGGAGAGCAGAGCCTGCGCGCGGTGCGCAGCCGGAAGAGCGAGGAGGTGATCTTCGCCGGCAACGTCCGCCGGCCTGCCGTCGGGATGGCTGAGGTCACCCTGGTGTTCGACAACTCCGACGGGACCATGCCGGTGCCCTTTGCCGAGGTATCCATCGCCCGCCGGCAGTACCGGTCGGGTGAGGGAGAGTACCTGATCAACCGGACCCGCGCCCGACTGAAGGACGTGGTCGAGCTGCTGACCCACGCCAGCCTGGGGCCCGACTCCTATGCGGTGGTTGGCCAGGGGGCGGTAGATGAGGTGCTGCTGCAGCGGCCCGAGGAGCGGCGGTCGCTGGTGGAGGCAGCCGCCGACATCAGCCGGTACCAGCTGAAGCTGAAGGAGAGCCTGTACAGACTGGGGGAGACCGAGTCCAACACCCAGCGGGTCGAGGACATCCGGGGCGAGATTTCGCCGCGCCTGGCCAAGCTGCGCACTCAAGCCCACAGGGCACAGCGCTACGAACAGCTCAGCCAGCGGGTGAGGGAGATGCTCCAGTGGCGCTACCTGCTGGAGATCCGGCACGCCCGTGAGGTGGCTGCGGGCAATCTGGAGCGGGAGGGGAGCCGGTCGACGCGGCTGGCCGAGGTGAGCCGGGCCCAGGAAGCCGCCCGCCAGCGGGTGAGCGGACTGAGGAACCGGCTGCGAGAGGAGGAGACCTCCCTGGAGGCCGCCCGGGAGCGGCTGAATGCCCTGCGGCTGGCCCGCGCCAAGTCCGAGCGGGAATCCGCTCTGCTGCAGGAGCGGGAGACGGCCTACCGGCGCCAGGTCGGCGAGTCCGAGGAAGAGCTGTCTCGGGCGCGCAAGGAACGGGTGGAGCTGGAGGCGGAGGTCGCGAAGCTGGAGGCCCAGCGGGCGGAGCTGGCGGCGCGGGAGTCCAAGGCCCGCGCGGAGTCGACGCCGGTGGAGGCGGAGCGGCAGAAGGCCGCCTCGGAGCTGCGGTTCCTCCAGTCCCAGCTCGATCGGGTCTCGAGCGATCGGCAGACGGCGGTCTCCCGAAAGTCGGAGCTACAGGAGCGGCGAAACCACCTGGAGCGGGAGCTGCGCAAGGCCGAGGCGGTGCGGGGCGAGAGCCTCAAGGCCGCACAGGAGGCCACGGAGC
>JAJZRD010000175.1 GCA_021845945.1 Chloroflexota bacterium
GGCGAGACGAAGGGGACCGTGAGGCGCCGCCGGCTGCAGGCCGAAAGCTGACGGCTGATAGCTGATAGCTAGCCAAACACCCCGATCCGCCGGAAGCGGAGCCACCGATCCTCCAGCAGCTTCTCCACCTCGAGGCGCTCCCGGAAGCCGTAGTGGGTGTGTAGCTCGTGCAGGTGGCGGAGGAGGGCGCTCTGCAGCTGGGCAGCCGCGGCTCCATGATCCAGGTGAGCGCCGCCAGGAGGCTCCGGCAGCACCTCGTCTACGATGCCGAACTCCAGAAGATCCGGGGCTGTGATGCGCATGGCCTCGGCTGCCTTCGGGGCCTGGGCCGCATCTTTCCAGAGGATGGCGGCACAGCCCTCGGGGGAGGCCACCGAGTAGACGGCATTCTCCATCATCAGCACCCGGTCGGTCACCCCGATGGCCAGGGCCCCACCGCTGCCCCCCTCGCCGACCACCACCGAGATCGTGGGGATCTGCAGCCGCGACATCTCCAGCAGGTTGGTGGCTATGGCCTGGGCCTGGCCCCGCTCCTCCGACTGGATGCCCGGATCGGCCGCGGGGGTGTCGATCAGGGTGATGACCGGCATCCCGAACCGCTCGGCCTGTTTCATCAGCCTCAGGGCCTTTCGGTAGCCTTCCGGCTTCGGCATCCCAAAGTGCCTGGCCACGTTCTCTTTCGTGTTTCGGCCCTTCTGGTGGCCGATCACCATTACCGTCTCGTCGCCCAGCCGAGCCAGGCCTCCAACGATCGCCTGGTCGTCGCCATAGAGCCGATCGCCCCGCAGCTCGATGAAGTCCGTGAAGGCCAGCTTCACGTAATCCAGGGTGTGAGGGCGGTCCGCATGGCGGGCCAGGGCGAGTCGTGCCCAGGCCGAGACGGCCTGAGGCTCCCGGGCCGGCACGATCTCCGGCCTGGCCGACTCCTTCCCGTTGCGCAGCTCCTCCCAGTTGCCGTGAAGACTAGCTTCCATGGCCTGCAGCACCCACATACAGGCGGAGCAGCTTTCCGATGGTTGCCTTCAGCTCGCGCCTGTGGACTACCATGTCTATCATCCCGTGCTCCAGCAGAAACTCCGCTGTCTGAAAGCCGGCCGGGAGCTTCTGCTTGGTTATCTGTTCGATCAGCCGAGGGCCGGCGAAGCCGATAAAGGCCCCGGGCTCGGCGATGCAGACGTCACCCAGGCTCGCAAAGCTGGCGGTGACGCCCCCCGAGGTGGGGTCGGTCAGCACCGAGACGAAGGGGATCGAGGCCTTCTCCAGTCGGGCCAGCGCCGAGGAGGTCTTGGCCATCTGCATCAGGGAGAAGATGCCTTCGTGCATCCTGGCTCCACCCGAGCAGCTGCTGATCACCACAGGCTGGCGGGAGGCGAGGCCTCGCTCCACCACGCGTACGATCTTCTCTCCAAAGACGGAGCCCATGCTGGCCCCAAGGAAGGCAAAGTCGGCGGCGGCCAGTTGAATGGGCATGCCCTCCAATCGGCCGCTACCCGATTTCACGGCCTCGGCGAGGCCGGTCCTGGCCTGGGTCTCGGCGACCTTCTCCGGATACGGTTGCCCCAGGCTCATGAAGTCCAGTGGATCGCCTGGCAGCAGGTCGGTATCCCTCTCTACGAAGCTGCCCTGGTCGGTCAGAAGCTCGATTCGCTCCATGGCCGAGAGCCGGAAGTGGTAGTCGCACTTGGGGCACACCTTGAGGTTCTTCTCGAACTCCTTGACGTAGAGAAGCTCACCGCAGCGGGTGCAGCGGACCCACAGGTTCTCCGGGATCTCGCGGGGCGTCGTATCGGCCGGTATGGTGAAGTACTTAGGGTTCTTTCGGAACAGATTCCTCACGTTACCTGCTCAAACTGGGAAGTGGGGATGGTAGGGGCGCGACCTGTCGCGTCCCTACACCGTCAGATCAAAGGACCTATTCGGGATCTGAGCCGGTATCGCAGTCCGCGGCAAGGCCGGCCAGCGCTTCCTCGGCCCTCGGCACCATCTCCAGCGGCACCATCAGTCGGACCGGCATCGGGGTAATGCCGAGGAAGGAAACGGTATCCTGAGGGGCAAGCATGGAAGGGATGGACGCCTCGAGCAGAAGTTGCTGCCACATCTCGGCCAGCAACTGGTCGGGCGCGGTAGCCACCCACACCCACCGGGGATCTTCGTCGTCGCGGCCGGGCTGGTGGCTATTGAGCGCTGGGTTCTGGCGGTTCAAGGCGTCACCGATCCTGCAGACTTGCAGCTCACAGCGGGGCTGAGCGGCCTTCTGGCCGGAAGTAAGTCTAACATAGAGGATAGACAGGGGCAACGGAGACGGGGGGCTGGAGACCGCATGGTCCTGTAGGCCCGGGCCGAGATTCTGCGAGCATCGTCGGACCTGGAGACGGGAGGATCCAGGGGCCACCGAGGATCGGCGCCGTCACTCGAGGAGCCGTTCCACGGTGTTCAGGAGGGCATCCAGGTCGAAAGGTTTCTGAAGCCAGCCTTCGGCTTTCAGATCGCGTGCGAGCCGCCGGGCATCGTCCATGGCGGTCATCACTACCACCGGAGCCTCTAGCGCCGAGCCGTGCCTCATCTCCTGGAGGAATCCACGGCCGTCCAGTATCGGCATCGCCATGTCCAACAGAATGAGACCGGGTTTGCCCGACTCCAGCCGGTGGAGCGCCTCGCGTCCGTCCGATGCCGTCACCACCGGGTAGCCGGAGGCCTCCAGGACCGCCTTCAAGAACTCAAGGATGAAAGGGTCGTCGTCCACGACCAGGATTGGCTTGCCGCTCTTCAATCCCTGGCTCCTGTTCCCGATGCCTGTCGAGAGACCCCGCCGCACACTGCACTATCAATAATCGGCAAGAGAGTCTAATCGCATTAGCCCTGGGCTGCATCAGCATGCACCCGATTTCCATTTATTGGGAAGCCTGTCCGGCACCATTGTTGACATGGACTCGCCTCGCCAGCGATGGCTTTCTCTACTTCGGCCCGAAGTCGTCGGCTCGCGGCCAGCACCCTGAGACAAAGGGAGGGCGCGCGATACACGGCTGAGGCGGTGATGTTCCACAGTCTTGCCTCTCTCCCCAGGGCGGTCCTAACACGGAGCGTGTAGGGGGATAGGTCCCGACTTCGCCCCGCCAGGTAGTCGATCACCGTCTCGGAGGCCAGGTAGCCGGTGAGCAGGGAGTAGGAGATCCCCTCAGCAAAGAAGGGGTCGGCCACGCCCGCGGCGTCGCCTACCACCAGGGCGTTCCCCCGGTGGAGAAGGTTGGGAGGAGGCCCCGTGGGAATCCTGTGGCCCACCGGGACCAGGGGCCGGCTCGTAGGGAGCCCCATCCCCTCCACAAAACGGTGAAACCTCGGCCGCAACTCCCTGGCGATCCGAGGGTGGAAACTGCCGAGCCCCACGTTGTAGAGGCCTCCTTTGGGGAAAACCCATGCGTAGCCGCCGGGGACGGCCAGGTCCACGACGGCCTCCCCGGCGAGAGGATCTCCCTCTACCTCCCCTTCGGCCTCCAGCGCTACCATCCAGCGGTGGGACCGGGGCAAGCGCAGGCAGGCAGCCACCCGGCTCTCCGCGCCGTCGGCCCCGATTGCTATCCTGCCCTGGTAGCTCCCGCGGTCGGAGGTTACTCGGACCTCGGAACCCAACTCCAGGGCGCGGAAGCTCTCCTCCTCGTGGATCTCCACCCCTCGACGCGCCGCGCTCTCGGCCAGCCGAAAGTCCAGTTCCCGCCGGCGCACCATCCAGATAGCCGCCTGCTTCGATTGGAAACGGGTGGATAGGCGGTTGCCGACCCTTACCTGGACCGCGGTGGCGCGGTTCAGCACCAGATCCTCCATGGGGACCGGAAGCAGGCGGCAGGCCTTGGGCGTGAGCCCACCCCCGCATGGCTTGTCCCGGGGTAGCCGCTCCTTCTCCATCAGCAGCACGGAGAGCCCAGCCTCGGCCAGCTGCAGGGCAGCGGTAGTTCCGGCGGGTCCGGCACCTATGATGATGGCATCGTAGTGGCGGGGCATGTCCAACCAGCGATCGGCAATCGGCAATCAGCCGTCAGCGTTCGACGCAGGGTCGAAGCGAGAGGGCCAGCGGAAGAGGTTAGATGTTAATGATACTCCATCCGGCAGCCCCGGAGGAAGTCACGATCTTCAGAGAACAGGGCCTCTTAGTTCTCCGGCGCTGAACCCGCAAAGTGCAGCGCCGAGGCCACGACCGTGTCATTCTGAGCGTAGCGAAGAATCTCGGCACACGTGCGCGGAGACCCTTCGCTTCGCTCAGGGGGACAACTAAAAGGCCCTGCTTCAGAGAATAGAACGCTGGGGTGGGCCCTCAGATGGCCGTGCTATCCCTGCTGGTCGGGCGTGGGCTCCGGCTCGGCCGGCTCTTCGGCCCCCTTGAAGCCCTCCTCCATGAAGCGGCTCCGCATGCCGCTGAAGGCCTCTGCCAGGGTCGGCGCCTTCTCCTCCCGAAGGGTTGCCGGCAGGAAGTTTTTCACTATGCCCATCGCTCGGTTGGTCTTCTCTATCGACCTGGCTGCGTTGGTCTCGGTGCCCGTCATTGCCCGAATGCAGTCGACGTTCTCCGGTATCGACACCGCCTCGTTGTGCACCTGGAAGGTGATGTACACCTCCCGGCCATCCGAGGCGAGGGCATCTTCCCACACGGCTACTTCCCACATGTCGTTGCGAGGGCGCCGCAGGTCTCGCATCAGCTCGATGACGGAGTTGAGGGCCACCAGGCCGTCGGCGCCGTGGACGAAAGCCACCCGAGGCTCCTCCCACAGCGCCTGCCTCAACTCATCCACGCTCACCGGGCCGGTGGTCTCCACCATGGCGAAGTGGAGGTGGCTCAGGTCGTATGGGCCCGCGCCGGCGAGGGTGGTGATGTCCAGGCCGGGGATGACCGTCTGGGCGTCCGGACCCTGGTGGCTCGGCACCCTGGTCTCGGGAATTGCGGTGTTGATCATCCCGCTCTGGTGGCTCTCCCAGGGATCGGTCCCCCGGCGCATCAACACCGCTCGGGCCCGCTTCACCCAGCCTCGCCGGTGTAGGGCGCCGACGACCCGGCAGAGGCCGGTCGTGTTGCAGGAGACCACCCTGGCGTAACGCTGGTTGAGGGCCTCGGCGTAGTTGATCTGGGCCACGAAGGAGAGCCCCGTCAACTGGTGCTTCTCCCCGCCCTGCCAGATGGCCTTCACGCCGGCCCGGTCGTACCGCTCCTTGTTGCTGGAGCCGATCCCCTTCGGGGTGCAATCCACCATCACGTCCACCTCCCGAAGGAGGTCATCCAGGGTGCCCACGACGGGGATACCGGCCTCCTCCATGGAGAACCGCATGTGGGGAAGGGCCGCGTAGATGGGGTAGCCCCGCTCGGCAGCCACCCGAATCCGGTAGTCGCGGGCCACATCGGCAACTCCCGCCAGTTCCATGTCGTCCTGGAGCACCATGGCGTCGGCCACTCTCTTCCCGATCACCCCGTACCCGTTTACTCCGACCCTCGTCTTGCGGTTCGCCATCGTGCGCCTCCTAGCCTTCCCCTTAGTGGCAGTGGTGGAAGGAGAAGGAAAGGCAGCACAGGCCATGCCATGATCGCGCTTAAGAGATGAAAAGCCGGTCCACTTCTTGCCACCGTGCGGGACGGTCCGCACCACCGACCAAGCGGACTAATTGTGAGTAGATTGAGTGTAAGACCATGGAAGGGAAAGGGAATAGGAGGACAGAATGAGACGAGTGGCGATGGCCCCTCTTTTGGCGCTAGGGGTGGCCGCGGGACTGCTGGTGGCGGCCTGTTCCTCTCCAGCCGTCTCGACCGACTCCAGGTCGGTTGGGCAGTACGGACCCGGGGGGAATCCCTCCGGACAATGGACGGCGGCCCCCGGGGGCCAGGTGCAGGGCGCCAGGGCTACGGCGGCAGCGGTGGGAACCAGTGTCGCGGCTACGCCTGGACCCCTTCGGGTTCAGGTGACCCTGCGCAACATGGACCAGCTCCGTGAACAGCTTCAGATCCTCGCCGGCAATCGTCCCACCGCCGTTCAACTGCTCGCCATGGTTCAGGACGCCAGCGGACTGATGTTCGAGCTCAGCCAGGAGATCTCCCTGATGACTCCGCAGCAGCTCGATCAGGCGTTCGGCGAGATGTCCGACGTCACCCAGGAGATGTCGCAGGTCGTGCAAACCTACTCCAACCAGGTGGCGGCCGCGGCGACTCCAGGGACGATGATGACGCCCGGCGCCATGATGGGGACTCCCGGCACCATGATGCAGGGCACGCCGATGCCGGGCATGATGACCGCCCAGCAGATGATGTCCGCCATCCAGCAGTTGCGCCAGCAGGAGATGGACCTGGCCGGTAACCAGCCCACCCACGCGGATATCATCAACGTTCTCGACCAGATGAACCAGATGTTGGTGATCATCCACCAGCAGTTGGGTCAGCTGTCCACCTCCGACCTGGAGAACCTGACCGCCAGCATGGGACAGGCGATGGCCGACCTGGGGCCGGTGATGCAGACCCGCATCCGGATGGACATCGGCTCGGTGCCCACCATAACCCCGAACCAGACGGTGCTCCCGACCCTGTCCACCACGCCGACGCTGGGCCCAACCACGGTGCCACCTGCGACCACAACGCCTGCGGTTACCCCGGCCACGGTGCCACCGGCGACCTCGACGCCGATGGTCACCCCGGCCACGGTGCCGCCTGCGACCTCGACGCCGGCGGGCGTCGCGCCCATGGCGAGCCCGATCCCGACGCCAATGGGCACCTTGGCCCCGGTCGGTCCGACCCCGACGCCGTAACGGGCAAAGGGGATCGCGGACCGGAGGGCCGACCCGAAACCGGGCCGGCCCTCTTCAACCATCAGTGCTGGCCGCGACGGAGGATGGTGAGGACGAGCCAGAGGCCGAGGGCGGCGACGAAGGCCATCCCCAGCCCCAGCAGCCACCCGATGATGAGCCACCGGAACCCCACCATGTAGTAGATCTGGATCAACAGTGCGATGGCCACCGCGAAGCCGCTGGCCAGTATCCCCAGGACGAGGCGGCTCGACATGCTGTTCAGCACGCTCAGGACGTGCTCGGTGTCCTGAACGTGCATGTTGATGGAGAGGTTCCCTCGCTCCACGCGGGTCAGCAGCCGCTCGGTGCGTCTGGGCAGGGTGACGGCCAGCTGGCTCAGGTCCAGGAGGGTCGGGAGCAGCCGCTTTCCCCAATGCTGAGGCAGGTATCGCTCCGACACCAATTGCACCACGTAGGGTCGGAGCACCTCGGCGGCGCTGAACTCGGGATCGAGGTTGCGCGCAAGTCCCTCGTCCATGGCCATGGTCTTGGTGAGCAGCACCAGACTGGTGGGCACCTGCAGCCGGTGGCGCCGTGTGATGTCCAGGGCTTCCTCCAGGATGCGGCCGACGTCGATCTCCTTGAGGGGGATGCCCCAGTAGAGGGAGAGCAGGTGGCCGAGGTCGTGGCGGAGACGCTCCAGCTGCAGGGTGCTTCCCGTGACGCCCAGGGTCATCAGCTGGTCGACGACCCGGTCCAGGTCCTGGTTCGATATGGCCAGCAGCAGGAAGAGGAGCCCGTCCCGGGTGGCCTCGTCCAGGCGGCCCACCATGCCGTAGTCCAGGAGTCCGATGACCTCCCCCTCCATCACGACGAAGTTGCCCGGGTGGGGGTCGGCGTGGAAGAAGCCGTGCTCCAAGATCATCTTGAGGGTTGTCCGCGCCGCCCTGGCCGCCAGCCTCGGCCGGTCGATTCCGGCCGCCTCCAGGGCGGGCAGGTCGTTGATCTTGATCCCCTCCAGCCGTTCCATGGTCAGGACCCGGCGGGTGGTGTAGTCCCAGTAGATGCCCGGCACCCGAAGCCGGCGGTCGCCCTGGAAGTTGCGCCGGAAGCGGTCGGCGTTCTGCCCCTCCAGCAGGTAGTCCAACTCCCCCCGGAGGATGGCGGCGAACTCGTCTACCAGGGCCGGCAGATCGTAGATCCGGCCCCACACGGTCCGGCCCGAGGCCGCCCGGGCCAGGTCTCTCAGGATGGCCAGGTCCTCGTCCACCAGCGCCTCTACCCCGGGCCTCTGCACCTTGATCACCACCTCCTCGCCGCTCCTCAGCCGTGCCGAGTGAACCTGGCCGATGGAGGCCGAACCGACCGGC
>JAJZRD010000176.1 GCA_021845945.1 Chloroflexota bacterium
GCCGTCGGCCAGGACCACCGCTTGGCGCAGGTCGCCAGGCGGGGCAGCCTTCACCTCTATGGTCGTATCGCCGGCCAGCTTGGCCAGCGTCTCCCCATCGGACGGGGAGATACCCTGCTGGAGAGCCACCCAGGTGATAGCCCGGTACAGCACCCCGGTATCCAAATAGAAGTACCCCAGCCTTTCGGCCAGGATCTTGGCGATGGTAGTCTTCCCCGACGCGGCGGGACCGTCAATGCATATGACTGGCGCCTTCACTCCCCGTCCTCTTCAACATTCTTACTTCGGTGGGCGTCAGGTACCGGTACGCACCGGGCGGCAGCGAGCCCAACCAGAGGGGGCCAACCCTCATCCGCACCAGCCGCTCCACCCTGTACCCCAGGGCATGGAGCATCCGCCGGATCTGGCGGTTCCGCCCCTCGTGGATGGTCATGCCGAGCCAGGTGCTCTTGCCATCGGAGTTCAAGACGCGGACCTGGGCGGGCGCGCTCTTCCCCCCGTCGATGACCACACCCTCGCGCAGGGCTCGCAGATCCTCTTCCTTGACGGTGCCCGGCACTGCGACGTGGTACTCCTTCTCGTAGGCGTAACGGGGGTGAGCCAGGAGGTTGGCGAACTCCCCGTCGTTGGTCATCAGGATCAACCCCTCGCTGTTGGCGTCCAGCCGTCCCACCGGGTAGATCCGCGAGTTGTGAGGCACCAGATCCATCACGGTGGGGCGCCGCTCGGGATCGTCGACGGTGGTGATGTATCCCGCCGGCTTGTTCAGCATCAGGTAGCTCTTCTTGACCCGCTTCGGAATCGGCTTGCCGTCTACCGCGATGCTGTCGCGCTCGGAGTCCACCTTGGTGCCCAGCCGGGTGACGACCTCGCCGTTGACGGACACCCGCCCCGCCAAGATCATCTCCTCGGCGGCACGGCGCGAGTCGACGCCGGCATGCGCCAGCACTTTTTGGAGCCGCTCTCTCTTCCCGTTTGCCTCGTCGCCGTTTTCCGATGGCGACCCGTGAACTATGGAAGGTCCGTCAGCCATGACACCTGCAAGATAAGACAGGGCTTTCCCAACCAAACCAAGAACCCTGGCAACACCGAGGCTGCTAGTTCCCCTCGTCGTACAGCGGCGCCTCCGCCACCTTCCTCCCGAAGAGGTAATAGGTGACGAGGCCGGCCGACCCATCCGCCTTCGACGCGTCGGGCACCAGAGAGTAGAACCACCGCAGATAGGGCTTCTGCCAGCCCGGGAACACGAGGCTGGGTCGCGTCCTGGCGACCATCCGCCCGACCTCTTCCCCCCGACTGTAGCTGCCTAGTGGCGAATCCGCCGCAGGCAGAGTGTCCCACGTGTAGTCGGCAAAGAAGTAATCCAGCAGGGCGGCCGCATCGGCGAAAATGTCCGCGCTGTCCAGCACGACGGCGATGGCCCTGTGCCCGTTGCGCGTTGCCGAGAAGACCAGACACCGCCCCGCGTTATCAGTATACCCCGTCTTCACCCCGTCCGCACCAGGGTAGACGCCCAACAGCTTGTTGCTGTTCTTGAAAACCCAGCGAATGGGGCCGTCGATGCGGAACTCCGTGGCTCCCACGATCCTCGCGAACACGGGGTTCTGCATGCCGGCCCGGGCTATGATGGCGAGATCGTAGGCCGAGGAGTAGTGGCCATCGGCGTCCAACCCGTGGGGGGTCACGAAGTGAGTATCCTTCAGCCCCAGCTGCTCGGCCTTCGCGTTCATCATCGCGGCGAACCCGGGGATCGACCCTCCTACGTAGTCCGCCAGGGCCACCGCCGCGTCGTTCCCCGAGGGCAGCAGCAGGCCGTACAGCAGCTGCTCGACCGTCAGTTGATCCCCTGGGTCGAGACCTATGACCGAAGGCTCCACCTTCACGTCGGGCCCAGCCTTCACCACGTCGGTCAGCCGGGCTTTCTCCAGGGTGACCAGGGCGGTGACCATCTTGGTGGTGCTGGCCTGCGCTCGGCGCTCGTGGGAGTTCTTCTCGTACACCACCTGGCCCGTGCCGGCGTCCATGATGACCGCCGCCTTCGCCGAGACCTGCGGCGGTCGGTCGACCCGCATCAGCTTCAGGGTCAGCGGGGTGGCCGGCGTGACGGCGGCCTGCGACTCGATCAGCGTGGGCGGCCCAAAGCCACTGGTCACCAGGGCCAGCAGCAGCAGCAATAGTGCCGCAACTCGTCGAGGAGCTCTAATAGCCATGGTCTACGAAGCCCGAGGTCACGTCTAGGAACCGCTGTATTCGAAGAAGCTTGCCCTCTGCGCTCAGCTCCACGGCCATCAGGTCCACTCGCCAGGGCCGCTCCTCCTGGCCGGTGGCGGCCAGATACCACTCGGCCAGCCTGGCCAACCGAAGGGCCTTCGGTCGGGTTATCGTCTCTTCCGGTCGAACCAGGCAGGGTTGCCTCTTCGTTCGGACCTCCACGAAGATCACCCCGTCGGGCGCCTCGACCACCAGATCCAACTCACCCAGACGACAGCGATAGTTCCGCGCCACCACCCGGCACCCTTCTTTCTCCAGGTACCGGCCGGCCAGATCTTCGCCCTCCCGGCCAGTGCGCTGCCGATCTGAGGTCACAGAAGCAACTCCCGACCCGCCTCGATAGGCTCGTAAGGCCGACGGTGATGGCCGCAGAGGCCCATCGGTTGTCCTTCGCCCGACACGCTTCGTCGACGCACCCTGTTGCCCCGTAGTATCGAACATCCGCCCGGTGTTGCAAAGATGCAGCGCGGAACTAGGGCGAAACGTCGTCGAGCCCCGAGCCAGAAGGCTGTCGGGCACTCGCAGGCTCCGAACCATCCCCGGGGGTCCAGTCCACGAAGAGATCCGGACCCGTGAGCGAGCGGACCGGGGCGAAGGTTCGCCGGTGGAACGGGGTGGGGCCCGCCGCTCTGAGGGCTTCCAGGTGGCCTGGACTCCCGTAGCCTGCGTTGTGGTCCCACCCGTAGACGGGGTAGATGGCGGCCAGCCTCTTCATCAACCGGTCCCGAGTCACCTTCGCGATTATGGAGGCGCAGGCTATGGAGTAGCAGAGGGAGTCGCCGCCGATGATGGCAGTGTGCGGCCCCAGGGTCGGATCGCGGAACTCGCGCCCGTCCACCAGGACGTAGTCGTAGGGGGAGATTCGGGCCAGGGCCCGCCGCATCGCCAGGCGAGACGCCGCCAGGACGTTGAGAATCTCGATCTCCTGGACGGATGCCGCGCCCACCCCAACGGCGACCGCCTGCCGGAGGATCTCACCGTAGAGGCGCTCGCGCTGGGAGGGGGAGAGGGTCTTTGAGTCCCGCACGCCCTCGATCGCATCGCAGCCGGTGGGGACCAGGCAGGCTGCTGCTACTACCGGCCCCGCCAGTGGGCCGAGGCCCGCCTCGTCCAGGCCGACTACCCGGGGTCTCCCCTGTCGCCACAGATCGCGCTCTCGCGCGAGGCTGGGGAACATCACCATCCGACATCTCTCCCGGCGAGCTGCGCGGAAAGCCTGGAACTAGCTCCGGTGCCGTCCGTCCCTCCGGCCTGTCTCAGGCAGGAGAGTAGTGCGCGACGAGCAGCGGGAGGGTCACCACATCGGGGAATTCGGGGGGTGTGCGATGGGGAGCAGTGCGGGGGACGCACGCGCACCCCCGCACCTTAAGCCTGTCCGCCCTCTGCAGATGAACGGCGGGTTGCTGCCGGCGGACGCTTCTCTTTGATCCGCGCAGCCCTGCCGACGAGCGACCTGAGGTAGTAGAGACGGGCCCGTCGCACCAGGCCGCGCCGCATCACGTCCACCTTGTCGACTCGAGGCGAAGCGAGCGAGAAGGTTCGCTCAACGCCAACGCCGTGGCTGATACGCCGGACGGTGAAGCTTCCGTCAGCTTGCCGCGGCTTCACCAGGCGGATGACTACGCCCTCGAAGTTCTGGAGCCTCTCTCGGCCCCCTTCGATCACTTTGACGCCAACCCGAACGGTATCCCCGGGTCCGAAATCCGGGATGTTCGCGTTGCGCTCGATGCCCAAAGCCTGATTGGGACTGATCACTGCCTACCCCCTGGCCAGCACAACTTACTTACACAATACGCCGAGGGATTATAGCATGGCAACCTAAAGGCTAACAACTGCCGCACGCGTCACGGTCTCTCCAGCTGCTTCATTGCCTCTTGAACTCGCAGGCTGATCTCGCCGCTCTCCTCCGGCCCCAGGGCCGCCTCCAGCCGCCGCACCGCCTGGGCCCCCTCCCGCAAGTCCAGGTTGGGGTGGAGAGACCCCAGCAGCTTCAGGGCGAAGAGGCTCTCCCGGAGGAGGCTAGCCTCCCCTACCGTGCGTCGCATCCCCTCCAGCCCGGCGGTCGGATCCACTTTCGGCGGGTACCCCGCCTTCCTCAGTCTGTCCACCAGCTCTCGCACCCGCTCCGGGTACACCCGGTAGCTCCGAGCCCCCAGCCGGGAGTACAGGCAGGCGGCAACCCCCGGCAGGGCGGGCAGTAGCTCCGCGTCCTCGGGCGTGGCGGCGGTCAGGACGGTAGCTCCCTCCAGCGCGAACCTGCCGTACTGGGAAACCCAGTCGCTCAGCCGCTCCCCCACGGCAGTCACGGCCGTTCCCCCGGCTAGCGACTCCACCATCCCCCGCAACTCCTCCCAGCTGCCGCCCTTCTCCAATCCGCCCAGCACCGACGCCATCGTCAGCCGGTAGAGACTGGTCCTGTCCCTTCGATGCAGCTCCAGATAGGGCTCCAGCCGGTAGAGCAGCCCCAGCTCCCCCTCGTAAGGCGCCGCAACCCCCAGGTCCTCCTGCAAGGCTATCCCGAACCCTCTCCCTTCCCCAGCCGAGACGCTCCGCTGAGCCCCCTCCCGGCCTCCTGGGACCCACTGAAAACCCTCGGCCTTTCCCCCGCGGGTCAGGCCCCACCGAACCGCGCCCAGCCATTGGAGAGGCCCCTGCAGGACGTAGCGGATCCACTCCCCCTCCACGGCGTCCCAGCTGCTGGGGCCGAACAGCTCGACGTCGGTGGCCACCTGCACCACGGCCCAGGCCGGCGACGAGTAGTCTTCCCTCAAGAAGTCGGGATTGAGGCCTTGGATCCACCGGAAAAAGCCGCCTTCGTCGGTCCAGCCCTCGCCGGCAACCTCCCCCAGGTAGTGCACCAGCAGCCGTCTCGCCGCCGCCTCGTCGATCTGCCGCGTCCCCAGGGGCTGCCTGACCTTTCCCGCGGCGGCCAGGTCGCTCCAGCCGCGGTCTTTCAGGTACCGCTCCAGCAGCCGATCCTGCGGCTGCTGCGCGCCTCCGGCCAGCACCCTATCGACGCCCCTCCCTGGTCTCAGCCAGCTTCCCTCCCTTCTTATCCATCCGGCTGCCAGACAGAGGTGAAGGAGGAACCTCCACCGCTCCTCCCAGCGGCTCACCACCAGGTCGGTGGATACGGCCGCCACCTCCTTTTCCAGTTTCGCCAGGTCGGCCCGGGACAGGCTTCCCCGAACCAGGCGGCGAGGCTCTCGCCGGAGGAAAGAGAGGAGGCAGAAGAGGTCGAAGCCGACGTGCCGCTCGGCAACCGCGTCGGGGGGGTGCTGCAGCAGGAGATCGACCGGCTCCTCCGGGGCAGAGGCCGGCAGCGACGACAGCAGCAGCGGCCGCAGCTCCTCGGGCAGGTAATACACCTCACCGCGCCACGATCCCAGCGCAGCGAACCCCCGAAAGAGCAGCCCCTTCTGGAGAAGAGAGAGGGTAGGGCCGGGCTCCCCGCGGCCGTGGATCGCCCCGGTGGGACCGTGCCGAGGAAAACGGCGATCCAGGACGAAGGCCTTGGCCGTCCAGCCCTGGTCCCTGAGGAGCTGCAGGGCCTCCATCTCCTGCTGGGGAAGGCCGGCGACGTACTCGCCCAGGTAGCCAGGCTCCAGCAGTCTTCGATGGAGGAGGCGGGCCAGCTCGGATC
Source organism: Chloroflexota bacterium (assembly GCA_021845945.1). The sequence goes on from JAJZRD010000176.1 coordinate 5,915, forward strand.
GCAGCCGGTCCTCTCCGGCGACCACGGCGTGGTTGGCGGCGATCTTGCGCAGGAGAGCCAGGGTGCACTCGCCGAGGGATCCTTCCAGCTTCATCTTACCGCCCTGGTGCTGGGTGCGCGCGGGCGGGACACCCGCCGTCCTTGCGTTCTACCCGTAAAGCTGTAAAGTTGGCGCCCTTGACTTGGGCAACCGGGCAGGTGGACAATGGCCCCAATATCAACAAGCAATTGGGTGGTGGCTGCCGATGTCCAACCCCTATCCCGAGGTGGTCAGGTTGGTGCTGGGACCGCTTCAGACCAACTGCTACCTGGTAATCTGCCCCGCTACCCACGCGGCCCTGGTGATCGACCCGGCCGACGATCCGGACCAGATCCTGAAGACCGTCCAGAAGAAGGGTGCGCGGGTCGAGCAGATTCTCGTCACCCACGGCCACTCGGACCACCTGGGGGCCCTGCCCGACCTGAGACAGGCCACCGGCGCCAGGGTTCTCCTTCACCGGTTGGATGCCGAGTTGATGCAGCAGGGCGGTCGCTTCTACGGACTCCAGGCCCGGCAGTTGCCCCAGCTTCTGCCCGACGTCCGGCTAGAGGGCGGGGAGGAGCTGTCCATCGGCCAACTGGCCGGCACCGTCATCCCCACGTCGGGGCACACCCCGGGGGGAGTAACCCTGCGGGTGGCGGACCTTCTCTTCACCGGGGATACCCTCTTCGCTCAGGGGATCGGTCGGGTCGATCTCCCCGGCGGGAATCTCGATGAGCTGCTGGAGAGCATCCAGAGGCTCTTCGACCTGCCCGAGGAGTACACAGTCTATCCCGGCCACGGCCCCTCGTCGACCATCGGCACCGAGAAGAGAGACAACCCGTACGTGTAGTGCCTGAGGCAACAGACACGAGAAATCCGGTTGCACCCATCCGCGGACTGCCCTCAGTGCGGGCGGGTGGCGATGGCGTCACGGATGGCGGGCAGTAGGGGCACGATCTGCTTCTTCCGCGATAGGATGCCGGGAAACTGTATGCGGTGCCCGTCCTCCAGGGACCGGCCGACAGCCTCGGACACCTCCCTTTCGTGCCCCTCCACCAGCATCTCCGTTTGCTCGTGGGCGATGTCCGTGACCATCAGGATCACGCTGGCGTAGCGTCGCTCGTCCCGCAGGGCCCGCATCTCCTCCAGTAGCTGGGCTCTCATGGCCGCCACGGCCGCCGCGTTGACCGTCTCCACGCTGGATACTCCGAAGCGCAAGTCGCCCAGCGCAAACTCCTTGAAGTCGGCCAGCAGCAGCTCTCGCGGCCGCTTCCCCGCCACGTCCGAGGCAGCCGAAAGCACCGCCCGCCCCAACTCGTTGAGATCGACGCCGGCCCGCTCGGCCAGCATCTCCGCCGCCCTCCGATCCTCCTGAGTGGAGGTGGGAGACTTGAACAGGATTGTATCGGTGAGGATGGCCCCCAGCATTATCCCCGCGATGGACTTGGGGATCTGAGTCATGTTCTCCCGGAAGAGCTTGTAGATGATGGTGTTGCTGGAGCCCAAGGGCTCGAATCGGACGTAGATAGGGGCATCGGTGCGGATGTCGTAGATCCGGTGGTGGTCGATGATGGCCACGATCTCGGCCTCCTCGAGCCCCTCCACCGACTGGCTGCGCTCGTTGTGGTCCACCAGCGCCACCCGCTGGCGCGCGGGTCGCAGGATCCCGCTGCGGGAAACGATCCCCACCACCTTGCCCTCCGGGTCGACCACCGGCAGTACCGGCTGCCGGGCCAGCAGCGGCCGCGCGTCGTCCAGCAGATCGTCCTCCTGGGCCGACAGCACGTCGGTGGTCATCAGGTGCCGCACCGGAATGCTCAGGTTCAGCAGCTGCACCGTCTTGAAAGTGTGATGCCGGGAGCTGATGAGGGTCACCTGCTTCTGGCGGGCGAGACCCAGCACCTCCTTTTCCACCGGAAAGCCCCCGGTGATGATGATGGCGCTGATGCCCTGCTCGATGGCCAGCTTCTGGGCATCGACCCGGTCGCCAATCACCATCAGGGAGTCGGGCTCGATCCGGTGGACCATCGACTCCAGGCTCATCGCCCCGACGAACACCTTTTCCCAGAGGCGACGCCCGTTGCCCTCCACCAGCACCTGGCCCCCCAGGGCCCTCACCACGTTCTCCATGTTGAGGGGGATCTCCTCGCTGACCGACAACCCCACTCCCCCCATAAACAGGTCC
>JAJZRD010000177.1 GCA_021845945.1 Chloroflexota bacterium
GCGGGCGGGCGCGCTCAAGCTCTGGGCCAGCACCATCGACAGCAGGAGGCTCACGCTGCCGGCCACAGCCAGACCGATCAAGATGGTGGTTATCAGCTCCAGGAGCTGCCGGTACAGATCCCCCAGCTGATGGGAGAGGCGGACCGCTCCCACCTGCCTGCCATCCCACTCGATCGGCGCGACGATGGACACCACGTCCACGGTCGGCTCGTTGACCCCCTGGGTTATCCGCTCTATCCGGTTTTGCAGCGCCCGCGAGAGCCCGAAGGTGACACCCGGGCGCCCCACTAGCTGGGACTCCTCGGGCTCAGTAGACCCAACTATGGTGCCGTCCGCGTCGGCCACCATCACCCGCACCGAGACGTTCTGCCCGATGTCCTCCAGGTAATGGCGGACGGCAACCCGATCCTCCGCCGCCAACTGCGGGCCGAGTCGCTCCACCAGGATGCTCACCTCGTCCCGCATGCCCGATTGGATCACCCGCAGGTAGAACCAATCGACGCTCCGCATCAGGTAGAAGCCGAGCACCACCATGGCCAGCAGAACGAGGCCCAGGTGGCTCAGCACCAGCTTGGTTCGAAGGCTGCGGAACATCGATTACGATCCGCCGGCAGCGAAGCGGTAGCCGACCCCGCGAACCGTCTCGATGAGTCGAGGCTTGTCGGGATCCAGCTCGATCTTGCGGCGCAACTGGCGGATGAATACCTCCACCACGTTCTCGTCGCCGAACCACTCGGTCCCCCATACCGTGTCCAGGATCTCCTGGCGACTTATGGCGCGACCGGCGTTGGATATCAGCAGTTGAAGCAGCTCGAACTCCCGGGGGGTCAGAGTGACCTCGTGTCCCCTCGCCTCCACCCGATGAGCGTCCGCGTCCAGCCACACGCCGGCCACCCGGTAAGAGGAGGTCGCGGGCATGTCCGCTGCCATTTGGCAGCGGCGCAGCAGCGCCCGAACCCTGGCCGTCAGCTCGGCGATGCCCACCGGCTTGGTCACGTACTCGTCCCCGCCGGCGTCCAGGGCAACCACCTTGTCGACCTCCTCCTGGCGTGCGGTGAGGAACATGATGGGGACGGGAGACTCCCGCCGCAGCCGGCGGCACACCTCGACACCGTTGATGTCCGGCAGCCCCACGTCCAGAACCACCAGATGCGGCTTTCTCAGCTGGGCTTCCTCCAGCGCCGCCTGACCGGTGCCCGCCAGCGCAACCGCGTAGCCCTCCTGCTTGAGAGCATAGGCAATGGAATTGCTGATCAGCGGATCATCGTCGACGACCAGAATCGTCTCCTGAGCCGACGTCACAGGCCACCTCCCCTGCGCCCTCCACCATTCGCGAGGGCAGAGGTCCTTCGTTAGAGTTGCGAAACACAGCCTACCATCGGCTATGGTGGGGCACAAGGGGTCCCTCCCAAGGGTGCCCTTCCCACCGACCCCCTCAGCCTTCCTTAAGCTGCACCTAAGGTTGCCAACAGCTCCACTGCGCTATTATGCTGCCGGTGGAAGCCCTCCAACTTCAGCATTTGGCCGCGCAAAAGGAGATTCCGGAATGGCCAAAGTGTCCGACACCCAGAAAGATCGGCCGTCCGGCTGGCCCCCGGAGGGAACCGGTCGATTTCGCTTCCGGTCCCTACCCTCGGACGACCTGGCTCTAGCGATCCTCTGGACACTGGTGGTGGTGGGACTGCTGGTCCTGGCGCTGTTTCTGGCCCCAGCCCTGTTCGGTTGGGCGGACGGTCGCGTCGGTGTGGCCACTACCCATGCAGAAGTCCCGACCGACGTCCAGGCCCTGCCCACCCTTCTCGCCGAACAGCCCGCAACCCCGTCCTCCCAGCAGCCTCAAGTCCTCGAAAAGAACATATCCAGCGAGGTCGAGGTCTCTGAGGGCTCAGTCCTGGAAGCAACCATCCACAGCAACGTCCTGGGATTGGATCTGCCCTACAGGATCTACCTGCCGCCCGGCTACGGCTTCTCCCAGCAGCGATACCCGGTTCTCTACCTACTCCACGGCGTCGGAGGCAACTACTCAGAATGGACCGAGGGTGACAGACTGGGGTCTATCGCGGACGCCCTCGTCTCCGAGGGCCGCGTGTGCCCGATGTTGATCGTGATGCCGGACGGCGACGGCAGCTTCTTCATGAACTGGGCGAACGGGGGTCTGCGCTGGGCCGACTACGTGACCAACGACCTGGTGCCGTTCATCGATTCCCGCTATCGCACCCTGGCCGACAAGGAGCATCGAGCCATCGGGGGCATGTCCATGGGGGGCCATGCGGCGCTCCAACTGGCCTTCAACCACCCCGATCTCTTCTCGATAGTCGGGGGCCACAGCCCATCCCTGTTCCTGGCCAACGAAGAGGTCCCTGTCTTCTTCGGAGACTGGAACTATTACGCCGGTTACGATCCCATCCGGCTCGCGGCCACCGGGGGCAACCTCCGCTCCCTTCAGATATGGCTGGACGTCTCCGAGGAGGACTCCCATCTGGAGGCGATCGAGCAACTCCACGACACCCTCACGAGTCACGGCATCAATCACCAGTGGCAGCCCAACCCGGGGATTCACTTCACCACCTACTGGATAGAGCACACGCCCCAGTACCTGGATTTCTACTCAGTGGCCTTCGACCGCAACCGCTGATGCGCAAAGGGCGAGGCATTTCCGCGCGGAAATGCCTCGCCCTTCCGATCACTTCCCCCCGGCGCTACCCCTATCGAATCCTCCACAGCTTCACGTCTCCCCCGGCGCCCCCCGAGGCCAGCACGTTTCCCTGCGGAGAGAAGGCCACGCCTTCAGACCAGAGCCGCTGTCCGGCGAGGGCCGCCACCTGGCTCCCGCCGGCCACGTCCCACAGGTAGACCGCCTTGCCTCCGGGGTCGGACGCCAGCCCCACGGCCAGCAACCCCCCGTTGGGAGAGAAGGCGACGCTGTTGACCTTCTTGTCGTGGGGCAGGGTGCGGACCTCGTTGCCGGTGGCCGGGTCCCACAGCTTGACCGTCCCCAGCCGCGAGCCGGTGGCCAGCAGGCGGCCGTCGGGAGAGAAAGCCACCTCGTGCACCTGCCAGGGATGCCGAAGGGTCTTTACCTGAGTGTTGCTGGAGAGGTCCCACAGCTCCACGTTTCCGTCCCAGCTGCCTGCGGCCAGAAACCGGCCGTCAGGGGAGAAGGCCACTCCGAAGGTCCAGGTCCAGTCGCCCTCTCCCAGGGTACGAGAGAGGTTGCCGGTGGCCGTCTCCCACAGCCGTATGGTCCCGTTGGACCCACCGGAGGCCACCAACTTCCCGTCCGGCGAGAAGGCCACGCTGTCGGCCCATATCCAGTCGGGCCAGCTCAGGGTGCGCAGCCGGCTGCCGCCGGCCCTATCCCACAGGATGACGGACCCATCGGAGCCCGCCGTGGCCAGCATTTGTCCGTCGGGCGAGAAGGCCACCCCCAGGATCCAACCCTTGGGGGCGGTGAGAGTGCGCGCCTCGCGGCCGGTGGCCACCTCCCACAGCTTCACCGTTGGGTCCGCCTCGAAGGTCGGGCTGTAGGCCGCCGAGGCCAGCCATTGGCCGTCGGGGGAGAAGGCTATCCCCGCCACGTGAAGCGGTTTGCCATCGGGACCCAGGTGGTCGAGACCGGCAGGCAGGGTCGTCGGTCCCCCACCGGCGGGGGCAGGGGTGGGAGCCGGATCCGCCGGGCCGGAAGTGGGTGTCTCCGGCTCCTTCTCCCAGGAGAAGCGCTCGCCGTTGGGGCGGGATTCCAGCCCGTTGGGACCGTTGATCCAGGTCGTGGCGCCGTCGGTGAAGGCCGTCCAGTTGTCCGCCTTGCGCCACGCCATCAGCCCTCGGGAGGTCGCCTGAAGGGAGTCGCCGTTGGCCCCGTGGTGCTCGTTCTCCACCGGCTCAGCGACCACATTCGGGATGAGGTCGGCAAGCGCCCTGAACCCCAGGGTGAATTCCGGCTTCGGCTGGGCCAGGGCTGTAGCGGCTATCGCCAGGGACGTTGCCACCAGCACGAGCGCACCGATCAGCACCCGCCTCATCGCACACCGTTCCTCCAGCGGCAAGATCGCCGGCCACTACCGAAGCTTCATCTAGATCATTGTGGATATGGGCGGCTCAAGCCAGTATAGCACGAGGATAGTCTCCCCCTTCAACTTGACCGAAGGCGGCGACTGACCGTACAATTGTGCAGGTTTGCCCATTTTTGCTCAGATATGCTGCCGTCGGGGCCGGACGTGGCTGCTAGGGGGATCTCGCCGGGGAGAGCCCCGTTTTCCGCGAGAGAAAGGCCAGGAGGGCAGAAGCACCGTGACGATGCCGGAAGAGGCCCCTCGCAGGGGCAAGTGGCTCACTCTGGAGCAGGCCAGCGAGCGATTGGGCATTCACCCTACCACCCTTCGCCGCTGGGCAGATGAGGGAGCCGTGGACGCCTTCCTCACCCCTGGAGGCCACCGCCGGTTTCGACTGGCGGACCTGGAGCGGTTCGAGCAACAGCACCACCGCACCCACTGCCCGATAGCCCCCCAGCAGGGGCTGGTCGATCACGCCATCGCTCACACCCGGCAGGACATCCCCGGCCAACAATGGGTGACCGCATACGGCGAGGCCGAGCGGGAAACCCAACGCTACCTGGGTCGGCGGCTGATGGGACTCACCCTCCAGTACCTGGCCCGCACCGACGACGGCGACGAACTGCTGTCGGAAGCACGGTCCATCGGGACCATGCACGCCAGCAACGCCCTCCACCGAGGCCAATCCCTGGCCGATCTGCTGCAGGCCATCAGCTTCTTCAGGACCACCCTTGTGGAGGTGGCCCTCCTCGAGCAGCCACAGGCTACCACAACCCAACGAGAGGCCAGCGTGCGAATGCTGCGCCGCATCGAGAGGCTGCTGGGCGAGGTCCAGTCCGGGGTCGTGGAACTCTATCTCAAAGGAGAGGACGCGTGAGGTTCGCCGGAGCGAGCCTTCGCGCGAGCGGCATATGCGCGTAGCCATCGTCGGAGGCGGCATCGCGGGTCTATCCGCCGCTTACTACCTGCAGGAGGGCGCCCGAGACTCGGGCGTGCCCCTGGAGTGCACCCTCATCGAAAGCGACGGCCGCCTGGGCGGGAAGATCGTCACCCATCGGCAGGACGGCTTCGTAGTCGAGGGAGGGCCCGACTCCTTTCTCACTCAGAAGCCGTGGGCCGTGGAGCTGTGCCGGCGGCTCGGCATCGAGGATCGCCTCATCGGGACCAACGAGGCCAGCCGCAAGGTGTACATCCTGTGGAAGGGGAAGCTGCGGGAGCTCCCCGACGGCGTGCTGCTGATAGTCCCCACCCGGCTCACGCCCTTTGCACTCTCCACCCTGATCTCGCCCCTGGGCAAGCTGCGCATGGGGCTGGACCTGGTCATTCCCCCCCGAAAAGATCGGTCGGACGAGAGCGTGGCCGACTTCGTCCGGCGGCGGCTGGGCAGCGAGGCCCTGGAGAAGATCGCCGAGCCGCTGATGGGGGGCATCCACACCTCCGATCCCGAGCGGCAGAGCCTGCTGGCCAGCTTCCCCCGCTTCGTCGACCTCGAACGAAAGCACGGCAGCCTCATGCGGGGGATGATCGCCGGACGCCGGGCCCACCGTCCCGGTAACGGCAAGGTCCTGCCCACCTTCATGACCCTGCGGGGGGGGCTCGAGGAGATGGTGTCCTCGGTGGCCGGCCGGCTGCAGGGCGGCCGGGTCCTGCTGGGGCGCAGCGTGGCGCGGCTGAGCAGGAACGGCGGCGGAGACTACCGGCTCACCCTCGACGATGGGGCCCAACTGGAGGCCGACGCGGTGGTGCTGGCGACTCCGGCCCGAGCGGCTTCATCCCTGGTGGCGGAGATGGACGGGGAGATGGCCGCCAGGCTGAGCTCCATCCGCTACGTATCCACGGCAACGGTGTCCTTCGGCTACCGGAAGGAGACGCTGTCGCACTCCTTGAGGGGCTTCGGCTTCGTGATCCCGGGCAAGGAGGGGCGGCGCATCACCGGCTGCACCTGGAGCTCGACCAAGTTCGACGACCGGGCCCCGGAGGGGCTGGCGCTGCTGCGCTGCTTCCTGGGAAGCGCCACCAACGAACTGCCCGCGCTGCTGCCCGAGGAGGAGATGATCGACATCGCTCGGGAGGAGTTGCGCTCCATCATGGGGGTGGACGCCAAGCCGGCCCTGACCTACCTGCATCGCTGGAAGGACAGCCATCCCCAGTACGACGTCGGCCATCTGGAGCTGCTGGCGGAGATCGACAGGCTGTGCGCCACCCATCCGGGGCTCTACCTGGCCGGTAGCTCGTACCGCGGGGTAGGCATCCCCGACTGCATCCACAGCGGCCAGCTGGCCGCGGAGGCCATGCTGAAGCAACAGCCCTCACCCTGACTCTCTCCCAAAGGGAGGGGGAAATGGGCAGCCAAGGCGAGCCGCCCTCAAACCAATCACGGGAGGTTGGAATGCTCAAAGTCGCTCGGATCGTCGCGCTGATGCTCATCGCCATCACCTTCACGGCCTGTGGCTCGTCACAGCCCTCTCAACCGGCAGCGAAGGGAGGTGGCAGCAGCAGTGGCGGCGGCACGCTGACGCGAGCCATGACGGCCGAGCCGACCTCCATGGATCCCCAGGGCGCGGCCAACTCGGGGCTCAACCTGGTGCTGCCCTACCTGTTCGACACCCTCGTCACTCGAACGCGTGACGGTAAGTTCGTCGGCCACCTGGCCGAAAGCTGGCAGCTATCCCCCGACGGCAAGGCCATCGACGTGAAGCTGAAGAGCGACATCAAGTTCCACGACGGATCCCCGCTGAACGCCGCTGCCGTGGCCTTCACCTTCGATCGCTTCAAGAAGGTAGGAGACAAGTCGCCCATCGCGGCCAACGTCAAGGAGATCTCCAGGATCGAGGCGCTGGACGACCTGACGGTGCGCTTCAGCTTCGAGAAGCCCACGGCGACCATATGGAGCACCCTGGCGATGCCCTATGCCGGCATCTTGAGCCCCTCTGCCGTTAAGGCAGCCGGCGACGACTTCGGTAGCAAACCGGTCGGCACCGGGCCCTTCAAGCTGGGGGAGTGGAAGCGGGGCGTGAGCATCACCATGGTTCGCAACCCCGACTACAACTGGGGTCCTGCCGAGGTAACCAACAAGGGGCCGGTGAAGCTGGACAAGCTGGTCTACAAGCTGATCCCCGACGCCAACACCCAGCTTTCCGCCCTCCAGTCGGGCGACGTGGACGTCATCTTCGTCACCGAGCCCACCTTCCTGGACAAGGTCAAGAACGACAAGAGCTTGCAGCTGGAGCCGATCAACCTCGACTCGCTGATCTACCTGGGCTACAACTGCGCCAAGCCCCCCTTCGACGAGGTCAAGGTGCGGCAGGCGCTGTCCTACGCCGTCAACAAGGCCGACATCGTCAAGACGGCCCTGGGCGGCTTCGGCATCGAGGCGGGCACCCCGCTGCCCCCCTCTACCCGGTCGCCCAACGACGCCATCGCCACCCTGCTCCAGAGCCAGCTGAAGGCCATCGGCGTCCCCGTGGAGATCCAGCAGCTTGACTCGGCGGCGGTGATGAAGGCCTCGACGGAGGGATCCTTCGACCTGATCCTCTGGCGCTACGACTGGAACGATCCCGATGCCCTGAACATCTACATCTCCTCCAGCCGAATACGGCAGACCAACCGGGTCTTCTACTCCAACCCGCAGGTGGATGCGCTGCTGAAGCAGGGCGCCGAGGAGCTGGATCAGGCTAAGCGAGTCCCTCTATACCAGGAGGCCCAGAAGACGATCCTCACCGAAGCCCCGTGGCAGCCCCTCTACCACCCGATGGAGGGAATGGTGCTCCGCAACCGGGTGAAGGACGTCAAGGTGGGATCCCTGGGGCGGATGCTGATCAACGACGTGACGATCGGGGGAAACTAATAGTCCGCCAATCTGGTTTTGACACGTAGGGCGGGGTCTTATCCCATTCCTTACAAGTTAAGGTCTGCACAGAGTTGTCAATAGGCGGGCGGATGAGCAATCCTTATGTATGAGCAAACGCAGACATACCGACTCACACCGTCCGGCCGTGTTGGAGCGGGATCGGGC
>JAJZRD010000178.1 GCA_021845945.1 Chloroflexota bacterium
ATGGGCTTTCCGAGACTGTCGAAGCTGCGGACGAACTCGCGCGCCTTCTCGTTCATCCTGAGGTAATCGGCATTCAGGGCGCCGCCCGGGATCATCAGCGCGTCGAAACCGTCGGGATTCGCCTGGTCGATGGACAGCTCCACCCTGAAGCTATCGGCCCTCACGTCGTGCTTCATCCCATGGATCTCACCCTGGACGGGCGAGATCAGCACGGTCTCCGCCCCCGCCTGATCGAGGGCCTTACGGGGCTCCGTCATCTCCACCTGCTCGAAGTCGTCGTTCACGAGGATAGCCACACGGACACCCTGCAGTGTGTCCTGCTGCTGCATCAGCGAACCTCCTGGGTTTGTCTCGGCCTTCCCAAGACCGTGACAAAGGAGAACGGCAAGGGATATGCCAGCATCGGGGCGCCTCGGAGGTAGGGGCGACCGGCCTGCCACCCCTACGCCCATCTACGACAGCTTCGCTCGGGCGTTCTTCAGCACCGCCGGGTTGACCATCGACTTCGGCCTCTGCCCCCGCAGCACCCGCGCCACCTCCTCGGCTGCCATCCGATGAAGGTCGTCGCTCGCCCCCTTGGAGTAGAAGGCCGCATGGGGGGTCAGGATGACGTTGGGCAGCTTCAGCAGAGGGTCGCTGGGATCGGGCGGCTCCTGCTCCAGCACGTCCAGGGCGGCCCCGGCCAACCGTCCCTCCATCAGCGCCTGCGTGAGGGCCTTCTGGTCGATCAGACCGCCCCTTGCCGTGTTCACCACGTAGGCCGTGGGCTTCAACAGCCGGATCCGCTCGGCACCGAACAGGTGGCGGGTCTCCGCCGTGAGGGGCAGGTGGAAGGTCACGAAGTCCGCGGTCTTCAGCAACTCCTCCAACTCCACCTTGCGGGCACCGAACGACTTGATCGCTTCGGCGTCGACGTAGGGATCGAACACGATCACCTGGAGCCCGAAGGCGATCGCCCGCTTCGCCACGGCCCGACCGATCCGGCCCGAGCCGACCATACCGAGGACCTGACCTTCGATCCGCCGGTTGGTCTTGCCGCCCGAGTAGACGTCCCAGACGCCACGACGCACCTCGGCGTCCAGCTGGAAGGTGGATCGGGCCAGGTCCAGCAGCAGCGCTATGGTGTGGTCCGCCACCTCAGGGACGCAGTAGTCCGGCACGTTGCAGACGATGATACCGGCGTCGGTGGCTGCCTGGACGTCGATGCAATCGTAGCCCACGCCGTACCGAGCCACGACCAGGCAGCGCTCCATTCCGGCGATCACTCGCCGGTTGATGGGCGCCCTCTCCACCAGCAGCCCGTCGGCGTGGCGGACGATCTCCAGCACTCCATCCTCGTCCAGGCGCTCGTGGATCTCCAGCCGAGCGCCCGCCGGTTCCAGCACCTTCTGCTCGATCACGGCGTCGGCACTGGGAAAAACGTGGTCCGTCAACACTACCAGATGGGTCATATTTCCTCCTCGTTGAGCGAGATGTAGACCGGAATCGCGCTAGGGTTTTTCGCCCGCTACCAGCCGTTGCCTGAAGTTGGCCATCTGCCTCTCCTGAGAGAAGTGATGAGGAATTAGTACCGAGTGACGAGTGGAACCGCGGCATTCTAACACGTGCCCCGCGGGATTGGCATCCCGCGGGGCACTCGATCGGGTAGATGCGATGGCAGCGGCGGAGCCGATCTAGATCTCGTCGGCGATCGGTACCTCCACCGGCACCTTGCCCCTGGTGAACAGCCTCACCAGGAGAGGCCAACCAAGGGAGAGCACTATCAGGCCGAAGATGATCAGCGTGATGGGTCGATGGAAGAAGATGAGCAGGCTTCCGTCCGACAGCGTCAGCGAGAGCTTCAAGTTCCTCTCCATCACTGGGCCGAGCACCAGTGCCAGGACCATCGGCGCCGGCGGGTAGTCGAACTTGCGCATCAGGTAGCCGACGACGCCGAAAGCGAACATGATCCAGAGGTCTACCATGGCGCCGCCGACGGTGTAGGCGCCAAGGAGCACAAACAGAAGGATGAGGGGAATGAGCACCGGATAGGGAACCTTCAGGATCTGCACCCACATGCTGATGAGCGGAAGGTTGAGCACCAGCAGCATGATGTTTCCCACGTACATGCTGGCGATGACCCCCCAGAAGAACTCCGGGTTCTCCGACATCAGCAGCGGGCCTGGGCGTAAACCGTACATCATCAGCGCGCCCATCATTATCGCCGCCACAGCTGAGGAAGGAATGCCCAGAGTTAGCAGCGGTACCAGGGCGCCGCCCGTGGCCGAGTTGTTGGCCGACTCGGAGGCACAGACCCCCTCGATGGCGCCGTTCCCGAACCGCTCCGGGGTCTTAGATGCGCGCTTCTCCACCGCGTACGCCATGAAAGCCGAGACCGTAGCACCAGCCCCGGGGAGGGATCCGATCACGAATCCAATCAGGGTCGAACGGACTAACGTCCACTTGCAGGCTGCCCAGTCCCGCCGCGTCGGCAGCACCGAGCCAATGGTCGTTGAGAAGATCTCCCGTTTGAACGAACCCTCCAGGTTCGTCATGATCTCGCCGAGAGCGAAGAGCCCCATCGCCATCGAGACGAAGCTGACGCCGTCCAGGAGATCCGAGCGACCGAAGGTGAAGCGCGGCACCCCGGCGATTGGGTCGAGACCCACGGTGCCCACCAGCATGCCCACGAGACCCATCGCCAGCCCCTTCAGCAGACTCTTGCCGGCGAGTCGGGTGAGGGTGCTGAGACCCAGCAGCATCAGGGCGAAGTACTCGGGAGGACCGAAGGAGAGAGCCAGGGTGACGATAGGCGTGGCGACCAGCATGAGAGCAACCACGGAGAAGGTGCCGGCGATGAAGGAGCCGAAGGCCGACATTCCGAGGGCGGCACCGGCGCGACCCTGTCGGGCCATCTGATATCCGTCCAGGGCGGTCATCACCGAGGCCGACTCGCCCGGAACATTCACCAGGATCGACGTGGTGGAGCCGCCATACATGGAGCCGTAGTAGATCCCCGCCAGCATGATCATGGCGGTGGTCGGATTCATGCCGAAGGTGATCGGGATCAGTATCGCTACTCCGGTCACCGGACCGATGCCCGGGAGAACCCCAAGGAGAGTGCCGGCGAACACCCCGATGAAGCAGTAGACAAGGTTGACCGGCTGCAGCGCGATGCTGAAGCCGTACGCGAGATCCTGGACGACTTCCATTGGTTACCCTCGTCGCCGCCGTGTGACCGGCGGGTACTCGGCACCGGGACTAGAAGTAGATCTCCGTGATCCCCATGGGTAAGACCACCTTCAGCCATATCGAGAACAGCGCGTAAGTGGCGACGGTGGTCGCGACCGTCAGGATCAAGTTGAGACGCCAGGAAACCTGCATGTACCAGAGCAGGAACAGCAAGTATGCAGCCGTCGTGATGATATACCCTGCGGGCTGAAGCAGGAGGTTGTAGCCGGCCGTCGCGGCGAGCACTACGCCGATCCGTATCGCTCCCTGGAGGTCGGCCCCCGACCAGCCCGGCATGCGGATGGAGCTGGGTATCCCTTGTGCCTGGACGAGGATACCGGCGGCCACCCCACCGAGGCAGACGGAGAGCAGCGTGGGCATGAAGCCTGGGCCGGCATACTGGTCCGTGACGGTGGTGGGGAGGACATGAGACATCACGCCCATCCCAATCGCCAGAAGCAGCAGGAACACCGCGCTGATGGTGTTGGCAAGTCTCTCTGTCATACCCCCTCCAGGGAATGGCCGGGGGAGAAACCGGCTCCTCCCCCGGCAAAGCCTTAGGCCCCTAGCTACTACTTCTTCTTGGTGAGACCCAGTTCGTTGAAGACCGGCCTGAAGCTCGCGTACTCGTCTTCGACCGCCTTCTTGAAGGCATCACCGGAGATGAAGGCGTTCATCTGCTGGAACTTGTCCAGGTACTGCTCCTTCCACTCCTTGCTGTCGGAGACCTTCTTGAAGGCGTTGATCAGCCAATCGACGTGCTCCTTCTTCATGCCGGGAGGTCCGACGACGCCACGCCACTGGGCGATGCTGAGGTTGACCCCAGCTTCTTTCCAGGTGGGGGTGTCCTTGAACACCGGATCGTTGAATTGGACCCGCTCGGGAGCGGAGTAGCCCAGCGCCCTTACCTTGCCAGCCCGTATCTGCTCGTAGGCCTCGGAGGGATTGGCCAGCGCCGCATCCACCTGGCCACCCAGGACGTTGGTCATCACCTGGCCACCGCTCTCGAAGGAGACGTAGGTGTAATCGCCACCACCATTCTTGGTGAATAGCGCCAGCTGGATCTGGTCGGTGTTACCGACGCCCGTTCCAGCGACCTTCAGCTTCTTCGGATTCGCCTTGCCCTGGGCGATCATGTCCTTCAGATCCTTGATCGGCGATTCGGTCCTCACTATGAACATGTTGTAGTCGGAGACCATCTTCGCGATGAAGGTGAAGTCGTTGTACTTCCAGGGTGCGTTGCCCATCAGGTCGCCGTAGGCGCTGCTGTCATCACTCCATACGATGGTGTAGCCATCGGCGGGCTTCTCCTTGCCGTAGGACTTGCCCACGATGCCGCCGCCGCCCGCCTTGTTCTCGATCGCGAAGTTCTGAGGGATCACCTTCAGATCCATGGCAAGCTTGTCGAAGTTGCGGGCGATGATGTCCGTGCCTCCACCGGGAGCGTACGGGACAACCATCAGGATCGGCTTAGAGGGATACTTCTCGCCGCCCTGGCAGCCGCTCATCAGCAGACCGCCGGCGATCAAGGACGCCGCCAGCAGAGTCGCCACGCCCACGGAGCCCCAACGGCTCCGCGCAGATCGAAGGATCGGCAACATAGTCACCCTACTCCTTTTCTTGAAGATCTGGCGCGCGAGTTGAACCGCCCGTTTGGTTGTCGCCCCTGGATCGACTCGTCGGCTAGACCCCTCACCTCCCTTCTCTTCCAGGTAGTCTGCGGCCCGAAAGCCACACCGGCACTGTCAACGGGGCTAGAGCCCTACTCGGAGATTGGCGGGTTGGAACAACAAGATGGTTTCGTGGATTCAGACAGTTCGGGGCCCACCACATCCCCGGCAACCACCTCGATGTGGCAGGCCCCAATTAGAACAACATTATTATACGCCACGGGGCGGATTTCGCCTCCCACCTGCGATCAATATGTTCGTAATTCCATACCTACGTGGCAGTTCAACGGTGGGCGAAGCTACTATGCTCCTGTTGCGCCGTACGAGGCAGAGAGGGGGGTTCGATGACCAACACCCTGCATCGCATGGGTAGTCCCGAGTCACTGGCAATGGACTTCGTGATGCTGGCCATGGCAACCCAGGGGTTCAACGAGAAAGGGGCCGCCGCTAAGCTGCGCCGGATGGGGGAGATCACTGCATCTCACCATCCCGCAAACCTCGGGGACGAAGGTCACGGCGGCCTCTTCACCGGCGTCCCCCTCGCGGCGATCCTGGAGGGCATGCGAGACGGCAGCTACCTGGGTGCGGTCTTCGTGGAGGCCGACCAGCTGGTAGAGACGCTCAGGGCATTCAAGGCCGCCAATGTGGGGATCTCGGTGGTGGTGAGCGCCCCCTTCCAACAGCTTTTCGACGCCGCCGAAGCTGCGGGCCTCGAGGCCCACACGGTCCACATGTCGCTGGGTCTCTTTGGGAAGAAGGAGCTGTTGCCCCCCGAGTGGGTGCTGGAGATCACCACCATGTGCGGCCACGGGATGGTGTGCCCGAAGCTGGTGCAGAAGCTGGCCGGAAGGGTGGAGGCGGGGCAGATCACGGCCCAGCAGGCAGGACAGAAGCTGGCCTCCACCTGCAGCTGCGGCATCTTCAACCCGGTCCGAGCCGCCAGGATCCTCGATTCCGTCAACCTTCCAGAAGGAGGTAGCGGCCGATGAGAGTCGACGAGCAGCTGTGCACGGGCTGCGGGGAGTGCCTGGACTACTGCTCCGTGGACGCCCTCCGACTGGCCGGCGGGATCGCCACCGTCGGCCTGGAGCTCTGCGTCGAGTGCTCCGTCTGCCGGCGCTCGGGCGTCTGCCCCACCGACGCCTTTGTAGAGGAGGAGTTGGCCTGGCCCCGATCCCTGCGCAGCATCTTTAGCAATCCGCTGACCTGCTTCGCTGAGACCGGGGTCACCGGTCGGGGCACCGAGGAGATGAAGACCAACGAGGTCACGGGGCGGTTCGGCAAGGAGGAAGCAGGGGTCGCCATAGACATCGGCCGGCCCAATGCGGGAACAAGCCTCGCCGACGTGGAGAAGCTGGCCATGGCGGTGGCGAAGGTGGGCGTGGAGTTCGAGCCTCTCTCCCCCATCACCATGCTGATGGTCAATGCGGCCACAGGGCGGTTGCGGGAGGAGATCAAGGGCGAGCGGGTGCTCTCGGCCGTGATCGAGCTGAAGACCAGGCCGGAGAAGCTCCCCCAGCTGGTGGGCGCGCTGCGGGAGGTGGAGGGCCAGGTGAACACCGTCTTCACCGTGGGGGTGATCTCACGGGTGGGGGAAGATGGCCGCTCCATCCTGCTGCGACCGCTACTGGAAGAGGCTGGCATCGCTGTGCGACCCAACGGCAAGGTCAATCTGGGGCTGGGCCGGCCGCTGGCAGAGTAGGTGGGAGGGGCGTGGACCGGCCAGAGGGCAGGTCCACGGGGTGAGGGGGGAAGCTGCCCCCTCCCTCACCCTGCGCCGAACCTCTAGCTTCTCGCGGCCATGGCCGCCACCAGCTCGGCGGCCCGAGCGACGTTGAAAACGCCGCAGGTGCACTGATGGCCCAGCTTCAGCCCGGCCTCCTCGGCGGTGAGCTTGCCGGCCTTCACCTGTTGGGCCATGTGGCGCACCAGAGTCCCCGGCACCTGGGCGTGGCCGCACATGGTCATCACCTCTAACTCCTCCATGGGCGCCATCTTCTCGGCCCGACCCCAGGTGCCCAGGGAGTACTCGATGGTGTGGGGGATGCCGATGCCGGCCTTCTTGCAGCACTCCTTCACGTTGTCGAAGAGGCCGCTGACCACGACGGAGCGATCGAAGCCAGCGTCGATCAGATCTTTGATGACGGCAGCGACGGTATCAGCGTCCCGGAAAACGGCGTGGCCGATGGTCTTGTCGTTGACGCCCTCGAGGATCGCCTTGACGCCCAGGGTCAACTGATTGCCCCTGGCGGCGTCGCCCACGAAGGTGGGGTTGTACTTCATGACGATCTCGTAGAACTTCTTCATCCTCTCGCCGGTGCCGGGGACGTTGACCCCCTTCCCTGCCATGGTCGTGAAGATGTAGTCCCTGGAGAGGCTCTCGATCGTGCCCCGTCGGTGATGGGTGTGAGTCATCTTCGTCCTCCTCTACCGGCCCTGTTGGTGGGTGACCATGCCGACGTTGGTCTTCCCGTTGGGGAGCAGCGTGAACCCGGCGTCCTCGACCACCTTCTTGATGGGAACCGACCCGTCCGGCTCGTAGCGGACCGCCAGGTCGATGCTGAAGACCGAGTCGACCTTGGGAGTCACCTCCTTCAAGGTGTTCAGGACCTCCACCACCTTCTCCTGAGGCACGATGAACTCGACGATGGCCGAAAGCACCTTCTCCTGCAGCACGTCGTCCTGCATCTTGCCCGTCTGCAAGTCCGTCATCAGGAAAGTAACAGGGTTCGCAGGCTCCTGCTGCACCCCGATCTTGGAGAGGGCCATGGCGATCTTCTCCACCTCGCCAAGCCTGGTGCCGACGGTGGGTCGCCCGACCTCGATGGCCATCCCGGCGAAGCCCGGCTTCACCCGATCGGTCACGTCGTTGGTCTTGATCTCTTCGGTTCCGCGGCCCGGGATGCCGGTCTTCGGATGGACGCCCAGGGGATCGCTGAACTGGCTGCGCAGCACCCGTGGCCATTCCATCGGCTGCTGATAGAAGGCGTCAGTCGGGCAGACGCCGGCCCGGAGGCAAGCGCCGCATTCGACACACTCGTCGAGATCGACGCGGGAGACGCCATCATCATCCAGGGAGATCGCACCTACGGTGCAGTAGGGCACGCACTCCCCGCAGCCGCTGCAGGCCTGTTCGTCAATCAGCATCGCGCACTCCTTCTGTCCGTGTCT
>JAJZRD010000179.1 GCA_021845945.1 Chloroflexota bacterium
TCCGAGCACGCTCCTCTCTCGACCAAGCGGCATCTGCGGGAGATCATCGGTGTTCAAGCATACAACCTTTTTGGTTTCGGCTTTGCCGAGTTAGGTATGCCACAGTTTGAAAATACACCCTAGCTCTCCGGCGCCGAACCCGCAAAGTGCAGCGCCGAGGCCACGACCACGCGATTCTTCGCTACGCTCAGAATCGCGGCACACGCGCCTGGAGCCCCTTTGCTTCGCTCAGGTTGACAGCTAAGAGGCCCTGGCCGCGCTCCTGAGACTCGACGCGACTCCCGCCGTGCAGTATGATTCCCCCACTATGGCTGGATCCTCCCGCGCCAACTGGATATACCTCTTTCACGGCGAGGACGAGCTCTCCTCCCACGAGGCGGTTCAGGGGCTGGTGGCCCGCATGAAGGACTCCCCCCTGTGGGAGTACAACGTCGCCTCCTTCGAGGGGGAGAAGCTGGTCCTCTCCGACCTGATGACCCTCTGCCTGTCGCTTCCCTTCATGGCCGACAAGCGGCTGGTGGTGGTGACGAATCTCCTCACCCGTCTGGGGGATTCGGGGCGGGACAGCGGACGCGACGAACCCAAGCAGGAGCGTGCGCCCCGGGGGAGCAAGAAGGCCCTCCTGGAGGGGCTTCTGGAGTTTCTCCCCTCGGTTCCCGAGTTCTGCCGGCTCGTCTTTCTGGAGGAGCAGCTGATCCCCGAGAAGGACCCGATCCTCCAGGCGATCCGCAACCTGGGGGGCTACGTCAAGGCTCACCGGCTGGAGGAGCCCGGTGTGACCCTCTGGATCAGGTCGAGGGTCTCCAAGATCGGCTGCAAGATCTCCCCCGAGGCCGTGGACGAGTTGGCTGCGGCGGTGGGGCCCAACGCCCGGCTGCTGAACAGCGAGATGGTGAAGCTGGCGACCTACTGCCAGGACAGGGCCATCTCCAAGGAGGATGTGCGGGAGCTGGTGGCCGACGCCCGCAAGGCCAACGTCTTCGCCATGGTGGATGCCGTGGGGCTTCGCCAGCCGGAGGCGGCGGTGCGGGAGCTGCGGAAGCTGCTCTCCGAGGGCGACCACCCCCTGAGGGTGGTGGCCATGGTGGTGCGGCAGTTTCGGCTGTTGATCCAGGTGAAGGAGCTATCCGAGGCGGGGGCTTCCCAGGACGAGATCGCCCGAAAGACCGGGGCGCCCTTCCGGTCCGTCCCGAACCTCCGGCAACAGGCCCGCAACTTCAGCTTCCAGCAGTTGGAGCGGGCGTACCGGCAGCTGCTGGATTACGATCTCCAGGTGAAGACGGGCGCGCGGGAACCCGAGGCGGCGCTGGAGCTGCTGATCGCGGACCTCCTCAGAGCTGCCTGATCACCGCGACGACCTTGCCCTGAACCCTCAGCTCCTTGGGTGCCACGTAGATCGGCTCCATGGTGGAGTTGGCCGGCTGCAGCCGGACCCGATCCTTCTCCCGGTAGAGCCGCTTGAGGGTGGCCCTTCCCTCCGAGGATGGTCCGTCGGTGAGCAGCGCGACCACGATGTCGCCATCGTCGGCGCTCTCCTGGGGACGAACCACCACCAGATCGCCGTCGTCGATCAGGTCCTCGATCATCGACCTCCCCTTGACCCGCAGGGCGTAGCACCCCTCGTCGCAGATCTGCCCTGAGACCTCCAGCTCCTCCCGGTGGTCCTGCAGGGCCTCGATCGGCTCGCCAGCGGCGATCCTTCCCATGACGGGCACGGAGACCGAGCCCTGGCTCCGCCGTGGAAGGGTCCCCCCCGTGAGCTCGATCCCGCGGGAGACGTCCGGATCTCGGCGGAGACGTCCCAGCCGCTCCAGGACCCGAAGGTTGTAATCGACGACGGAGGTGGAGGAGATCCCGGCTTCCTGGCCGATCTCGCGGATGGTAGGGGGATAGCCGTGGCGCTGCTGGAATCGAGCGATGAAGTCGAGGATCCGTCGCTGTCGCTCGGAAAGTGCGCGCATGACCTTCCTCCGCAAATAGAAAGGGCCATAGAACGTTCGTTCTACGGCATTCTATCCACCCACCGGCGCTATTGTCAAGCAACGTTTAGCTGGAGGCCGGCTGCGCCGCGCCCGAAAGGCGGCTCCAGTGTGCGCGACGCGAGCGAGGGCATCGCTGCGGCCTGGCGGTCGCGAAGCTGCCGGAGGGCACGTTCATGGGGGTATCCCCAGAAACCCCACCGACAACGGTGGCTGCTCCCCCTAGGCGGTCGCTGCCTTCTCGGCCTTGGCCAGCCTCTTCATGAGGCGCGACTTGCGCCTAGCGGCGGCGTTTCGGTGAATGACCTTCTTGTTGGCGGCCTTGTCCAGGGCGCTCATGGCGCTGCGAATCTCGCTCTGGGCGTCGCTCAGCCGCCCGGAGTCGATGTCGGTGCGTGTCTTCTTGACCAGGGTCTTCAGCTCGGTGCGAATGGGCTGGTTCCGCTTTCGCCGCTTGAGCGCGACCCGGATCATCTTGATGGCAGACTTCGTGTTGGCCAACCTATCACCTCTCCCGCGGGGTTCGCTGCTTCACAAAACAAGCCCAGCGCCCCATGCAGCCGCCTTACCCAGGACCAACTGCCGGCGTTGGGCCAGCCCTTTCCTGTGGCAAAGACAGATAGTACAGCAATCGATGCCGTTTGTCCAGCATCGATCTCGGCGGAAAGTGTATTGACACAGCCATCAAGAGGAGTATAGTAGGTCCAGTAAGAAGATGCTCTCTATAGCTTCTGCTATGGTGGTGGCGGCAGGTAGGACGCACCAACCGTCTGCGAGGAGAGCCTGCCCGTTCAGCGCCCGCCTGAGCCGCTCAGGCGGGCGCGCCGTTTTCCCACCGGGAAGGGGGTGACCTGGACAGTATCGAGCCTGCTGTCGTCGTCGGCCGTTGCTTAGCTACCTGGCCAGAGGCGAATCCGCGAACTGCGGCTGTCGGCCCTCGGGAGGGGCCGCCGGCCCGAGCCGGAGTAGCGTTTCTTGGCGGGAGGCAGAGAGATGGGCAAGCTGCGAGTGCTATCGATCAAGGGCGATCGGACCGTGATGTGGGATCAGAAGCAGGCGGAGACGGGCGATCCAGAGGCTGAGGAGGCCGTGCGGGAGGCCGAGCGTATCTTTCAGGAGGCGCTGCGGAACGGCGCCACCGCCTTCCGGGTGAGTGCCGCCACCCCAGCCACCAGGATAGATCGATTTGACCCCGAGGCGGACCAGATCGTGGTGGTGCCGCGGGTGGCGGGGGGATGATGGAGCTCCAGCAGGGCCCCCAGCTTCTGGTGCTGGCCTGCATCCTCACGTTCGTGATGGTTTGGAAGCTGTGGTGCCACTACTACCTGTTTCCTCCACAGGATCTGGACCCCGAGGCGGAGGGCAGGGCGGCGGCGCTGCTGCGAGAGATGCTCTCCGATGGGGAGCACCAGCAGCTGCTTCAGACCGGCTACCTGACCGTGCCCAGCCGGCGGGTGGCGGGGAGGGTCTATCGTGTTCCGGGGCGGCCGGGTTGGGTGGACGTCTACGAGGCGGACAGGCTGGCCATGAGGGTGTGCGTGGAGCCGGTGGAACATCTGCCTCAGGCGGACGTCGTGCTGATGCACAAGCTGATGATCGAGGGCAACGAGCAGGATTACATGCGCACGGCGAACATCGTGTACGTGCGACCGCCGGCCGGCCAGCGGTGGCGGCGGTCGCAGCACTAGGCTGGGAGGACCCCACCCCTCTCCCCTCCCCGCTACGGGGAGGGGAGAGGTCCCTCTCTCAGCCCTCCGGCCAATCTCCCAGCGTTACCCGCACCTCCAGGGGATTGCCGTCCCGCAGTAAGGTCAGGGTGACCTGGTCTCCAGCCCTCTTCGAGTCGACGTAGTCGGTAAGCTGATCGGCCGACGACAGCGGCCGGCCGTCCACCGAGGTCACCACGTCTCCCCCCATGGGGAGCTGACCGTTGGAGGCCCCCGAGGCTCCGCTGGTGGCTATGGCTCCCCTCAGGGAAGCCCTGTCGGCCGGGCTGTTGGGCAGTACGTGAACGACGTAGACCCCGGCGGCCGCGTTGAGCCCCGCCGTTCGGGCCGTTTCCTCGTCGAGGGTTATTCCCGATACTCCCAGCCAGGCGTGGGAGACCGTCTGGCCCGCCATCATGTCCGGCAGGACCCGGCGGGCAACGTTGATGGGTACGGCGAACCCGATGCCGACGAAGCCCCTGACCGGGCTCTCGATGGCGGTGTTGATCCCCACCACCTGGCCGGCGGAGTTGATCAGCGGACCACCCGAGTTGCCGGGGTTGATGGCCGCGTCGGTCTGGATCATGTGGCGGATCGGGCGGCCGGAGTCGGTCGCGAAGGTGCGGCCGAGGGAGCTGACGATGCCGCTGGTCATGCTGCTCTGGAAGCCAAAGGGGTTTCCGATTGCGATGGCCGCTTGGCCGGGCAGCAGCCTGTCCGAGTCTCCCAGCGGTGCAACGGCTATCTTGGGCTTGACCCGGTCGTTCACCTCTATCTGAATGAGGGCCAGGTCGTTCCCGGGATCCCGGCCTATCAACTGGGCCGGTACCCGGGTTCCGTCCACCAGGGTGACGTCCAGCTTGTCGGCCCTATCGACCACGTGATTGTTGGTCAGGATGTGCCCCTGGTCGTCGACGATCACGCCGGAGCCGACCCCCCTCTCCGGGAACGGGCTGTCGATGCCGCCAGAAGTGGGTGCCCGACGATTGGTGACGTTGACGACGGCCGGGGTCAGCCGTTGGTAGATCTCCGCGGTCACATCCTCGCCCAGCACCGCCGGGCTGGCTTCGACCGTCCGAGGCGAGCTGTTGGACGTCGCGGGGCTGTGGTTTCCCGCGGGCTGGAAAGTTGAGACGCCCAGGGCGACGGTGGCGCCCAGGAGCGAGCCGATAAACAAGAGGGCCAGGTTCTTAGGGATGGACTGCATCTGCCAGGCTTCCTTCCTCGGGGCCTCCTCCGCCCTTCACCAGGTTGTAGCTGGCACTTTCCATACCATAGGCTGGGCCCGGCCGGCCCTACCCCTATGGTATAATGAGATCCAATATGGCAAGGATGATCGGGGTCCGGAGGCGCGATCCCCCGTTGTGGGTGTCGCCAACGGGCCCCTTTTATCGGGTCTCTTGAGGTACCGAATCCCGTGACGAGCCAGGACAAGATCAGAAACTTCTGCATCATAGCCCACATAGATCACGGCAAGTCCACCCTTGCGGACCGGCTGTTGGAGCGCACCGGCACCATCGACGCCCGACAGATGACGGAACAGGTGCTGGACCAGATGGATCTGGAGCGCGAGAAGGGGATCACCATCAAGGCCCAGGCCGTGCGGCTCGCCTACCGGGATCGCCAGGGGGTCGAGCATCAGCTCAACCTGATCGACACCCCGGGTCACGTGGATTTCACCTACGAGGTGTCCCGCAGCCTGGCCGCCTGCGAGGGTGCCCTCTTGGTGGTGGATGCTGCCCAGGGGGTCGAGGCCCAGACCCTTGCCAACGTGTACCTGGCCCTGGAGCACGACCTCACCATCATTCCCGTGGTGAACAAGATCGACCTCCCCAGCGCCGAGCCCGAGAAGGTGGCGAAGCAGATCGAAGATGTGGTGGGGCTGCCCGCCGACGAGGTGATCTACGCCTCGGCCAAGGATGGGGCCGGCGTGGACGAGATCCTGGAGGCAATCGTCCACCGGATTCCCCCGCCGCGAGGGCAGCACCACCAGCCGCTGCGGGCCCTGGTCTTCGACTCCCACTACGACCCCTACAAGGGGGTCATCAGCTACGTTCGGGTGATGGACGGAGCGATCGGCGCCGGGGACAAGCTGCAGGCAATGGCCACGGGCCAGACCCTGGAGTGTCTGGAGGTGGGGGTGTTCCGTCCCCGACTCTCCCCCGTTGACCGGCTGGACACCGGCGAGGTGGGGTACGTGGCGACCGGCCTGAAGAACGTCCGGGAGATGCAGGTGGGCGATACCCTTACCGACGTGGAAAACCCGGCCCAGCAGCCTCTGCCCGGCTACAAGCCGATAAAGCCGATGGTGTTCGCCGGCCTCTATCCGGTGGTGGGCGAGGACTACGGTGCCCTCCGGGACGCCCTGGACAAGCTTCGGCTGAACGACGCTTCCCTCTCCTACGAGCCGGAGAGCTCCGTGGCGCTGGGCTTCGGCTTCCGCTGCGGCTTCCTGGGGATGCTCCACATGGAGATCGTCCAGGAGAGGCTGGAGCGGGAGTACGACCTGGATCTGCTGGTGACCTCCCCCAGCGTGGAGTACAAGGTGTTCACCACCGACGGCCGAGAGCTGGCGGTGGATGGACCTTCCAAGCTGCCGGACCCGGGTGAGATCGCCTGGATCGAGGAGCCGTGGGTGCGGATCAGCATCATCGCGCCCAGCCGCCACATCGGTACCATCATGGAGATGATGCAGGGGCGACGCTCCGAGTTCATCAAGATGGACTACCTGGACGAGCAGAGGGTGCTCCTCAACTACGACATGCCGCTGTCCGAGCTGCTGGTGGAGTTCTACGACCAGCTCAAGTCCCGGACCCAGGGCTACGCCTCCCTGGACTACAGCTACGAGGGCTACCGGGAGTCGAAGCTGGTGAAGCTGGACATCCTGGTGAACGGCCAACCGGTGGACGCCCTGTCGCTGATAACCCACGTGGACAAAGCCTACTCACAGGGCCGGGAGCTGGTGTCCAAGCTGCGGAAGCTGATCCCCCGCCAGCTGTTCGAGGTTCCCCTCCAGGCCGCCATCGGTGGCAAGGTGATCGCCCGTGAGACCATCAGCGCCATGCGGAAGAACGTTCTGGCCAAGTGCTACGGCGGCGACGTGACCCGCAAGCGGAAGCTGCTGGAGAAGCAGGCCGAGGGGAAGAAGCGGATGAAGCGGGTGGGGAACGTGGAGATCCCCCAGGAAGCCTTCATGGCCGTGCTGAAGCTCGGCGAGTAATTCCGAACTACGTAATGTAGGGCGCGTGGCGCGAGCGAGCACGTCGCCACGCCTGTGCCCGCCGCCCGGGCGATGGCTTGAACGGCGTAGGGCGGGGCCCTGTGCCCCGCCGCCCGGCGGTCGATGGCAGGGACGGGCGGCAGGGCAGAGCGCCCTGCCCTACGCTCCAACTGTTGCATTGCTGAGGGTGTTATGCCTGTAGTCGACCTCTTCGATCACTTCCTCTTCGATCACTTCCTCTTCGATCTGGACGGCTGCCTCTACCTGCGCGATCAGGTGATCCCCGCGGCGCCCTCCACCCTGGCCGAGTTGAGGCGGCGGGGCAAAGGGATCCTGTTCCTCACCAACGACCCCCGCAGCCCCCGCGACGGCTACCCGGCGAAGCTGCGGCGCATGGGGATCGAGGCCCGCGTCGACGAGATCCTCAGCTGCGGCTGGGCCACGGCCATGTAGCTGAAGGGGCGCTACCCCATCGATGGCATGAGCGTCTTCGTGGTGGGGAGCGCCGGGCTGAAGGAGGAGATGCGATCCGCGGGGCTGCGGGTGCTGGAGGGGCTCGATGGCCGAACAGCCGACTTCGTGGTGGTGGGCGGCCACAACGACTTCGACTACAACGAGATGATGGTGGCCACCTTCGCTCTGCAGGCGGGAGCCCTCTTCTTCACCACCAACCGGGACGCCACCTTCCCGACCCCTGAGGGGGTGGTGCCCGCCACCGGTGCCGTCCTGGCGGGCATCGAGGTGGCCAGTGGCCAGAAGGCCATCTCCATCGGCAAGCCGGAGCCGGGTATGATCGAGGTGGCCCGCTCCCTGCTGGGTCCTGGACGGATGGTCATGGTGGGGGATCGGCTGGACAGCGACATCGCGGGGGGAAAGGGAGCTGACATCGGTACCGTTCTGGTGCTCACCGGTGTGACCTCCCGGGAGGAGGCCCTCGCCTCCGAGTGGCCGCCCGACTACATCCTCAAAGACGTGGGCGAGATCCTGTAGCAATCCTTGCTACGACCGGGCCAGCCGCACGGCCGCGTGGGCCAGCGCCAGGGTGGGGTCCAGCACCGGCACGCCGACGTCGCCGTCCTGGAGGATCAGGGGCAGCTCGGTGCAGGCGGTGAGCAGAAGCTGAGCCCCCTGTCC
>JAJZRD010000180.1 GCA_021845945.1 Chloroflexota bacterium
CGGCAAGGCGTGGCCGCGAGGGGCTTCCCTCAACCTTGGCCCTCAGCCGGCGATGCCGCTTGAGCCTGGCCGCTCTCGTGCTCGATGGCTTAATCAAACCTACCTCCCTTGGCCCTACTTCTTCTTACCGCCGGTCTTCCCGACCTTCCTTCGGACCTGCTCTTCGGCGAACTTGATGCCCTTGCCCTTGTAGGGCTCCGGCGGCTTGACCGCCCGGATGCGAGCAGCGATCTCGCCCACCAACTGCTTATCTATCCCGCTAACCACAATCCTGTTGGTGCCCTCGACGCCCAGGGTGACGCCCTCGGGCGCCCCAACGTGAACCGGGTGGGAGAAGCCCACCTGCAGAACAACGTCCTTACCTACCTGCTGAGCCCTGTAGCCAACTCCAGCGACCTCCAGCCGTCGGCTGAAACCGTTGGTCACGCCCTCGACCATGTTGGCCACCAGGGTCCGGGTGAGGCCGTGCAGCGACCGATGTATCCGGCTGTCGGTTGGCCGGGTCACCAGCAGGTCCGAGTCCTGCCTCTCGACCTTCATGTCCGGGTGAAGCTCCCGGCTGAGGGTGCCCTTGGGCCCCCGTACGGTCACCTTGTTTCCCTGAATATCTACCTGCACCCCTTGGGGTACAGCTATCGGTAGCTTGCCGATTCTGGACATGTCGCCTTCTCCATTAAGGGACCCGCCCCGCTACCAGACGTAGCAGAGCACCTCGCCCCCTACGTTCATCTGTCGGGCCTTGCGACCGCTAACGACGCCGGCCGGAGTGGAAAGCACCGCTACCCCAAGGCCGCCGTAGACCATCGGAATGGTCTTGCTCCCGGTGTAGACTCGCAGCCCCGGCTTGCTGACTCGCTTCAGCCCGGTCACTACGGGCTCCCTCTTGCCGACGTACTTCAGATGAATGCGGAACATCCGAGACTTCCCGGTCTTCTCCCGCACCATCTCGAAGTCGCGAATGAAGCCCTCGTCCTTGAGCACTCGCGCGACGGCCAGCTTCTCCCGAGAGAGAGGAACACTCACAGAGTCGTGGTGAGCCTGGATGGCGTTCCGTATCCTGGTCAGCATGTCCCCGATCGGATCCGTTAAGTTCATGTCACCTTCCTCAACAGCGCCCAAACCTTAGTGGCTTGCCCGCAACTACCAGCTCGACTTGGTGACGCCAGGGATCTCGCCCGCCAGCGCAAGCTTGCGGAAGCAGATCCTGCACATGCCGAACTTCCGAATGTAGGCCCTAGGCCGGCCACACAGCACGCAACGATTGTGCTGCTGCACCTTGAACTTCGGCGGACGCATAGCCTTGACAATCAACGACTTCTTCGCCAAGTTACTCTCCTTGTTGCCCCTCTGATCTCTACCTGTCCTCAGGCCTTGGCAAAGGGAACGCCGAGCAGCGCCAGCATTCGGCGGGCTTCCTCGTCGTTCCGAGCCGTGGTCACGATGCTGATCTCCATCCCCCGAACCTTGTCGATCTTGTCGTAGTCGATCTCGGGGAAAACCAGCTGCTCCTTAAGCCCGAGGGTGTAGTTCCCGCGCCCGTCGAAAGCCTTAGGCGAGACCCCCTGGAAGTCCCTCAGCCGCGGCAAGGCCATGTTGCACAGCCGGTCCATGAACTCCCACATCCGGTCGCCCCTCAGGGTAACCATGGTACCGATGGGCATGCCGGTCCTCAGCCTGAAGGCCGCAATGGACCGCTTCGCCCTGGTGATCACCGGCCTCTGGCCCGTGATGTCCGACATGTCCTTGACCGCGGCATCCAGCGCCTTAGCGTTGCTGATCGCCTCGCCCATCCCGATGTTTACCACGATCTTTGCCATCCGCGGCACCTGCATTGGGTTCTCGTACTTGAACTCATCTTTGAGCGCCGGGACAACCTCGCGCTCGTACTTGTCCTTCAGACGTGGCATTCGTACTCTCTCCACTTAGCGAGCCGCAAACCAGGGGCCAGAGGCGAGTTTCCTGCTCTCGCTGCTAGCTCTTGGTAGCCCCTCGCTCTGGGATGACCTCGTTACACTCTTTGCAGATCCGGACCTTCTTACCATTCTCCAGGAAGCGGTATCCGATCCGCGTCTTGGCGTTGCACTCGGGGCAAACCAGCATCACGTTCGACACGTGAATGGGCATCTCCATATCAATGATACCAGGTCGGCGCTTCGGATCGCCTTTCTTCACGTGCTTCTTGACAACGTTGAGCTCGGCAACAATCACCTTGTCGTTGGCAGGCAACCCGCGCCGCACCTTGCCCCGCTTGCCCTTGTCTTTCCCTGCGATGATCTCGACGGTGTCGTCTCGTCTGATCTTCACTGCTGTTTCCCTCAGATGAAGCCTCGCCCGCCTACAGTACTTCCGGCGCCAGCGAGATGATCTTCATGTAGTTCCTCTCCCGAAGCTCCCGGGCCACAGGACCAAAGATGCGGGTGCCCTTCGGATTGTTCTTGTCGGACAGGATCACAACGGCGTTCTCGTCGAACCGAATGTAAGAACCATCGGGCCGACCGTACTCCTTGGCAGTTCGCACCACCACGGCCTTGACCACGTCACCCTTCTTCACTGACCCACCCGGCGCAGCCTGCTTGACCGAAGCCACGATGACGTCACCCACCGTCGCGTATGGCTTAGTCCCACCGCCCAGCACACGTATACACATGAGCTGCTTGGCCCCTGTGTTGTCAGCTACCTTCACACGCGTCTGCGGTTGAATCATGAGAACTAGCTCCTCGTCACTCTCTGTCTGACCGGGCAGGTAGAGCTGCAACCCAGCGACCGCCCATCGATCGGCTTACAGGGCCGCGCCCTCTTCGCGCCGCAGGATCTCCTCAACCACCCAACGCTTGTCCTTGCTGAGCGGGCGGCTCTCCCGAATACGGACGCGATCCCCTACCTTGCAGCGGTTCTCCTCGTCGTGAGCCTTGTACTTCTTGGAGGTCCGCACCGTTTTCCCGTACAGCGGATGGCGCTTCATCGTCTCCACGGAAACGACGACGGTCTTTTCCATCTTGTCGCTTACGACGACGCCTTCTCTCGCCTTCCGCTTGCCGGCCTGGCCGGCAGCAACCTCATTGTTAGTCATGTCTCGCCACTTTCTCCAGCTCCAGCTCTCGTTCACGAGTCTTGAGACGGGCGATATCCCTGCGCAGTTCCCTCACCTGGGCGGTGTTGCTGAGCTGGCGCGAAGCTTGCCGCAGTCGGAGCCGGAACAGCTCCTCCAGGTTCTCGCGAACCTTCGCCCGGATCTCATCTTCACCGAGGTTACGCACTTCCGACGGCTTCATCCGCTTGCGCTTCCTCTCTCACCAAAAACTTGGTCTCGAGGGGGAGTTTGTGAGAGGCAAGTCTCAGCGCTTCTCGCGCCAACTCCGCGTCCACTCCTCCTACCTCGAAAATGATACGGCCCGGCTTTACCACCGCCACCCAATGGTCGGGCGCGCCCTTGCCGCTACCCATCCGGGTCTCAGCCGGCTTCTTCGTCACGGAATGATCGGGAAAGATCCGTATCCACACCTTCCCACCGCGCTTCAGGTGGTGGGTGATGGTCCGCCTAGCGGCCTCAATCTGCCGAGCGGAGACCCAGGCCGCTTCCTGCGCCTGCAGTCCGTAATCTCCGAAGGCTATGGTGACGCCGCCCTTGGCGATCCCGTTCATATGGCCCCGGTGGACCTTCCTATGTTTGACCCGCTTGGGCTGCAACATTGACCTGCTCCCCCAACGTAGCAACTAGCAACCGAGACTAGAGACTGAAAGAGCACCGCCCTAGCCGCTAGTTGCTGGTCTCTAGTCTCTCGTCTCTCCCTCGCCTACGCTCCCGCCGGCGCCGCGGCGGCTGCGCTCTCAGCCGGCTGCTGCTCCTTGACCGGAGGCAAGACATCGCCCTTGTATACCCAGCACTTGACGCCAACGATACCGAAGGTCGTCACCGCCTCTGCTTGCCCGAAATCAATGTCGGCTCGGAGCGTATGCAGGGGAACTCGTCCCTCGCGTTCCCACTCTCGGCGGGACATCTCGGCGCCACCCAACCGGCCGGCGCAGGCAATCCTGACCCCCTTGGCACCGGACTTTATGGCCCGGCCGACGGCCTGCTTCATGGCACGCCGGAACGCAACCCGCCTCTCCAACTGCTCTGCTACGCTGCGGGCAACGAGGGTCGCATCCACTTCCGGTTGGCGGATCTCCTGGATGGTCACTCTCACCTTCTTGCCGGTGACCGATTCCAGTTCGCGGCGCAGCTCCTCGACCTTTGCGCCGCTCTTTCCGATGACGATGCCCGGCTTCGCCGAGTGAATCGTAACCGTCATCTGATTGGCAGAGCGCTCGATCTCCACCCGCGGCACGCCTGCGTCCGCCAGTCGCTTCATCAGCATGCGGCGCACGCGAAGATCTTCATGCAAAAGGTTCGTGTACCCCTTATCGGCGTACCACTTCGACTGCCAATCCTTGATTACCCCCAAACGAAAGCCAACCGGATGGACTTTCTGACCCACTTAGCTATGCCTCCCTCTCCTTGACCACCACTGTGATGTGGCTGGAGCGCTTAATGATGGGGGCCGCACGGCCCCTCGCCCTGGCACGAAACCTCTTCAAGCTCCGACCCGGATCCGCGACCACCTGCACCACGTACAGATCATCGGTGGAAAGATTGTAGTTATTCTCAGCGTTCGCGGCGGCCGACTTCACAGCCTTCGCGATCGGATCCCCTGCCTTGTTGGGGATCAGCAGCAGGGCCGCCATGGCCTCCCGCACGCTCATCCCCTTTATGGCGTTCCCGACCAGGCGCACCTTCCTCGGAGACATCCGGATGTGCCTGGCAATTGCGCGAACTTCCATCGTCTTCTCCTATCGCACCGAGGTAGACTTCTCGCCCCGGCCCACGTGACCCCGGAAGTGGCGTGTGGGCGCGAACTCGCCCAGCTTGTGTCCCACCATGTTCTCGCTTATGTACACCGGCACGTGCCTGCGGCCATCGTGCACCGCGATGGTGTGCCCCACCATCTGAGGAAAGATAGTGGAGTCCCTGGACCAGGTCTTGATCACACGGCGCTCGCCAGTAGCGTTGAGCACCTCTATCTTCCTCAGCAACCGGCCGTCCACGTACGGCCCCTTCTTTAAAGAGCGGGACATCCCCACCTCCTAACAGAGGTCATCGACCTGATTTCCTCGGCTTGATAATCAACTCTTTGCCCAGCTTGCGACGCCGCGTCTTGTAACCCATGGCGGGCTTCCCCCAGGGGGTCTGCGGCTGGCCGCCGATTGGCGCCTTGCCCTCGCCACCACCATGCGGATGGTCCCTCGGATTCATTGCAGAACCGCGAACCGTCGGGCGGATCCCCATGTTGCGAGTCCGTCCAGCCTTGCCCAACTTCACCAGGCCGTGGTCGGGGTTCCCCACCTGCCCGATGGTCGCCGTGCAGCGGGTGCTGACGATGCGCACCTCGCCTGAAGGCAGCCGGACCTGAGCCCGGCCACCATCCTTCGCCATCAGCTGGGCCCCAACCCCGGCGCTGCGCACCAACTGAGCGCCCCTGCCGGGGTACAGCTCGATGCTGTGGATCTGGGTGCCCACCGGAATCGCGCTCAGCGGGAGGGTGTTCCCTCGAGCCAGATCCGACTCCGGCCCCGACGCGATCCGGTCCCCCACCTGCAGCCCGTTGGTGGCTATCACATAGCGCTTCTCGCCATCCTCGTAGCGCACCAACGCGATCCTCGCCGAGCGGTTCGGGTCGTACTCGATGGCCTCGACGACCGCGGGCACTCCGACCTTGTCTCGCTTGAGATCGATGATTCGGTACTTCCGCTTGTTGCCGCCGCCGCGATGGCGCACTGTGATCCGCCCGTGGGCGTTGCGCCCGGCCTTCTTCTTCAGGGACTCCGTCAGCGACTTCTCAGGCTTACCCTTCGTGATCTCCTCAAAGGTTAAGCCGGTCATCCCCCGGCGGCCGGCCGACGTCGGCTTGAAAGCTTTAATAGGCACCTGCCGATCCTCCCTAGACTCCCTCGTACAGCTCCTCAATCCGCTGGCCGGTCTTCAGGGTGACAATCGCCTTCTTCCAGTTCGGCGACACTCCCTTTCGGCGTCCGATGCCCCGCTCCTTGCCGCGCACGTTGATCACGTTGACGTCGGCAACCGCAACCTTAAAGATCTTCTCCACCGCCTCGCGGATCTGGACCTTGTTGGCATCCCGGGCCACCTGGAAGGTGTACTTCCCCTCGGCCACCTGGTTGGTGTTCTTCTCCGTGACTAGCGGCCGTACGATAACCTGCCATATCTCCATCACAGAACCCCCAACCACGCCGTTATCGCCTTCACCGCATCCACTGTCATCACCACCCGGTCGCGACTCATCAGGTCCAGCAGGTTCATCGTGCTGGGGATCACCGCGAGCACATCGGGGATGTTGTTGGCAGCCTTCATCACGCTCTCGTCCATCTCGGGCAGAACGATCATCGCCTTGCCGTCGACGCCAAGCCCCTTCAGCAGGGCCACCATCTCCTTGGTCCGAGGCTCGGCCATCTCGAGCTGATCCAGCACCAGCAACCTCTCCTCGGATACCGTCGACGACAGGACCGACCGCAGGGCCAGCCTTCTCATCTTCCTCGGGAGGGTCTGAGCGTAGGATCGCGGATGGGGCCCAAAGGCCACCCCGCCGCCCTTCCAGTGCGGCGCTCGCCGGCTTCCCTGGCGGGCCCGCCCGGTACCCTTCTGCCGCCACAGCTTCGCGCCTGAGGCGCTGACCTCTCCGCGGGTCTGGGTGTCGGCGGTGCCCCGGCGGGCGTTGGAGAGCTGGCACACCACCGCCTGGTGCACTACGTTGGGATTGGGCTCGATCCCGAAGACGTAGCCGTCCAGCTCAATCTGGCCGACCACTTCGCCGGCCATGTTCAAAATGTTGACCTGCGCCATTGGTACTAACCCTCCCGCCTGCCGCTGCGGCGAAGCACCAGCAGCCCCTTGGTTGCGCCAGGGACCGCCCCCTCGACAGCGACCAGGTTTCTCTCGGGATCGCACTGAACCACTCGCAGGTTCTTCACCGTTACCTGTGCATCACCGGAGTGGCCTGCCATTCGGGTCCCCTTCAGAACACGACCAGGCGTCGTCGACGACCCGATGGAACCGGGAGCCCGGTGCCGGTCCGACTGGCCATGAGTCTTGGGACCACCGCTGAAACCGTGACGCTTGACCACGCCGGTGAAGCCTCGACCCTTGCTGCGGCCGGTTACGGTTACCAGGTCACCCGGCTGGAACATACCGACGTCGACCTTGTCCCCCACCCTGGCCTCCGGGGCCCCATCGGTCCGGAGCTCCGTCAGATGCTTCAAGGAGGGAAGACCGCTCTTCTGCAGGTGTCCTCGCTCGGCCTTATTCAGTTTCCGGCTCTCTTCGAAGCCGATCTGAACCGCCTCATACCCGTCCGTATCGGCCGACTTGACCTGGGTCACGTAGCATGGGCCGGCCTGGATGACCGTAACCGCAGTCATCCCTCGTCCCTCTTCGAACACCCTGGTCATGCCCACCTTCCGGCCCATGATTCCGTCGATCATGCGCTACTCCCAGATCAGGCAGATGTCCTCATCCACCGTCGTTTACAGCTTTATCTCTATGTCGACCCCGGCCGGCAAGTTCAGCCTGGTCAGCGCATCGATCGTCTTAGAGGTTGGCTCCAGCACGTCGATCAGCCGCTTGTGGGTACGAATCTCGAACTGCTCCCGCGAGTCCTTATCGATAAAGGGTGAGCGGATAACGGTGTACTTCTCAATCTTCGTCGGTAGGGGCACAGGGCCCGCTACCGCCGCCCCGGTCCGCTCGGCCGTATCCACAATTTGAGCGGCCGACTGGTCCAAGATCCTATGATCGAACGCCTTCAGGCGAATGCGGATCCGCTGTTTTGGCATCTCTTCCTCTCGGTCCTTCGGCTTACCTACTCGTTGATCTTGGTGACCACGCCGGCTCCCACCGTGCGACCACCCTCCCGGATTGCGAACCGCAACCCCTCTTCCAGCGCGATCGGCTGGATCAGCTCGATCTCCATCCGCACGCT
>JAJZRD010000181.1 GCA_021845945.1 Chloroflexota bacterium
TCTTGGGGGCCGTGTTGGTGTATCAACTGGCGTTGCTCCGTCGTTTCGAGAACGGTGACGATCTGCGAGTCGGGCTCAAACCCTACTTGCAGGCCGCCTGACGATTTATGACCAGGTCTCATCTAGCTGGGCAACACCCAGAACCGCAACTGAGTGCGCCGTTCCTGAGGTAGGGCGGGGGTTTATCCCCCGCCGCTGGCCGCACGTCCGGCGGCCGGGCACAAGACCCCGCCCTACGCTGCGGAATTGCGGAACGACGCACTAAGCGGCTGCACCTGGCCGATAGTAGCAAAGGAGAACCCCGTTTGCAAGGCAGAGTCACAGTGTTATACTGTCCCGGTCCGCGTTGCGGGTAAACCCCTGTGCCTTTCAGCAAATCATCCAACGCCGCGGTGTTCCGTCCGCCCGTCTGCCCCTGCCAACGCCGGGCGGCTTGCAGGATAGGTCCTTGGTAGCCCGGCTGTGGCGGTTCAACTGAGCGCCGGGGGTCGTGCCAGTCTGATGGATTACCCCGCCTTTCTAACGAAGATCAGATTGCCGCAGCGGCGCGCGGATGTTCTGCGCCGTTCCAGGTTGGTGGATTTCCTCCACCAACAGGTGGACAAACGGCTGATCATTCTGTCGGCTGCTGCCGGGTACGGCAAGACCACCCTCCTGGTGGATTTCGCCCACGAGGTCGATCTCCCCGTCTGCTGGTACTCCTTGGACGCCTCGGACGCCGATCCCCGGACCTTCTTCGAGTACCTACTGCTGTCGCTGCGCCAACGATTCCCCGACTTCGGTCGGCAGACCGAGTCGCTGCTCAAGTCGGTCGAGGACGTAGGCCGCGAGGTCAACTCCGTCGTGGCGTCCCTGGTGAACGAGATCCAATCGGACATACCCGACTACTTCCTGCTGATCCTGGACGACTTCCACTGGGCGGACGACAGCGAAGCGGTCAACGCCGCTCTGGATCTGCTGATCTACTATCTGCCCGACAACTGCCACCTGCTCCTCTCCACTCGCACCCTGCCCCAACTCACCTTCTCCCGATTGGCGGCCCAGCGACAGGTGGCCGGACTGGGAACCACCGACCTCCGCTTCACGCCCGAGGAGCTGAGCCGCTTGCTGCGCGAGAACTTCAAGCTGGTAATGTCGTCCAACCAAACCGAGGAGCTGATCGAGGCCTCCGAGGGTTGGATCACCGGCATCCTGCTCACCACCCACACCCTCTGGATGGGGCTGGTGGAGAACCTGGTCAAGGCCAAAGGGACGGGTAGCCCGCTCTTCGACTACCTGGCCAACGAGGCCTACCTTCAGCAGCAGCCGGAGTCGCAGCGCTTCTTGCTCCGATCTTCCGTGCTCCAGCAGATGTCGCCGGAGCGGTGTGACCGCCTCTTCGCCGACGGGGACGCCGCGGAGATGCTGCACTACCTGGTGAGGGCTAACCTCTTCGTCCAGGAGCTGGATGGATCGGGTGAGTGGTATCGCTACCACAACCTGTTCCAGGAGTTCCTCCAGGCGAAGCTGAAGGCCGAGGACCCCGACCTCTACGCCGAGCTCCAACGACGAGCGGCGGAGATGGCCGAGGAAGAGAGGGAATGGGACGCGGCCTTTGGGCACTACCAGGCGGCTGGCGACGGGGAGGCGGCAGCCAGGTTGGTGGAGCATGTGGCCGAAGAGATGATGCAGTCGGGTCGCTGGCGCACGCTTTACCGGTGGTTCGACTGCCTGTCGCCGGGGGTGATCGACTCTAGACCGACCCTTTCCCTCTACCGCGGCCGCAGCTACATCTGGTCCGGCGAGCCCGATAGGGCCATAGCACACCTGGACAGAGCAGCCCAGCGTTCCAAGTTGCAGGGTAACGCGGAATCGGCTGGTGGAGCTCTCACCGCCAAGAGCGTGGCCCTGAGACTCAAGGGCCGCCTGAGCGAATCCCTGGAGGCATGCCGTGAGGCTCTCTCCCTTCAGGACGATCCCACCTCCCAGGTGGCCGCAGAGGCTCATAGGGAAATCGGCATCTGCCTGGCGTCCCTCGGGAGGCTCACGGAGTCCGCGGCGGATCTGCGAGAAGGTCTAGCGATCTACGACGGACTGGGGAACGAAGAGGGGGTCGCGACCATATGCCAGTCCATGGGGGTCCTCTTGGTTCGTCTCGGGGACCTGGCCCAGGGTATGTCCCATTACCGTCGCTCTCTCGCCGCCTGGCAGAGGTTGGGTAACACCGCCTCAGCCGCCCACGTGCTCAACTGCATCGCCCTGGTCCACTACTACACGGGCGAGTACGAGCAGGCTGTCGAGATCCTTGAGAACGCCCTTGCTCAGGCGCGACAAGGCGGTCGACTTCGGGTAGAGGCCTTCGTCCTCGGGAGTCTCGGAGACGTGCGACGCGACTCGGGCAACTTGCAGGCCGCCCTGGAAGCCTACGAAGCAGCCCTGGAGATCGCGCAGCGGGTCGATGAACTCCCCTTGATAAACTACATGCTTGATGCTCTGGCCAACACTCATCGACTGTCTGGTGACTACGCCACGGCTGAGCGGTTACTGCGACAGGCGCTACAGCAGGCGGAAGACGCTCAGTCACCCTACGAAGCTGCTACTTACTCCATTTCGGCGGGCGTACTCGCCGAGGAGCAGGGCGACGTCGACCGATCTGTGGAACTGCTGCGATCGGCCATCGATCGGCTGGGCCCATCGGGAGCCAAGCGGGATCTGGCCCGGGCCCGACTTCACCTGGCCCATACTCTTTACGCCGCCGGCAATCCGGACGTGGCGGCCCGCGAGCTGGAAGCCACCCTTGAGCTGTGTCGTGAACTGGGGTACGACGCATTCATGGTGGCCGAAGGGCAGAGGACGGGAGAGCTGATCTCGTGGGCCCTGGCCCGGGGCGTCGGGGGTAGGCGGCTCGAGTTGGTCGCTCAGAGACTTCGGGCGGCCAGGCAGCCGGTGCAGGCTAACCGACGGCCGAACATCCACGTCGAGCCTGCCGGGCCCACGAAGATCGAGATCTACTCCTTCGGTCCCGCAGGGGTGTTGGTGGACTCCCGACTGGTTACCAGCAGCGACTGGGCGGTGGAGAAGACCAAGGAGCTGTTCTTCTACCTGCTCCAGCAGAACCATCCTCTCCGGAAGGAGCAGATCGTGGACGACGTCTGGCCCGACGTGGAGCCGGGCAAGAGCAACAGCCAGTTCCACTCCACCATGTACCGGCTGCGCCGGGCCCTCTTCCCCCAGTGTGTGACCTATCGGGATAGCCGCTACCAGCTCACCCTGGGCAACGCCTACTCGTACGACGCCGAGGAGTTTCCCAGACTGCTGGACGAGGGTGACATCGTCGATCTTCCCCTTGCGCGTCGCATAGGAGCGTACAATCGGGCCATCGACCTCTACAAGGGTCCCTTCTTGGACGAGTTCTACTCCGACTGGGTGATCCCACGGCGAGAAGATCTGGAGCTTCGCTACCTCCAGGCACTGACGCGCCTGGCCAAGCTGAGGGCGCAGGAGGGCTCCTTGGAGCAGGCTCTGGAGCTGCTGCGCACCGCCGTGGCGACCGACCCCTTCCAGGAGGAAGCCCACCACGGGCTGATCCTCTACTCCGCCCTCATGGGAGACCGGGCAGCCGCCCTTCGCCACTACCAGACCTACGTGGAGCTGCTGCGCGAGGAGCTAAGGGCCAAGCCGAGTGCAGGGATTCTAGAGCTTGCCGATAGTATCGCGCGGGGACAGGCAGTGCCGTCCCTATAGATGTCCGCTGTGCCTCCCAATGATCCGCTCGCTCTTCTTCCCAGCCATCGTTTCTTGCGAGAG
Organism: Chloroflexota bacterium; assembly: GCA_021845945.1. The sequence goes on from JAJZRD010000181.1 coordinate 3,787, forward strand.
TTTTGCGAGAATCGGTCTGTAAAGTGCGCGCTAACGAAGGGGTTCTCACGGACCCCATTGACGCAGAGAACGAAAGAGGGGGATCTGCCGAAATGAAGCGAGCACGTTACATCTACATCAAGGTCGTCTACGCTGTGTTGGCTATCGCCGCCCTGGCGATGGCTGCGGGTGCCCCGGAGGGCTGGCCTGCTCCGTAGTCGCTAGTCGCAGGCGGGGATACATCCCTTGGAAAGGTAGTAGTCTCTGCTCCTTCCCCCGCAGGAGGCTGCTCCCAGGGAGCTAGCGCTTTCCCGGGAGCAGCGTGGTTTCTAACGAATGGCATACGAGGCGCACGTTTGATTCTGGTCTTGGCCGTTGTGCTTGGCATCGGCGTGGCACTGGTTAGAGGGGGCAAGCTCCACCGTCTGGCCGGCACGCAGTTTCGTTTGGGCTGGCTGGCCGTTCTGGCTCTGATGCTGCAGATGTACGTGATCTACTACCCTGCAGAGCGGATCCAGATGGAGCGCTCCCTCCATGCCGCTTTCATGATGGGATCCTACGCCGTTCTGACCGTAGTCGTGCTGGTTAACAGGCGAATACCCGGGATGCCGGTTATCGGCTTGGGCCTGTTGCTCAATCTGGCCGTGATGGCGAGCAACGGCGGGTACATGCCGGTAACGCGGGAAGCGATCATCACGACTGGTACCCGAACCGCCGAGGAGCTCCCTGCAGAGGGCGCTAGGCTCCCCAGGTCGAAAGATGTGCTGCTGCCCGCCGATCAGACTCGATTGTGGATACTCTCCGACGTGATAACGGCACCGAAGATGCCGCTGGCGAGGGTCTACAGTCTTGGGGACCTGATCGTCGCTACCGGGGCGTTCGTTCTGCTCCAAGCCGCTATGGTGCCCGGCCGGAAGAGGCGTTCCCTGGAAGAAGGTATGGGGACCGCCTGAGCGATCGCAGACGTTCACTCGACTGGAGGGACGATGCCGTCACACCCGGAATTAGAGAGGCTCATCGGCACCGCCATCGTCGATGGCGAGTTCCGAGCAAGCCTCCTCGAGTCGCCGGCCACCGCCGCGGCGGGCTTCAGCTTATCGGCGGAGGAGCTGGATGTTCTGAGTTCCGCCGCCGGGGACTCGCTGGAGGAATTGGCCGCCCACCTCTACGCGTGGATCACCAGGGCACCCAAGTTCAGGCGCGCGCTCGCGATCCGGTGGGCACTGGAAAGCCACCAGACGGCTCGTATAGCCGTGTAGCAACCCTTCCTTACGGCACCAAGTAGGCAGCCGACCTGTTCCCAGACCGGTCGACCGTCTGAGGTGTTCAGAGGCCAGCGTTCAGCCTCCTGCCCTCGGCTGAGCGTTGGCCTCTGACTTTTGGATCCCCTACTACGCGGCACTCGGACTAGCGGCCTCGGCCGCCGCCCCCGCGATGCCGCCGCTCCGCGGCTTTCTGCCGTCGGCGCTTCAGCTTTCTCGCTGCCTCTTTCTCCTTCATTCGGCGCTGCTCCGAGGGGCCGACGTAGAAGCGATGCTTCTTCAGCTCCCTCATGATACCGGACCGGACCATCCCCCTCTTGAAGCGAGACAGCAGCTCCTCGATCGACTCTCCGTCGCGCGCAACTACCTGCATTATCGACCCCGTCCGTAGCCGCTGCCGCGCTCTCGCGCATAGCAGTCGGAGCAGTATACCGGCTTGTCGCCCCGGGGCTGGAACGGAACCTCGGTCTCCTTGCCGCAACTAGCGCACACCGCCGGATACATCTGGCGAGGCTCTCGGCTGTAGCCCGAGCCATTGCCACCGCGTGCTCCGCCGTTTCTCTCAGAGCGGCGAGCCGCCCGGCACTCTGGGCACCGTGCTGGGTCGTTGGTGAAACCCTTCTGAGCAAAGAACTCTTGCTCCTCCACCGTGAAGGCGAACGAGCGCCCGCAGTCACGGCACACCAGGGTCCTCTCGGAATAGGGCATCTAAAACTCCTTAGGAAAACTGTAGCTCCAAGCGAGCTATGCGGGACAGCCGACGGGGCCGACCCGGAAGGGGAGATCGTCGACGCGGGGTGAGGGGCTCCGGGAGGAAACCAGCAACCACCCACTGAGGGTCAAACGTCGCCTCTTTCCCCCATAGTTTACCAAAACTTCCGCCTTTCCGCGATCCTCCATGTGAAGCTACCCGATCCCCTCCACAAGGTCGATCTGTGCCCGCTGCAGCCTGCCGGAGTAGTCCACGTAGACCGTCTTCCACTCGGTGTAGATGTCCAACGACGCCCACGCCGCCTCCCGGTGGCCGTTGCCCGTGCCTCGCGTCCCACCGAAGGGGAGCTGAATCTCGGCACCAATGGTGCCGGCATTAACGTAGAGCACGCCAGTGGTCACATCTCTCACGGCCGTGAACGCATTGTTGACGTCTCGCGTGTAGATGGAGCTGGAAAGACCGTAGCGGGTGTCGTTGTTCACCCGTATCGCCTCCTCCAGGCTGTCCACGGCAAGGATCGCCAGGGTGGGCCCGAAGATCTCCTCCTGGGCAATCCTCATACCCGGCTGCACCCCTGCGAAGATCGTGGGCGGGTAGAAATTGCCCCTGGCCAGCTCTCCATCTCGGGCGATCTCGCCGCCGATCAGCAGCTTTGCCCCCTCCTGCAGGCCGATCTCGGTGTACTGATGGATCTTCTCCAGCTGCCGCGCGTTGATGACGGGGCCCAGGTCCGTCCGGGGGTCCAGACCGTGGCCCAACTTCATCTTCCGAGCCCGTTCCACCAGACGGTCGGTGAGCTCCTTCTCCACGGACCGATGCACGATCACCCGGCTGGCAGCGGTGCACCGCTGGCCGGTGGTGCCGAAGGCGCTCCAAAGGGTCCCCTCCACCGCCAGATCCAGGTCGGCATCCCCCATCACCATGATGGCGTTCTTGCCCCCCATCTCCAGGGAAACCCGCTTGATCCGGTTTGCGGTCTGGGTGAGCACCGAGCGTCCCGTCTCCGTGGAGCCGGTGAAGGAGATGGCGTCGACCTTGGGATGGTTCACCAGGCTGTCGCCCACCTCGCCGCCGCTCCCGATCACCAGGTTCAGCACCCCGGGGGGCAGGCCCGCCTCCTCGTACAGCTTCACCAGCTCGGCAGCCAGTGCGGGCGTGTCGCTGGCCGGCTTGAACACCACCGTGTTCCCGCAGATCAGCGCGGCCGACAGCTTCCAACTGGGTATGGCGATGGGGAAGTTCCACGGCGTAATGGCGGCCACCACACCCACGGGGTCCCGCGTAGAGGTCCCGAACTTGTTGGGCAGCTCCGAGGGTACGGTGTGACCCAGCATCCGGCGCCCCTCACCGGCCATGTAGAAGGTCATGTCGATGGCCTCCTGCACGTCACCGCGACCCTCGGCAATCACCTTGCCCATCTCCCCGGTTACCAGTTGAGCGACCTGCTCCTTCCGCTCCTGAAGGAGCTGTCCCACGCGGAAGAGGATCTCGCCCCGCTTCGGCGCAGGGGTCAGTCTCCAACCCTCGAAAGCCACCGCAGCAGCCTCCACGGCCTTCTCCACGTCGGGCACCGAGGATCGCGGGACGACTGCCACCACCTCGCCGGTGGCCGGGTCCAAGCTTTCGAAGGTCCGGCCGCTCTCGGAATCCGCCCACCTGCCGCCGATGTAGTTCTTGTACTGCACGCATCACCTCCGCAATAGAAAAGAGGGCAGGCGCCCCTCTCCCGGTCGCCTGCCCCGTCGCAATTCTTACTGACCGAGCTTCCCCGCCCGAGGGCAATGGCCCTACAACACCATCAACCTTCTACCGCACAGACCGTTCCGCCCCTGCCGGCTCATCCTTTCCCCCGGCCACCGCCCCATCCCAGGAGGAGGGGAACAGGAAACCCCTTCCCCCACGATAGGGGGAAGGGGCGAGGGAAGAGGGGCGCAACCGGCTCCCCTGGCCGAAGCAACCGATCAGGGAATGATTGGCTTGTTGCTCTGCCTGCCCTGCAGGATGTCCAACTGCTGTTGGAGCCGCCCGCCCAGCTCGACCCGCAGCCCCTGCAGGTCGAATCGCAATCGCTCTACCCGAGCCCGCAGCCCCTCTCGCACGTCGATCTGCAGCCCCTCCAGGGGCGATCGCAGCCTCTGTCCCAGCTCCTGCTGGAGGCCCTCCACCTGGATCTGCAAACCCTTCAGCTCACTCTGCCACCGGCTGCTCAGCTCGGCCTGCAGGGCCCAGACGTCGCTCTGCAGCGCCTCCAGCTGGCCCTGGG
>JAJZRD010000182.1 GCA_021845945.1 Chloroflexota bacterium
ACCTCGAAAAACTCCCGCCAACCCCAATCCAGCGTGCCCAAGCCCCCTCTCCTGGCAACATCCCCCTACTCTCTCCTCGATCCCCTTCTCCCACCCGCTGCGTAAGCCCACAACCACCAGCCACTTGACAGGATTGTAGGACAAGGATAAGATGACGAGGGAATAAGGATATGATGGCATAATGTTATATCTTTACGCCTGAATACGGAATGGGAGGACCCGCTGCCATGCTCGATCGATCCAGCCCCCTGCCGCTTTACTTCCAGCTTCGGGCCCTCTTGCTCCAGCAGATCGAGAGCGGAGCCCTCAAGCCAGGCGACACCATCCCCACGGAGCGGGAGCTGATCGATCGCTACGGCGTCAGCCGCATCACCGTTCGCCAGGCCATCAACAGCCTGATGACCGACGGCCTCCTCTACCGCCAGCGGGGGCTGGGCACCTTCGTCCGTCGCGACCGGATCGAGCAGGAGCTGTCCACCCTCACCGGCTTCTCCGAGGAGATGCTCGACCGGGGGCTCGCCCCGGGGGCCAAGCTGATCTCGGCCGAAATGGTCGATCCCGACGCCGCCACCGCCACCAAACTCCGCCTCCAGCCGGACCAGCAGGTGTTCCGCATGGTAAGGCTTCGGCTGGCCGACGACGAGCCCATGGCTCTGGACATCACCTGCTGCCCACCGGACCTGGGGGAGAAGCTGCTGACCGAGGACCTCCAGGGGGCCCTCTACACCATCCTGGAGGAGAAATACGGCGTGGAGCTGGACCAGGCGGACCAGGCCATCCGGGCTACCCCGGCCGACGAACTCCACGCCACCCACCTGGGGATCAAGAAGGGGATGCCGATCCTCCAGATGGAGCGGGTAACCTACTCCCTGGATGGCCGGCCCGTGGAGTTCTCTCGAACCTCATACCGGGCGGACCGGTACATCTACCGCGTGCGACTGAAGCGGAACCGGAACCCGAGAGGCAGCACCAACCAACGCTAACCAACCAGGATGAACAGGATATGCAGGATACATAGGATGAACAGGATAGGGTTTTCGGCTTCGCATCTCGTCTGACTCCTTATCCTATCTATCCTGTCCATCCTGTTCGTCTCGATCCTTTTCAGGAGGCTTGGATGACTCAAGGCAATCTGGCGATCGGACAATCCGGCGGCCCCACGGCGGTGATCAACGGCAGCCTTCTGGGGGTCGTCGAGGAGGCCCTTCGGCACCCGGGCGTCGGCTCGGTGTTGGGCTTGGTCAACGGCATCGAGGGCGCCCTCCAGGAGAACCTCCTCGATCTGGGCCGGCAGCCCGCCTCGATCCTGGATGGTCTCTATCGAACCCCCGCATCGGCCCTCGGCTCCTGCCGCCGCAAGCTCTCCCCCGCCGACTACCAGCGGATCCTGGAGGTGTTCCGCGCCCACGATATCCGCTACTTCCTCTACATCGGCGGCAACGATTCCATGGACACCTCCCTGCAGATGGAGGCGCTGGCCCGGGCCGAGGGGTACGACCTCCAGGTGGTGGGGATCCCGAAGACCATAGACAACGACCTGCCCCGCACCGATCATTGCCCGGGCTACGGCAGCGTCGCCCGCTGGGTGGCCCAGTCGGTGATGGACATCGGCAAGGACCTCCTCTCCATGCGCACCTTCATGCAGGTGTACGTCCTGGAGGTGATGGGGCGCAACGCCGGGTGGATCGCCGCCGCCGCGGCCCTGGCCAACCGGCCCGAGTCCCCCCTCCCCCTGGTGATCTGCCTGCCGGAGCAACCCTTCGATCGGGCGCAGTTCCTGGAGCAGGTAGCGCAGCGTCACCGGGAGTTCGGCTGCGCCCTGGTGGTGACCTCCGAGGCGCTGCGTGCCGTCGACGGCGGTCTGGTAGCCGACGAGGCCGCCGCCCCGGTCGTGGACGCCTTCGGCCACAAGGTGGTGTACGGGGTGGGGGACTTCCTGGCCAGGATGATCCAGGGGGAGTTGGGCATCAAGTGTCGTTCCGACCGGCCGGGCACCGTCCAGCGGGCCGCCATGGCCTGCGTCTCTCCGGTGGACCAGGCGGAGGCCCGGGAGGTGGGACGAACCGCCGTGCGGCTGGCTCTGGAGGGCCGCAGCGGCCAGATGGTGACCCTGGAGAGACTGTCCGACCAGCCCTACCGATGCACCACCGGCGCCGCCCCCCTCCAGGAGGTGGCCAACCAGGAGAAGATGATCCCGCCGGAGTTCCTGACCCCCTTCGGGGTCACCCCGGCCTTCCTGACCTACGCCACCCCCCTGATAGGGGATCCGCTGCCCGACTACGTCGATCTAGAGCCGCTGCTGGTACCCAAATTAGTAATGAGTGATGAGTAATGAGTAAGCACACTCATCACTCATTACTCGTCACTCATCACTCGTTACTTGCTGAGTCTGGAGAGAAGGTATGGACTACGACCTGAAGGGCTATCGCTTCTCACGAGAGCGCTTCCTCCCCAAGGCGATCTTCGATCAGATCGCCGAGGTGCGGGTGGAGCGCCCCCAGGCGGTGAGGGAGTACGCTTCACGCCGAAAGAGGCGGCAGCGGCTCACCACCGATGGAAAGCTGGTGATCCTGGCCGCCGACCATCCCGCAAGGATGGTGACCGCGATGCTGGGGGATCCCCTGGGGATGGGGAACCGGATCGACTACCTGGGGAGGATCCTGCGGGTGGCGGCCACCGTCAAGCTGGACGGGGTGATGACCACTCCGGACCTGATCGAGGATCTGCTGATCGTCGACATGCTGAACGTGGAGGCCGGCGGGGAGAGCTTCCTGGACGACCAGCTGCTGGTCGGATGCATGAACCGGGGCGGGGTGATCGGCTCCAGGTTCGAGATGGACGACCGGATGACCGCCTACACGGCCAGGGGGATGGCCAGGATGGGGCTGGACGGGGCAAAGCTGATGTTCCGGATCGACCTGCAGGAGGAGGGCAGCCTCAAGACCCTGGAGTACTGCGCCAAGGCCATCGACGATTGCAGCGAACTGGGGCTCCCCGTCTTCCTGGAGCCGCTGCCCTCGGAGAAGGTGGACGGGGTCTACAAGGTGAAGAAGTCGGCGGCCGACAACATCAAGCTGATGGGGGTCGCCTCGGCCCTGGGCACCACCTCCCTGAACAGCTGGCTGAAGATCACCTACTGCCCCGATTTCGACAAGGTGGTGCAGGCCTCCAGCCTCCCGCTGCTGATGCTGGGCGGCGATTCCGCCGGCAACCCCATGGGCACCCTGGAGGCGTTCCACGCCGGCATCAGCCTGGGCGGCAACGTGCGGGGGGCCATGGTGGGCCGCAACATCCTGTTCCCCGGCCCCGACGACCCCAGGGCGGTGGCCGCGGCGGTCGACGCCGTTCTCCACCAGGGCAGCACCGTGGATGCGGCGGTGGAGCTGATGGACTCCCACCGGGACCGGGACATGGACCGGCTAACCTCGCTGCTGCTCAAGGGCTGATCCCTTCCCCCTCTCCCGCACCCCTCCCCTACCCCGGGGAGGGGTGCCGATGGGCTTGCGCAGCAGCCTTCTTGACAGCCCTTCGAGACGACGCTATATTGTCGCAACAGTGGACATGTCGTCATGTGGTCATAACCACTCTTCGCGATCAGTCGGTGGGAGGATCCCCTATGTTGCTCGATCGATCCAGCCCCGTTCCGCTGCACTATCAGCTTCGCTCTTACCTGCAGCAGCAGATTGAGGGTGGGGCTCTCAAACCTGGCGATGCCATCCCGACCGAGCGCGAACTGGTGTCTCGCTTTGGCGTCAGCCGCATAACCGTCCGCCAGGCCGTCAGTGACCTGACGTCCGAGGGGTTTCTCTATCGCCAGCACGGCCGAGGCACTTACGTTCGCTCTCAGAAGATCGAGCAGGAGCTGTCCACCCTCACGGGCTTCGCGGAGGAGATGGCGGCCAGGGGGCTTACTCCCGGCGCAAGGCTGATCTCGGCAGAGCTGGTCGAGTCGGACGGCAAGATCGCGTCCGCCCTCCAGATACAGACCGGTGACCAGGTTTTCGAGATCCTGCGCGTCCGGCTGGCTAACGGCGAGCCAATGGCCCTGGAGGTCACCTACTACCCGGTCCAGGTGGGGGAAAGGCTGCTCAAGGAGGAGCTGGAGGGGGGACTCTGGGCGCTGCTGGAGGACAAGTTCGGGATAGATATCGATTGGGCCGACGAGACTATCGGCTGTGCCGTTCCCAGCGAGTCTACAGCGCACCACCTGGGCATCAAGAAGGGTACGCCGGTCTTGGTGGTTGAGCGAACCACCTATTCGCCGGATAGCCGCCCCATGGAGTTCTGCTGGGGTTACTACAGGGCGGATCGGTACTCCTACAGACTTCGACTAAAGAGGAAGGGGCGCAGAGCCTCGAGCGTCTCTTTGCCATCGGCTCTAACTGAGTGAAAGGCCGTACCACGCAGAGATGCAACCGAACGGAGTGGAGATGAGGTTCAAGGTCATCCCGGGATTGCCCCAGCACGACGTGGTGTACGGCGCGGCCACCGGTGTGGACGGCCGCATCTACCTGGGGGTGAGCAACGAGACCCATCCTGGTCTGCACGCCCTGATCTACCGCTACGACCCCGACACCGACACGGTGACCCGCATCGTCGACTTCGCGGAGCTGTTCCACGAAGCACGGGATCCGGTCCGCCCGCCCCACTGCAAGATCCACCTGACCCTCTGCATCGGTGGCGGCGGCAGGGTGTACGCCGCCAGCCACCTCACGGCCCCGCCGATAGGGGACCGATGCCATCGTGTCTGGGAGACCTACGACGATCCCCGCCGCGGATACACCGGCAGCCACCTGGTGATGCACGACCCCTCCACGGGCGAGGTGCGAGACCTGGGGATCGTGATGGAGCGGGAAGGGATGCAGGTGATGACAGCCGATCCGGCCCGGGACGAGCTGTACATGATCTCCTACCCCCGCTCCCATTTCCTTGTCTACCGGGTGGCCACCGGCGATGTCATCGACCTGGGCAGGATCAGCTTCGAGCGCTCCTTCGGCCTCTGCTGCAGCATGGGCTACGTCTACACCGCCGACGACTACGGATACATCCTGCGCTACGACCCCGAGCGGGTGCGGATGGAGCGGCTGCCGGTGCAGATCCCCGATGCCCCCTGGCGGGACGGGGCGGGGAACATCATCCGCCGGATGGCGCTGGGGCTCGACGGGGTGCGGATGTACGGCATGGGGGCCAAGTCGGCCCGGCTGTTCGAGTACGATCCCTCGGTGGGACCCTTCGGCCGGATAACGGACTTCGGCCTCCTGTCCGGCGAGGATCGGCCCGACGGCTATGGCTGGCTGCCGGCCCCCAAGGCGATCGCCGTGGGACTGGACGGAAAGGTCTACTGCGCCCTGGGGAATCGGACCTACCACGTCGGGCTGGAGCCGGCCTCCCATATCGTATCCTTCGATCCCGAGACCCGGGAGGTCGTCGACCACGGCCCGATGCAGGCCGACGGGCTGCCCCCCATCCTCGACTGCCAGGACGCGACCACCGGCCTGGACGGCCGCCTCTATTTCGCCCCTCGGGTGGCGGAGCCCCCGCTGCGCTTCGTGATCTTCGACCCTCCCCCCGTGAACATGCCCTCTGGCATGTTCACGCCTATCCCAGAGAGAAGCGAGCGGGTCCAGGGCGCCTTGACGAGGACTGAGGGGCTAGGACTGAGGACTGAGTGGAGTCCTTCTCAGTCCTCAGTCCCCAGTCCTCAGTCCTCGCAATGGCAGGGAGGTGAAAGATGGTGATCCAGAAGCCCTACAGGCCCTGGCTGGAGGGGCTGCTGCCCCCGGAACCGATCCTGCCCACACCCACGGAGCGGGAGGATCTGGCCCAGCAGTTGATGATCACGGAGCCCAACGCCTTCGTCTCCGAGGGCGCCCTCACCCTGCGAGAGCTGGGCTGGCGAGGCCAGACCCCCTTGATCCCCGATGGGGAATCGGCGATAACAGCCCTGGTCATGGGTCCCAACGGGCAGCTGTACGGCGGGACCTCCGGCGAGAAGGCTCACCTCTTCGTCTATAACCCCTCGGCCGCCGCGGGCGGCGCGCTGGCGCGCCCGCTGGACCTCGGCATCCTCGGCGAAGAGGAGCGGATCTGCCGCTCCCTGGTGGCCCTGGAGGACGCCCTCTACGCCGGCACCATGAGCGACCGCCTGGAGGGCTACCGGGGCGGTCATCTCTACCGCCACCGCTTCTCGGCGGAGACGCCTCGGCCCGTCGACCCCCATGGGGTGCCGATGTTCCCCTTCGATCCCGAGGCGGGGCTCCAGGTCGAGGATCTGGGGGTCCCGGTGGACGGGGAGGGGATCTACGCCCTGGCCGGCGACGGGGAGGGGGACTTCCTCTACGGCCTCACCTACCCCGGCGCCCAGTTCTTCGTCTATTCCCTGAGAGATGGTTCCGCTCGAGTGATCGGGCAGGTGAGCCAGAGGAACCTCTCCCGAACCCTGATCCGCGCCGGCAACGGCCACGTCTACGGCTCCGGCGACCACGGCCGTCTCTTCCGCTACATGCCCGAGTTCGACCGGATCGAGTTCACCGACCTGCGTCTCCCCGCCGTGAGGGGCAGGGAGTACCTGAACGGCCTGGATAGCGCCATCGAAGCCCCCGACGGCACCATCTACGGCGGCACCATCGCCGACGGGTACCTCTTCCGCTTCGATCCCCACCAGGAGCGGATCGTCAACCTGGGCAAGCCGATCCGGCAGTCGCGGATCCGGGCCCTCGCCGTGACGCCTGACGGTCGGGTCTACGGCTTCGCCGGAGAGCAGGACAACGTCGGCCGGCTGTTCGTCTACATGCCGGCGGGTGGCGAGATGAGGGAGCTGGGTATCCCCCGGGTGGGGGGCGTGCCGAAGTTCTGGGCAGGCTACGAGTTCGAGTCCATGGCCACGGGCCCCAACGGCGAGATCTTCATGGGGGAGAGCGATCGAGTCTCCCACCTGTTCATCTACTATCCACCCCTACCCCTCTCCCCTCCGATAGAGAAGGGGGACTACCGAAAGGAGGCATAGCGGCCGAACAGCGACGGACCCTTTGGATCTGTGAACGCTGCTATTGTGGCGACACAATCACAAGAATAGGGAGGGTTGATGGCATGTCCCGGAAGAAGCTGAATCTGGCGTTCCTCGCGACCTTCGTCATCGGCGCCCTGCTGGTCACCGCCGCCTGCAGCGGCGGCTCCGCCCCCGCTCCCTCGGATAGCTCGAAGCCGGCTGCCCCGGCAGCGACCTCGGCTCCCGCGGCCCCGGCGCCGGCGGCCCCGGCGGCAACCAAAGCACCTGCCGCCGCACCGGCTCAAGCCTCCGGCCAGAAATCCAAACTGGTGGTCGGGGTAGTGGGATGGGTGCAGCAAGGGATCAAGATCCAAGAACTGGCCGACGACTACATGAAGGCCCACCCGGATGTGGAGGTGGAGCTGCAACCGATCCCAGAGGACTGGGCCGGTGTCTCCAACATGCCCAAGAAGATCCAGATGGAGGCCACCCAGCAGACCTCCTCCAAGGACGTGATCATCGGCGTCTACGGTTGGGGCGAGGTAGCGCCCCTGGTGGCCCTCGACCTGCTGGAGCCGTTGAACGACCTGCTGCCCAAGAGCGCCATCGACGACTGCTACCCCAACCTGCTTAACGAGGGCAAGTTCGGCGACAAGATCTACATGTACCCCCTGGCCACCGACGTGGTGGGCTGGATCTACCGCCCCTCCATGCTGAAGGAGGCCGGGTTCAGCAAGCCCCCGGCCACCTGGGATGAGGTGAACCAGTACATCGACAAGATCAAGGCCAAGTACGGCGACAAGGTGTACCCCATCGGCTTCGACTGGAAGGTCGCCCATCGGGGCTATCTACCGATCCTGAGCACCCTCACCGACAAGCCCTTCGTGGACGGGGTGCTGGACACCTCCAGCCCGCAGGCGAAGAAGGCGCTGGAGATGGTCGCTCAGTACTACAAGTCGATGCCCGCCTCCTCGGCCGACGACCTGGGCGCCGCCAAGGC
>JAJZRD010000183.1 GCA_021845945.1 Chloroflexota bacterium
GGTCGTCCGATGGCAACTCGTCTGTCCCCTTTCCAGATCCTTTCCCCTCAATATCACACCCCGTGCCCGATTTGGAGCCCTCTAGCAAGCCATCGACCTGATCCCAGAATCCCGTAGGGCAGGGCGCTCTGCCCTGCCGCCGGCCTGACATCGCCCGCCGGGCGGCGGGGCACAGGGCCCCGCCCTACGCTGTCGAGGCCATCGCCCGCCGGAAGCCGATTTGCCCAATGGTGTTGCCCGGCAAGGGGCACGAGCAACTCCAAACTCCAGCTTTACCTGATAAACTCCCCGCAGTTCGTTAATCCCCCAAGCAAGGAAAGACAACGATGGCAAACACCCAGCCGTGCGAGCGCGCGGTGGCGATCGATCTGGGCGGAACCCGCTTCCGGGTGGCGGTGGCCACCGCCGACGGCGTCGTCGAGTGGCGAACATCCCGCCTCACCCGAACCGAGCGGGGTCTCCAGGCGGTACTGGAGAGCATACACGCAACCATCGACGAGGCACTGGCCGTCGTCGAGGATCGGGACAGCGTGAAAGGCATAGGAATTGCTGCCCCCGGCCCCCTGGACCCGTGGACAGGGGTGATCTACAACCCGCCCAACATGCCCGGCTGGGATAGGGTCCCTCTGAAGCAGCTGTTCGAGGAAAGGTACGGTATGCCCGTCCAGGTGGGCAACGACGCCAACCTGGCCGCGGTGGGAGAGCATCGCTACGGGGCCGGCAAGGGTTATCGTCACGTGGTTTACGTCACGGTGAGCACCGGAATCGGGGGAGGGGTGATCGTCGACGACCGATTGCTGTTGGGCACCGGGGGCTTCGCCGGAGAGGTGGGCCACATGACCATCGACATGCAGGGCGAGAGGTGCGCCTGCGGGAACGTGGGCTGCCTGGAGTGGCTGGCCTCGGGCACCTCCATCGGGCGGCGAGCCCGCCAGATGGTCGCATCGGGGATCGAGACTGCCCTCAGCGGCCTGAAGCCGGAGGAGATCACCGCCCAGCGGGTGGCCGAGATGGCCTACCGGGGGGACGAGGCCTCCATCCACTTACTGCGGGAAGCGGGGATCGCCATGGGGGTAGGGGCGGTCAACCTGGCCCACCTGTTCAATCCCCAGCGAGTGATCCTGGGTGGGGGCATCAGCCTCAACGCCGGACCGATATGGTGGGATGCCGTTCGGCAGACCGTGCGCTCCAGGACCATGGCCTCCTGCCAGCAGGGACTGGAGATCGTGCCGGCCGGCCTCGGCGACGACGCGGGCCTGCTGGGTGGCATCGCCCTGGTCACCCTGGAAGGCTCGACAGCGAGCGAAGACCGAGCCGCGGCCTGATGGCGGCACCGGCAGCCGGCGGGGGCGCTCGTCCTGGGAAAGCTGGAGGCGGTGCTCGGCAGCCTGGCTGCCGCGATCACCATCCCCTTCGTCGTACCCTACGCCGTAATCCTGAGGAGTCTGCTATTCGGCCCCCAGCGACTTCACCCTCCCCTGCAATGCCCGTCTCTGGAGGTAGAGGTACTCCTGGGCCCAGCCGGCGAAGGGGCCATACCGATCCTGGTAGAGGCCGGCCACCAGCTCGTAGGTGGCGGGGGTGAGACTCTTGGTGGTCACCTGAGCATCGAAGATCTCCCTGGCCACGGCCCAGATGTGGGTGTCCACCGGTACCGCCTCGTCCTTCCCCAGGGAGAAAAGACAGACGCAGTCGGCGATCTTGGCCCCTACCCCCCGCAACTCGATCAGCCGAGCCTTCGCCTCTCGATAGGGTAGAGGCCGAAGCTGCTCGGGCCACGCCTCCGGCTTCTTCAGCAGCTCGGCGGCCACCCGCTTCAGGTTGGTGCCCCGCCAGCCCAGACCGCACTCCTTCCACAGCTCCCCCTCCGGCGCCTCGGCCAGGGCGTGGGCCGACGGGAAGGCGTAGAACTCCTCCCCCTCCAGGGAGCCGATCGACCGACCGTAGCGGCGAGACATCTCCTCCACCGCCTTGGAGATCCTGGGCACAGAGTTGGCCGTCGAGCAGACGTAGGAAAGGAGGGTCTCCTGGGGCTCCTGGTTCAGCACCCGCAGGCCGGAGAAGGCGGAAACGGCTTCGGCGATCCAGGGGTCGGCCGAGGAGAAATCGCGGTACAGCCTAGCCAGATCCACCTCCAGCCGCAGGTAGGAAGCCAGGAAAGCGGCGGCCTCCGGATGCTGTGGGTACAGCTGGCCGAGGAGTGTTCCCCCTTCGCGGCGCAATCGAACGGCGTGGCCTCGCACCACGCCCACCCACCAACCGTGGCGAAGCTTCCATCGAAAGGCCTGTCCACAGTCGAGGGTGTAGGGAAGGCTCAGCAGCTTCTCGTCGACGTCGAAGACGACCTGAGAGGCGTCAGACCAGTCGGTCATCGGTTGTCCTCGGAGGGCAGGGAGGGCGATATCCAGCCCTCACCCTGACCCTCTCCCAGAGGGAGAGGGGATTCTGCGACTACAGCGGGTAGCCGCCCATCTCGTCCCAGTTGTGGCCGATCTTGAGGTCCACCACCAGCGGCACCTGCATCGCCATCGCGGACTCCATGATCCGCTTCACCTCGCGGGCGAGCAGCTCCATCTCCTCCCGCGGGCACTCGAACAGCAGCTCGTCGTGGACCTGCAGGATCATTCGGGCCTTCAAACCCTGCTCCCGGATCCGATGGTGGAGGTTGATCATCGCGATCTTGATGATGTCCGCCGCCGTCCCCTGGATCGGCATGTTGATGGCCATCCGCTCGGCCGCCTGCTTCAACCCCTTGTGGGTGGTGCGAATCTCCGGGATGTACCGGCGCCTGCCCAACAGGGTGTTGACGTAGCCCTTCTCCACGGCGTCCTGCTTCACTTTGTCGA
Organism: Chloroflexota bacterium; assembly: GCA_021845945.1. The sequence continues at coordinate 2,847 of JAJZRD010000183.1, forward strand.
AGAAGCCGGCCACCGAGCCGTACCGCTGGAAGTAGCTCTCGATGAAGGCCGCCGCCTCTTTTCGCTGGAGTCCTGTGTCCCGGGAAAGGCCGTAGTCGCTCATCCCGTACAGAACCCCGAAGTTGACCGTCTTGGCGATCCGCCGCTCGGTGGGGGTCACGTCGGCGATTGGGATGCCGTACACCTGGGCAGCCGTGGCGGCATGGATGTCCTCTCCACGCCGGAAAGCCTCCACCAGCGCCGGGTCGCCGGTCATGTGCGCCAGCACCCTCAGCTCGATCTGGCTGTAGTCGGCCGACAGCAGCGTCCAGCTCTCCTTCTCGGCCACGAAGGCCTTCCGGACCCTCCGCCCCATCTCAGTCCGGATGGGGATGTTCTGCAGATTCGGATCGCTGGAGGAGAGCCGCCCGGTAGCGGTCGCTGTCTGGTTGAAGGAGGTGTGCAGCCGGTTGGTCCTGGAGTTGACCAGGAGCGGCAGGGCGTCCACGTAGGTGGATTTCAGCTTGGTGAGCTGCCGGTGCTCCAGGATCAGCTCCACCACCGGATGGGTGCCGCGCAGCTCCTCCAGCACGTCGGCGTCGGTGGAGTAGCCGGTCTTCGTCTTCCGGGTGGGCGAGAGCTTCAACTCGCCGAAGAGCACCGAGGCCAGCTGCTGGGTCGAGGCCAGGTTGAAGCTGTGGCCCACCGACTCCGAGATGGCGGTCTCCAGCTCCCGAGTCCGCTGGTACAGCTCCCGGCTCAGCTCCTTCAGGTAGTCCACGTCCACGGCCACCCCGACCCGCTCCATGTCCACCAGCACCGGCACCAGCGGCATCTCGACCCGCTCGAAAAGGGGCTCCAGCCCCGTCGACGTCAGCTCCGGCTGAAGATCCACCTTCAAGCGAAGGGTCATGTCGGCGTCGGCGCAGCTGTAGTCGGCAACGCGGCGGATGGGCAGCTGATCCAGGGTGACGGCGTTCTTCCCCTTGCCGGCCAGCGACTGGTAGGTCGCCATCTCCACCTTCAGTCTCGACCAGGCCAGATCCTTCAGGCCCAGGGACCGCTGGGTGCTTTCCAGCAGGTAGGCGGCCACCATGGTGTCGAACTGCATCCCCCGCACTTCGACCCCATACTGGGAGAGCACCAGCATGTCGTACTTCCCGTTGTGAGCGCACTTCAGGATCCGCTCGTTCTCCAGCAGCGGCTTGAGGGCACGCAGCACCTCGTCGCGGGGAAGCTGCTCCAGCTCCTCCTCGGCCTCTTCCGGCGACTCCGCCGTCAGCAGGCTCAGCCCCCGAGCCGAAGGAGGCAAGTGGCCCACCGGCACGTAGTAGGCGATCCCCGGCTCCGTGGAGAAGGAGAGCCCCACCAGATCCGCCTTCAAGGGATCCGTGCCGGTGGTCTCCAGATCCAGGGCGAAGAGGGGGGCGCCTCGCAGACTCTCCACCAGCTTCGCCAGCTGGGCCTCGTCGCTCACCACCTGGTAGCCGGCCTTCACCGACCCGGCAGTCGCGGCCGCCAACCCCCGGTCGGCATCGGGGACCGTGTGATGGACGGGCGCCTGGGAGGCCGATGCCCCCGCCGACCCCAGGGCGAAGAGAGCCAGCTGGCCCTCCATCCCCTCGCCGGCCGTCGCGGCACTCTCACCGTTCGTGCCGTTGTCCTGCCATGCCTTGGGGATTCGATCCACCAGGCTCTTGAAGTTCAACTCCCGGAACAGCTCCACCAGCCGCGCACGGTCGTAGCTCCCCAGCCTGCACTTCTCGAGCTCCAGCTGTACGGGCACGTCGGTCACTATCTGGGCGAGCCGCCGGGAGAAGTAGGCCTGCTCCCGGTAGCTCGCGAGCAGCTGCCTCTGCTTCTCGGGCAGCCTGTCCAGCCCCGCGTAGATCCCGTCGAGGCTGCCGAACTCCGACACCAGCTTGGAGGCGGTCTTCTCGCCGACGCCCGGGACCCCCGGAATGTTGTCCGAGGCATCCCCCTTGAGGGCCTTCATGTCCACCAGCTGCGCGGGGTCCACCCCGTACCGCTCTCTCACCCCCTGCTCGTCGTACAGCACCGTGTCGGTGAAGCCCTTGCGGGAGGTCAGCACGGTGATTCCCGGCGCCACCAGCTGGAGGGCGTCGGTGTCCCCAGTGACTATCACTACCTCCACGCCCTGCTCCCGCGCCTGCCGAGAGAGGGTTCCCAACAGATCGTCGGCCTCGTAGCCATCGGCCCGATAGGTGGGAATGCCCAGGTCCTCCAGCAGCTCGTGGACTCGACCGAACTGCTCGTGGAGACCCTCGGGTGCGGGCCCCCGCTGAGCCTTGTAGCCTTCGAACTCCACGTGCCGGAAGGTGGGGACCGGGGTATCGAAGGCGGCGGCGGCGTACTCGGGGTGCATCTCCTGGAGCACCTTGAGCAGCATGGTGGCCACGCCGTAGACCGCGTTCACCAGCTCACCCTTGGGACTGGTAAGGGGGGGAAGGGCGTGGAAGGCGCGGTGCACCAGGGCATTGCCATCGATCAATGCGAACTTCTCTGCCATCGTGCCTCCTTGCAGCCCCCCAGCGGCGTGATCTCGATCCGGAGCTACGATGCCAGGGCGGGTCTCAGACCTGCCCCCAACACGGCGTCCATGTCGGAAGGTTGTAAGTGGGGCCGACCGGCCGGTCGCCCCTAGAGGGGTCAGTAAGATTCTACCATATCGGGGGGCACGCTCGGCCCCTCTGCGCTGGCAGGGGCATTCGGGGCATCCATCGAAATGCTCGCCGTGCGGGGAACGAGCAGGGTCGGAGGCGACGCTGCTCTACTGGAAGTCAACGTCTCAATGCGGCTAGGCTTGGGCGCCCTTGGCTCTCAGCTGGGACCGTAGCTGGGGCGAGCGCAGCCGCTCCATCAGGGTCCGCCGCTGATCCTCGACCATGTGCAGAAAGCCCGGCGACTCCAGGGGGTCGGACCACATGATCAGGGCATCCTCGTTGTTGTCGCTGTAGTACCGCCGGCGGACGCCGGTCTCCTTGAACCCGTACTTCCGGTACAGCCTCTGGGCCAGGGTGTTGCTGACCCTGACCTCCAGGGTCATGTACTGGGCACCTATCTCCCGGGAGACGTCCACCAGGGCCAGGAGCAGCAGTTCGCCCACGCCGAAGCCGCGGAACAGGGGTGAGACGGCGATGGAGGTGACGTGGGCCTCGTCGACCATCAACCACAGGCCGGCATAGCCCACCACACGCCGGGCCCTCTCGTCCATCTCCTGCGGGGTCTCGCCCGCCGTGGGACCTCCCAGGACATCCACCAACCGATCCAGCAGCCCTTTCAGGCCTCCTGGGTGGGGGGGCTGCCCCGTCTCATCCACACCACTCGGCGTCGCGCCGTCCCGTTCCGGCACAGGAAAGGTGCGTCGCGCCACCACGTAGCGAGCGAGGCGGTTCTCCTTCAGCTCGCGGCGGTAAGCGTTGCCGGGCCACGGCATGGTGAAGGATTCCCGCTCCACCTCCATCACCGCGGGGATGTCCTCAAGTCGCATAGGCTCTATCACGAAGGGAGGCTGCTCTTCAGCGCGAATGGCTAGCTCTCCTCCTTTGCAGGCAGATAGAAGGCCTCCACCTGCCTGGCGTCCTGCAGCTCGCCCTGCTGGTAGCGCCTCCAGCCTATCTCCGCCAGATAGCCCGCCCTACGAAGAGAGGATGCCGGGCTCGCTATCCGGATCGGCCTGTTCCCCGGAGATCCGCCGGTCGCCAGCTCCCCGACATCGCCGCACAGCAGCGTCTCCTCGGTGATCCCCTCCAGGATCTCGGGCAGGCTCCTGCCCTCGATGGGACCGACCCGCCGTAGCTCCCCGTTCTGCCGGCGGTAAAGGGCAGTGGCGAACCGGTGCCGCCCGGCGTCCAGCAGCGGCCTGACGGGAAGGCAGGCCTCCCGTTGGGCCTCGGCCAGGATGTCCAGGCTACACACCCCCACCATGGGGATCCCCAGGGCGAGACACAGCCCCTTGCCGGCCGCCAAGCCCACTCGCAGTCCCGTGTAGGAGCCCGGCCCGATCGCCACCGCGACCGCCGTCAACTGGGCCGGCTCAACCCGTCGCAGCCGCATCAGGGCCGAGGCTTGCGCCAACAGCTCCACCGAGTGGCCCCTCCCGGACCTCCAGGTTACCTCCCCGGAGACCGATCCGTCGTATAGGGCCACGCTGGCGATGGCCGTCGAGGTATCCAGGGCCAGGATCACTCTACGCCGCCCCCTCGCCCTTGCCGTGAAGGGCTGCCTGCATCATCGCCGTCAACTCCTCGGCGCTCCACCGAGTGCCCTCGGCGTGGACCAGGAAGCTGCGCTCGTCGTCGTCCACCACCTCCATGTCGATCCGTAAAGCCCCCCTCTTCAGGTCGGTAGGAAGCAGGTCCGGCCACTCGATCACCGTCACCCCATCGCTCGACTCGCAGTCCTCGATCGCCTGCTCCATCTCCCGGTCCAGGCTGCTCAGCCGAAAGAGATCCACGTGGTACAGGGTGAGCCTGCCGTGGTACTCGTTGATCAGGGTGAAGGAGGGGCTGGTGACCCTGCCCTCCGCCCCCAAACCGGAGCCGAGGCCCTGCACCAGGGTGGTCTTTCCTGCCCCAAAGGGACCTTGCAGCAGGATCACGTCGCCCGGCGCCAGCCTGCCGCCCAGTTGGACGCCGAAGGCCCTGGTCTGCTCCGCGCTCCGGCTCACAAACCCCAGATGCCTACCGGTTGGGTGCCGCGTCGCCATCTGCCGTGAAGTGCTCCCATCCCGACCGTTTCGGCTCGTACCGGCGGCCGTCTTCGTCGACCAGCATCACGTGGGGGGCCTCGCCGCCGCGATCCTGCACCTCTCCGACCACGGTAAGATCCGTGCCCATGGCGTGCAGCAATAACCGGGCCCGGGACAGCGCTTCCGGCGAGGCCGTGCACAGCAGCTCGTAGTCCTCACCTCCAGATAGGGCCAGCTCCACGGCCCTGTCGCCAAAACGCTCCCGCAGCAGGGGGTCGATGGGTAGCTTGCCCACCTCCAGC
>JAJZRD010000184.1 GCA_021845945.1 Chloroflexota bacterium
TCTTCAACCCTGCCTACAACTGCCTGTTCCTTCAACAACAGGAGCCGCCTGCTGCAGACCACCTATCCCCTACCCCCAAGGCCGTTCCCCCCGCTATTTCCGCAATGGTTCATACACTACCGGAGCCGCCGTCCCAAGGCTGACAAGACCCTTGGCTCGCGATCCGGCTTCGCCCTGGACTCAAGTCCAGGGCTGAGAGAGCAAAGTCCGCTAAAGCGGACTGGGCCCAGCCCCTTCAGTGGGCTTCGCTCTCTCAGCCCGCCCCTTTAGTGGCGGGCGAGGGTCGAGTGCGGCCTTGCTCACTTTGGTGGGGCACCAGGGAGAGGAGGAGAGGGGGAAGATCCTATCTCCCGCAGGGCGTGGGGTTTGGTGCCCCCGCCGATGGGGAGAAAACGCAAACCGGGGAAGCCTTTTCGGCTTCCCCGGTCGGTTGTCGCTCAGTCGCGGCGAGAGGGTGGCCGGCGTGTCCCGTCCCTTCCGCGACTGGGTACTCGGCTATCCCGCCTGGGCTGCTCGGTGTTACCCCTTGATGCAGGCGTCGACCGGGCAGACGGAGGCGCACTGCTGGGTGTCGTAGGACCCTTCGCACTCCTTGCACTTGCCGCCGTCGATCTCGTAGAACTCCGCGCCCTGGTTAATCGCCTCGTTCGGGCACACCGACTCGCAAGCGCCGCAGCTGATGCAATCCTCGGTGATCTTAAAGGCCATCCGACCCTCTCCTCCTACCTACTGTCTGTTTCTCTTCCCCGCTGGATCCGCCTCGGAGCGGTCCGGCCAATCCCCGCGCAGATCGGCGCTCCAGCCGGGTCCGTTCCAGAAAGCCAACTCGACGCGCCTCCCCCGAGCCTCCTTCCCGACCCGGATTCAGCGCCTTGAGTGCCAGCCATGATAATCACAGATCTTTCCCGCGTCAACAAGAGGACCGGGCGATCGGGCGGCCGCACCGGGGATAACCCTCGACGCTACACTCTCTGCTGTTTAGGCGTGCACCCGGATGCCTTTCGTGCTATCTTGTTACGGTTTCAGCTACAACCATCTCGACGGAGAGAGAGGAGGATGTAATGGCAGACATTGAGAGAGCCCGCCAACTGATGCGCGAGTTTCAAGGCGACAAGTACGTCTTCGGCTCCGGCGTCCTGGGCCAGGTCGGCAAGCTTGCCGCTGAGCTGGGCAAGCGGGCCGCCTTCGTTTACGACGTCTTCCCCGGCAACGACCTGTTCGTCAACAGGATCAAGGACTCCCTGGCCTCGGCCGGCGTCCAGGTGGCGGCGGGGATCGAGGGTGCTAGGCCCAATGCGCCCCGGGAGGACCTCCAGCGGATCACTGGCGAGCTGAAGGCCGCGAACCCCAACGTCATCGTGGTGATGGGCGGCGGCAGCACCATCGACGCCGTCAAGTCGGCTGAGGTTCTGCGCACCCTCGGCGGCGCCATCACCGACTACTTCGGCACCGGCGAGGTCTCCAAGAAGCTGAAGGAAACGGGCAAGACCCTGACTCCGGTCGTGGCCATCCAGGCTGCCGCCAGCACGGGTGCCCACCTGACCAAGTACTCCAACATCACCGACGTCGCGTCGGGCCAGAAGAAGCTGGTGGTGGATCCGGCCATCGTCCCCACCCGCGCCATCTTCGACTACGACATGACCCGCTCAATGCCCCCCGGCTTCACCGCCGACGGCGCCCTGGACGGCGTGTCCCACTGCCTGGAAGTGCTCTTCGACTCCATGGGCAAGCCCTACCATCAGAAGATGATAGAGGTGGCCCAGGTCGGCATCAGCCTGGTGGTGGAGTATCTCGAGCGGGCCATGAAGGACGGCAGCGACATGGAGGCCCGGACTGCCCTGGGTCTGGCCACCGACCTGGGCGGCTACGCCATCATGCTGGGCGGCACCAACGGCGCCCACCTGACCAGCTTCTCCCTGGTGGACATCCTGAGCCACGGCCGAGCCTGCTACATAATGAACCCCTACTACGCCGTCTTCTTCGCGCCGGCCGCTGAGGAGCCGCTCCGGATGGTTGGCAGGATCTTCAAGGAGGCCGGTTTCACCTCCGCCAACGTGGACCGGCTGCGGGGTCGCGACCTCGGCATGGCCGTCGCGGAGGCGATGATCGCCCTGGGCCAGAAGATCGGCTTCCCCACCAGCCTGGGCGAGGTGAAGGGGTTCACCGACGAGCACATCCGGCGAGCCCTGGCAGCGGCCAAGGATCCGTCCCTGAAGATGAAGCTGGAGAACATGCCGGTGCCGATGACCGCCGAGATGGTGGACGAGTACATGGCCCCCATCCTGGAGGCCGCCAAGACCGGCAACCTGAGCCTCATCAAGAACGTAGCCTGACCCCTTGCCTCGCGCCTCAGGCCTCACCCTGCACTTCGGGAGGGCGAGGCTCCTGCCGAGCCGCCTTACGAGGTAGACACGTGGCTCGCCGGGAGGCTCGCCCTCCCATTGTCTGCCCATGCCGATGGCGCCCACCTTGGGCACGAAAGCTGCCTCCCTGCACCCTCTCTACGTCACGGAAGGGGGAAGTGAGCATGGGACTGATTTCGCGGATGTCCACCGTTATCAAGTCCAAGGTGAACGACCTGCTGAACCGGGCCGAGGACCCACGGCAGACCATGGACTACGCCTATCAGAAGCAGCTGGAGCACCTCCAGGACGTTCGGCGGGGGATCGTCGAGGTGGTCGCCGCCCGGCGCCGCCTCGAGCTGCAGGAAGCACAGCTGAAGCAGAACACCAGCCAGCTGGACGACCAGGCCCGCAGGGCGCTGAGCGCCGATCGGGAGGACCTGGCCCGCATGGCGCTGCAGCGAAAACAGGCGGCCCTCCAGCAGATCCAGGGGCTGGACCCACAGATCGCCGACCTCGAGGGGCAGCAGGAGAAGCTGACCGAGACCGAGCAGCGGCTAACCGCCAAGGTCGAGGCCTTCCGAACCCAGAAGGAGGTCATCAAGGCCCAGTACTCGGCCGCCGAGGCCCAGGTGAGGATCGGGGAATCCCTCACGGGGCTCTCCGAGGAGATGGCCGACGTCGGCATGGCCGTGGATCGGGCTCAGGAGAAGACCCAGCAACTCCAGGCTCGAGCCGGGGCCATCGACGAGCTGGTGACGGCGGGAACCCTCGAGGAGATCGCGGCGCCCAGCGACACCGTCGAGCGGGAGCTGGCCCAGATCAGCGCCGGCCAGAACGTCGACCGGGAGCTGCAGCAGATGAAGCAGCAGATGGGCCTGCCTCAGCCCCCTCGGTCCGGTGAGCAGCCAAAGCAGTTGAAGGAGGGGCAATGATCGTCCGGATCGCCACCGAGGGACAGTATCGGGTCGATAGCGGGGCACTGGACAGGATCCACGACCTCGACGACCGGCTGATGGCGGCGACGGCCAACGACGACGAGGCCGAGTTCCATCGACTGCTGCACGAGCTGGCCGACGTGGTTCGAGGCCAGGGGCAGCGGGTGCCTGCCCAGGAGATCGTGGAATCGGACCTGGTGGTGCCACCGCCCGATACCTCCATTCAGGAGGCCAGAAAGCTTTTCGAGGCGGGGGAGCGAGCGATGTAGGCGACAGGAGGGGCAGGCGGGCTATGGCGCATCGCTTCTCCTAAAAGGAGAGGTCGCCGGGGATTGCGTACCGCCTCTCCCCCTGGGAGAGGCCGACCGAGCGAAGCGAGGGCGGGTGAGGGCTGATTCGACGCTGCCGGCTGAGCCCTCACCCTGACCCTCTCCCAGAGGGAGAGGGAATGTAGCCCTCACCCTGTGGACCTGCCCTCTGGCCGGTCCACGCCTCTCGCAGAGGGAAAGGGGAGAAGACGGGCTACAGCGGGATCCCCCACAGGGCGTACCACCGCTCCAGCTCTTGCTCCATCGGGAGCTCCTTCTCCATGGCGGCCTTCAGCCGGAGCTCCAAGGCGTTGTCCCGATCGTGGGACTCGCCGCGCGGCACGAAGGCGTAGAAGCTGCCCCGCTTGTAGTTGTAGACCCAGTAGACCGGCTCGCCGTGGTCCAGGAACTTGAAGACGGCCGCCAGCAGCTGGTCGGCGAAGCCCCGATCCTGCAGGTTCAGACTGACCAGGTGGATGGTGGAGACCAACTCCTGGAAGTCTGGGTCCTGCAGCGTCACCCACTGAAAACCGAAGCTATCGGTCTCCGTGTGGATGGTGGCCCCCGTCTCCTGCCCGCTGATCCGCAGTATCCCCTCCAGCTCCGTTTCAAGCGCCTCGAACTGGGACGAGTCGATCGGCCGAAAGGTGACGCCGGCGCGACCACCGGGGGTCAGCTGCAGGTCCGCCGTGAGGGTAAGGTAGGCGGTGGAAATGGCGAACAGCCGGTCAAGCTGCGAAGGGACGGGACGCGTCCGCCCCAGAAGAATGTCCAGGATTCTCAACGACCCTCCATCTCCTGTTGCATGCGCTCGAGCCGGGCCAGCCGGTGCTCCAGCGAGGGGTGGGTGGAGAACAGCTCCATCACGGAACCGCCCGTGATGGCCGGAAAGATGAAGAAAGCGTTCATCCCCTCCACCTCCCGCAGGTCCCGCTGGGGGATCCGCTGCATGGTGCCGCTGATCTTCAGCAGGGCCGAGCCCAGCTGAGAGGGCGCTCCGGTGATGATGGCGGAGCCCCGATCGGCGGCATACTCCCGGTATCGAGACAGTACCCGAATCAGGAAGAAGCTGATCAGCCACACCAGTAGCGACGCCAGGTAGACCAGGGCGAAGGCCGAAGCGCCGCCGTCCCGCCGCCGTCCGCCATAGAAGCCCATGAAGGCGAAGTTGCGCATGACGAAGAAGGCGACGGTGGAGAGGAAGCTGGCAATGGTGATCACCGTCATGTCCCGGTTCTTCACGTGGGTCAGCTCGTGAGCCAGCACAGCCTCCAGCTCGGGGGGATCCAGCCGCTCCATCAGCCCCCTGGTCACCGCCACCACCGAGTTCCGCTGGTTTCGACCCGTGGCCAGGGCGTTGGGCACCTCGCTGTCTACGATCGCCACCTTCGGCTTGGGCAGGTCGGCTAGGGCCACCAGTCGATCCACCGTGCCGTGCAGCTCAGGCGCCTCCTCGGGCGATACTATCCGAGCTCCCAGAGACCAGAGCACCAGTCGGTCGGAGTAGAAGTACTGCACCAGCAGCAGGACGCCGCCCACCACGGCGATGGTGATGTAGCCCGCCCCGGCCCAGAAGAGGATGGCCAGGAAGCCCAGGTAGACGGCGAAGAGAAGGAACATGGTGACGAACATCCGCACCGTCAAGCCCGTATCCCTGCCGTACCACCTCGTACGCATCTTCGTCGCCCCCGACAGCCCATTCCCGTCGTGAATGCCGGCCTCCATGGCCCTCTACTGGTCGTGGAGTCATCTCATCCCCCGACCCGCGGACCGGCCCGACCGTGGACGGACCGAGGATCGCAAGATCCGCACCCCTCCCCGCCCCCAGACCAGAGCCATCCACCCCACTCCGGTTGACAGCAACCCGCGCACGGGGTATACCTGTATACAATGTTCCAACTTCTGCTTCCAGGAGGCTGGTCGTGGTTGACGGCGCCGTCGAAGCCCCAGAGGTCACCCTCCGCGTCGTCGAGGGCAACCCCGAAGACACCGGTCGAGGCATCGTTCATCTCGATCCCGTCGCCTTTCAGTCCCTACAGCTCCACCCGGGCGACGCGGTCAGGATAACCAACAAGAAGTCGACCGTGGCCCGGGCCGTCCCCCTCTCCCCCGAGCTGGTGGGGACGGCGCTGATCCAGGCCGACGGCGTCGTTCGAGGCAACGCTGGGGTGGGGATCGACGAGAAGGTCCGGGTCGCCAAGACGCCGGCTAAGGCCGCCCTCTCCCTGGTGCTCACCCCGGTGGACACCACCCGCAGCTTCCAACGTCAGGATGATCTGCAGCTGCTGGCCCAGTCGCTGGTGGGTTTGGCGGTCATCGCCGGCGACGTGATCCGAGCCACCCCCTATGGCGCCCGCGGCCAGCTGTTCACGGTGGCAGGTACGGCGCCAGCCCAAGTGCCGGTGCTGGTGACCAAGGATACCGAGGTCCAGCTGCTCCACGCCGATACCAACCACGATAAGAGCTTCCACGTGACCTACGAGGACGTCGGGGGGCTGGAGCGCGAGGTGAAGCGGGTGCGGGAGATGGTGGAGCTGCCCCTCAATCGCCCCGATCTCTTCGCCCGCCTGGGCGTCGAGGCCCCCAAGGGGGTGCTGATCTACGGCCCTCCCGGCTGCGGCAAGACCCTGATCGCCCGCGCCGTGGCCACGGAGACCCAGGCCCACTTCATCCACGTCAACGGCCCGGAGATCATCCACAAGTACTACGGGGAGAGCGAGGCCCGGCTGCGGGAGATCTTCGAGGAGGCCACGCGCCACGCCCCCAGCATCGTCTTCCTGGACGAGATCGACGCGATCGCGCCGCGGCGGTCGGTGGTGGTGGGCGACGTGGAGAAGCGGGTGGTGGCACAGCTTCTGGCCCTGATGGACGGCCTGGTCTCCCGAGGCGAGGTGGTGGTGATCGGCGCCACCAACGTGCCGGAGATGGTGGATCCGGCGCTCCGGCGGCCCGGCCGCTTCGACCGAGAGCTGGAGATCGGCGTGCCCAACCAGAGGGCGAGGCTGTCGATCCTGAAGATCCACTCCAGGGGGATGCCGCTGGCGCCCGAGGTGGATCTGGAGCATCTGGCCAGGATCACCCACGGCTTCGTGGGAGCCGACCTGGAGATCCTGTGCAAGGAGGCCGGGATGAACGCCCTGCGGCGGCGCCTGCCGGACCTCCACGACGGCCGCGAGATCCCCACCAACGGCACGTCGGGGGAGATCCAGGTGACCCTGGCGGACTTCCGGGAGGCCCTCAAGGAGGTGGAGCCGACGGCCCGCCGGGAGCTGTTCGCCGAGAAGCCCTCGGCCACCTGGCAGCAGGTCGGCGGGCTCGACGGGGTCAAGGAGCTTCTCCAGGCGGCGGTCCAGTCTCCCCTGCAGCATCCCGCCCTCAGCCACCACCTGCGGGCACCCCAGCCGAGGGGCATCCTGCTGGTGGGTCCGCCCGGCACCGGCAAGACCCTGGTGGCCAACGCCCTGGCCGGCGAGGCCGACGTCCCCTTCATCACCGTCGAACGCACGCTGCTGCTCTCCAGGTGGCTCGGAGAGTCGGAGAAGGCGCTGCGGGAGGTGTTCCGCAAGGCCAAGCAGAGCTCACCCTGCCTGCTCTTCTTCGACGACCTGGACGCCCTCGCCCCCGTCCGGGGAACGGCGGGGGTGGATCAGGCCTCCGAGAGGCTGGTGAGCCAGCTGCTGAACGAGCTGGACGCCCTGCAGGACGATCTGGGGGTGGTGGTGCTGGCCGCCACCAACCGGCCGGACCTGGTGGACCCGGCCCTCCTGCGGCCGGGGAGGTTCGACCTGCGGCTGGAGCTCCCCTTGCCCGACCGGGAGGCCCGGCTGGACATCCTACGGGTCCACACACGGGGCCGCCCCCTGACCCCGGATGTGGATCTCCCAGCCCTCGCGGCACAAAGCGAGGGGCTGGCCGGGTCCCACCTGGAAGCCCTCTGCCGCAGGGCCGCCTCCCTGGCCATGGCGGCGTTCCTGGAGCGGCACGGCCCCGCGGCCGACCGGCTGTACCAGCGGTGCACCATCGGCCCCGACCACTTCCGGCAGGCGCTGGCAGAGATCACCGGCCAAATGGCGTAGGGCAGGGCGCTCTGCCCTGCCGCCGGCCTAACATCCCCCGCCGGGCGGCGGGGCACGGGCGTGGCGCTGTGCTAGCTCGCGCCACGTGCCCTACGTCT
>JAJZRD010000185.1 GCA_021845945.1 Chloroflexota bacterium
ATCTTATAAGCAAGTGGATCACCCATTACCGCGATGAGCCTAATAAGAGTCAAAGGCGGCTGCGCCAGCGATTCCAGAGACCGCCGGCCCTCCGCAGGAGAGCCCTGAACCACGACTGCCGCGAAGGCGATGGAGCGGAGACAGGCTCCGGAACGTCCAGCACCCAGGGCACCACGGTGGTGAAGTCGAGTTGGACTACGGGAAGCCTCGCAAAGGACTCGGCCACCAGAGTGGTGTCGCTTCTGAACCAGAGCAGGAAGTCTTCTCCAAGACGCTCGAGACTGTCTGCCGCGGTCTCCAGCGAACCGACGAAGTGGAACCAGCCGCCGTACAGATGGAGTCCCGGAGCGACCCTGGCGATGTGATACAGTTCCGCCTCGCAGCGTCGGTCGATCCCCAGGCGGTCCAAGAGGGCGATCACCTCCGGGGGGTACGCCCGATCACGGGCCAGGATGAAGTTCCTGCACTCGTCGGTGGTGCACTTCTCCGGAGCCCCCACGCAGCTCTCGTAGGCCCGGACCGTGGCCTCCCGATCGTAGTCTATCCGCCAGCCGCCGAGCTGCAGCCGCTCCGTTTTCCTCCATCGGTTTGAGCTCTTCCCGCGCCTGCTTCCTCTCTTCACCGCCCATCTCCATCCCCGGCCTGCCATCGAGCATAGACAGAAGCAGAAAACGAACCTTCTCGCCCCCAGCGTGACGCTGGTCAGGAACGTGCAACTGTTGAGCCGTGGGAAACCCCGTATCGACTGGAGTTCGAGCCTTGAAAGACCAACCCGAGAAGAAGAAGCCGAGACTCGATCCCGACCTGGAGTCCGACGTCATCGGCGCCGACGCCGCCGACGCCACGTCCGGGGTCCCGGAGTCAGCCGAGGAATGGGCCGCGGAGCAGCCGCTGACGGACGAACCGACCCGCCCGCTGGACGCCGGCGAGCCCTCCCCCTATCAGCCGGCAGCGGCGACACCCGAGGCCGAAGACTCGCAGGAACCCGCTCCCGCAGAGAACAGGGCGACGAAGAAGTCCTGAGGCAAAATGGCAGAAGAAGAGGTCCCCGTAGCAACCTTCGACACGGAGACCGAAGCGATGATGTGGGCGGAGTTGCTGCGGAACGAGGGCATCCCTGTGGTGATGGTCCCCCTGGGGCCGGGCGCCGGTGGTTGGGGCGCCACGGTGTGGAGGCCCTTCCAGCTTCGGGTGCGCCCGACCGACGTCGAGCGGGCCAGGACGATCCTCCCGACCGGATAAGGCCGCTAAAGCGATTCCGCTGGCCAGACGAAATCGCTCGGCGGATCGTTCGGCAATTCCACGCCGTAGGGCACGCAGCCTTGTGCCACCCCGCCATGTAAGCCCCCACCATCCCGGCGGCCCCCGCGAAGCTGAAGAGGCCGAGAATGGTCGGAAAGAGCTGAGGGTTTCCTGAATCCTGAGAATTCCCATCGGTTCGGCGCGAGGCAGGCACGATAATTGTCTATGTGGATGTAGGGCCACGCGCCTGGGATAGAATCAACGAGGTGCAGCATGGCTGACTACGAATTCTGCGAACTCTGGTGGTCTGACGGATACCGCCCCCAGTTGACCTTCTATAAGCCCATGGGAGTTCAGAACGTAGCCCTGGAGCGGGACAAGGAGACGAGCGACGCCTGGGAGTCTTTTCAGCAGATCGTCGCTGAGCTAGGATTCAACGGTTGGCAACTGGTGTCGGCATCCCATCACAGCACGGGGCTGCTGTTCAAGCGCCGGCTGCAGTAGTCCCGCACGCCCTCCACGAGGGGTTGATCGCGCTGTCATGGCCGGCAAAGGGAGCAGGGCGGGGGCAAAAACCCCCGCCGCTCTGTGCCACCCACAACATCTCCGAGGTGAGCCCATTGGCCGTTCTCCCTTCTGGCGCTCTGCAGACGGCCCTGGAGGCCGCCCTACAACCATCCCGGATGAAAGGGATAGCCGCCGCGGTGGCCCGCCGGGGTGAGCCCGCCCGGGTGGTCTTCCTGGGCACCGACGCCAGGGGCCGCCCTCTGGCGGGGGACAGTCTCTTCCCGGTGGCCTCGGTGACGAAGCTGTCCACCGCCCTGGCCGTGCACCGGCTGGTCGAGGTGGGGAGCCTGGCCCTGGACGATCCCCTGGCTCGCCACCTGCCCGAGGCGGTGGCCGCCGCCCACCCCGACGTCACCCTGCGCCGGCTTCTCAGCCACACGGCAGGGTTACCCCTGGACGTCCCGGAGGAGATGGCGGCGTATGCGTCCGGCCTCGGCTGGCGCACCCTGGCCGAAGCCTGCCTCCGAACCCCACTGGAGCGGCCGCCCTTCAACCGGGTCCAGTACAGCAACGTCGGCTACGGTCTTCTCGCAGTGGTCGTCGAGCGCAAGACAGGCCGAGACTTCCCTGCCGCCCTTCGGACTCTGGTGCTGGAACCGCTGGGCATCGAGGGGTATCTGGGGGATGAGCCCTCCCGCTCGCCCGTCGCCCTGGCCGGGGTTCGGGGCACCCACGCCAGGACGCCGCTGGAGCCCTTCAACTCCCCCTTCTGGCGCTCCCTCGCCCTTCCCTGGGCCGGACTGCTGACCACTCCCGAGGGGGCGCTGTCCCTGGTTCGCGCCTTCCTGGAACCCCCCGCGAGTTTCTTGCGGCCGGAGACCGTGGCGGAGGCCACCCAGAACCAGGTGGACGGGCTGGGAGGGGGCTTTGTGAAGCCGCTCATCTGGGATTACAGCCCCTGGGGACTGGGCCCGGAGTTGCGCGATCGGAAAACGCCCCACTGGGCGCCGGCACCCCCGGTGGTAAGCCCCGAGTCCTTCGGCCACTCGGGGGCCTCCGGCTGCCTCGCCTGGGCCGACCCATCCACGGGAGTAGCCTGGACCCTGCTGGGCACCCGCACCGCCGATAGCGGCTGGCTCCTCCGCCGCGGTCCGACCCTGAGCGAGGCAATCCTGCGAAGCGTCGCGAATCCGTAGGGCAGGGCGCCCTGCCCTGCCGCCGTCCCTATCATCGCCCGCCGGGCGGCGGGGCACAGGGCCCCGCCCTACGCTGTCGCTGCTATCATCGCCCGCCGGGCGGCGGGGCCCAGGTGTGGCGCTGTGCTCACCCGCGCCACGTGCCCTACGTTTTGCGGTGCCGTTTATCCCATCACCTGGCGGAACACCCGAAGGAAGTTCCCTCCCAGGATCTTCCGGATCGTCTCGCGGCTGTATCCCCTCTCGGCCAGTCCCCGGGTCAGGTGGGGCATCGTCGAGGCGTCCTCCAACCCCTCCACCCGAGCATCGCGAACACCATCGAAGTCGGTGCCTATCCCGACGGCATCCTCGCCCATCACCTTCACCATATGGTCGACGTGATCCAGCATGGCGCTCAGAGGGGCCCGCTTCTCGTTCTCACTCAGGAAGCGAGGCACCGCCGTGGCGCCCACCACGCCCCCTCTGGCGGCAATCGCCTCTAGCTGGGCATCGGTCAGGTTGCGCATGAAGGGCACGAGGGCGTGGCAGTTGCCGTGAGTCACCACCACTGGAGCCTCCGAGATCTCCAGCACGTCCTCGACGCCGGCCGGCGCCAGGTGGGCCATGTCTATCAGGATCCCCAGCCGGTTGCACTCCTTCACCAGCTGCACGCCGAACTCCGAGAGTCCGCCGCCGGTCCGGAGTTCGCCTACCCCGTCGGCGGCCTCGTTCCGCCGGTTCCAGGTGAGCCCCAGGGAGCGCAGTCCCAGCCGGTGGCAGACCCGAAGGAAGTTCAGATCGCCCTCCAGCGCTTCGGCTCCCTCCATGCTGAGGATCAGGGCCACCTTGCCCTGCTCCTTGGCCCGCAGAATGTCGCCGGCCCTAGTAGCGGCTACGGCCACATCCGAGAAGGCCTCCACCTCTCGGTGGAAGGCGTCCAGATACTGGACGGTCTGGCGCATGCAGCTGCCAGGCTGCGGGTCGTGCAGGTAGATGGCCAGCAGTTCGGCGGTGACCCCACCCTCCAGTGCCCTCGGCAGGTCGAACTGCCCCTGGGTCGAGCGCTCGCCCAACCGCCGCTCCCCCTTCACCACACTCCCCAGGACGTCGCAGTGGGTGTCGATGACGACGCTCTCCCGGTGCAGCGCGCCGGCTTCCTCGGGCGTCATACTCATGCTGGAGAATCCCCCTTACATCCCAAATCGTTGGCGGACCCGATCATACACCTCGAGAGTGATCTCCCGATAGCCGT
Source organism: Chloroflexota bacterium (assembly GCA_021845945.1). The sequence goes on from JAJZRD010000185.1 coordinate 4,177, forward strand.
TCTCCCGGGCGAAGGCCTCGATCCGCCCCCGAGCCATCTTCCTCACGAAGGGCGGGACGCGGCCCAGCCGCTGCTCCGCCTCGGGACTCCAGCGAACCGCGACCTCGGAGTCCCCCTGAGAGGGCTCGGGGTCGTTGGAAGCCGCCTCGATAGTGGAGGCCTCGGCCTCCTTCCGGTCCACCCCCTGGTTCACCACCAGCACGTTGCACCGGACCAACCTGAGCAGGTTCTCCGCCGTGCTCCCCAGGGTCACGCCGCCGGCGTGGTGCACCCCGATCCGGCCCACCAACAGGAGGGAGGGTCGCAGCTTCTCCACGCGGGAAGCGATGACGTCGAAGGGCTTCCCCTCCAGCAGCTGGGTCTCCAGGGCCATTCCCTCCTGGGCAGCCGACCCCTGGGCCCGCAGGAGGTGGGCCCGGTACACGGCGGCCAGCCCGTCGTCGATGATCTCATCGTGGAGCCGCTCCTGCTCCTGGAAGCGGAACAGCCTGGCCGCCTCGCCGGACAGCACCCCCGCCAGGCTCCGGAAGGCGGCATTGTGGAAGAAGGGATCGTAGGCCGCAACGGCCGACACCGGGTTCCCGAAGGTCCGGCTCAACTGCAGGGCCACCCTCAGGGCGGCGAAGGAGTGGGCGCTCCCGTCTATAGCGACCAGCAGGGGGCCGGAGACCGGGTACTGTCTGTTCCGCACCACCAGGAGATCGCACTCCACCAGGCGGGCCACCCGCTCGCAAACGCTCCCCAGCACCGAACGGTCCACCCGCCCCAGCCCGTGGGCCCCGATGACCATCAGATCGTAACGGCTCTCCCGGGCGTCCTTCACCAGCTGGACGTAGTTGCGGCCCTCGGGGGTCCGTCGATCCGCATCGATCCCGGCCTCCCGGCATCGGGCCTCGAAAGCGTCCAGGTAGGAGTCGGAGATGATCTCCAGCCCACGACCGATCAGGTCGTCGTGAACGCCCCTCAGGCGGTGGAGGGCATCTTCCCTCTGAAACCGATCGGGAAGGCCCGGCTCCAACTGCCGAAATCGGACGTCGTGGAGACGTGCGGCGTAGACGTGGCTGCCGGTCAGTCGGGCCCCCATGGTCCTGGCCATCTCGATGGACAGGTCGACGGCGTGGCCGGAGCACTCCGAGTTGTCGACGGCGACCATGATGTTCTTGTACAACGAACCTCTCCCCTCAAGTAAGTCGCACAAAGAAAGCGGGTCCAGGGCGCAGCGCCTGGCGGGGTCTGGGGTGTCCCCAGAACTATCAAAGACTTCTTGATACCTACCCTACTGGCCGCTGGCCATGGGAAGGACGACGGAGAACCGATAGCCCAGGCCGGGTTCATTCAGCAGGTAGCGAGGGCTCGAAGCGTCGTCCCCGATCTTGTGTCTAACCCGCCGCACGTATTCCCAGAGGCAAGCCGCCGAGCAGTGCGGATCGCCCCACAACCTCTCCAGGATCAACTGGCTGGGCAGGATCTGGCCGGCGTTGCGCACCAGGAGCTGCAGCAGACGGTTTTCCATGGGGGTGAGCCGCGACACCCCGTCCCGGGTTCGCACCTCACGGCGGTAAAAGTCCAGGCTGAGCCCGTCGTCCACGTAGACGGTGGGACCGATGGGCAGACAGGAGAGCCAGGTACGGCGCAGCACCCGACGGACTCGAGCCACCACCTCCGGATATCTGGCCGGTTTCAGAATGTAATCTTCGGCATACAGGTCCAGGGCCTTCAGCTTGACCTCTTCGTCCTCCAGCGCCGTCAGCACCACGATGGGCACGTCCCCCAGCTGCTTGATCCGACGGCACAGCTCCATGCCCTCCACAGCCGGAAGCTGGAGATCCAACACCAGCAGGTGCGGCAGCTCTCGCTGCAGGTGGGCCAGCAGACGCAGGCCATCACCCACCTCCCGCACCTGGAAATCCTCCTGCTCCAGATGATCACGAAGTAGATGGCGGTCGCGAGCATCGCCGTCCGCCACCATCACCGTGGCCACGAGTGTGTGCATCGGCTTTCTCCTGGTGAACTCTGTCGGACCCCATATGAGGATAGTTAACCAGTGCTAAAGGGGATCCTGCTTCTACCTGGTTGCAAGGCTCGTGCCACTTCTGGGTCCAGCTTATGCAACGGTCGGGCTCTCGTAGCGGTCGAAGTCGGAGGCAAGAAGGGGAAGGGGATGGCGAGGTGATCGAGACCTGCGAGAACAACTGGGCCCTTCGCGGCGTCTACCTGGTGACCGCGGGATACGCTCTGGGATTCGTAGTCGCCGGGGTAGCCGGTGTCTTCATATTGAGCATCATTGGGATGCCGGTGGGGCTGTGGTTGATAGACCGTATGCCGATCTTCATATCGCTCCGCCCGGAGTGTCTGCACCATGCCAGGGAATGGAACTACGTGCTCCACGGCCGGCAGCGCCCCCTGGGGACGCGGTTGCTCTATTTCGTCTTCGTCGGTTCGTGGCTCTCGATCCTCTGGATGGCGGTGGCCTACGCCCTCATATTCACGGTGATCCTGATACCCACCACCTTCTGGATGTTCGACCGCGTCGCCCAGGTGGCCACGCTCTACGTGCCCGAGTAGAACAGCCGCAACAGAAACGTAGGGCGGTGCGCTCCGCCCCGCCGCCCGGCCGTCGTCACCGCACCGGCAGCGGAGCATGAGACCCCGCCCTACGTTTCTCCGACCGAGTCGCCGGCAGGAGTCGGCTCCTACGGGCTTACGTAGGCCTGCATCGCACCGACCATGGTCGTCGTAGCCTGCGCGACGCCGCCGCTCATCTGTTCCAGATCGGCAGGGTCTAGCTGATAGACCAACTGCCGGAGGGTCGAGAGAACCGAGACCATCGACGTCAGCCAGGTGGTTATGGCGGTGTCGTCGGGATGCCCCTTCGCCATATCCACCGCGTTCAGCTGCAGTTGCTGGATGTCGTTGGCAAGCACTTGAGCAGGAGAAGGAGGAGACATTGGCGACGGGGGCATGGGTGTGCCGATAACCACCAGAGGCGTGCCCTGAACGACCACTGCGGTCCCTTGGGAAGTGGTTGGGCCGGTGGAGGAGCCCTGGTAGATGTAGATAGTCTGCACGTAGCCTATACCGCTCACCAACTCCTGCTCCAGCTGCATCGCCTGCTGCCGCTGCGTGAAGGCCATCTGGGGGATCTGCTGCTGGACCTGAGTCATCAGGGAAGCCGTCTGCTCTGTTACGGTGACCAGGTCGGATCCAGTCGGTATCCCCACCGTGAGGCCCCGGACGTAGTCCCCGAGCTGGGTCATGGTGCGCAGCGTCAGCTGGATGTCGGTTGGCTGCTGCACCGCCGAGATGAGCCCCTGCTCCCCATAGGTGCGGAGGGTGGGCGTGGGCACCTGAGTAGCCGCAGGGCTAGGACTAGCCCCGGGGGTCGGGGCGACCGAGGGGGACACAGCCGGAGCCGGCGTCGGGCTGAGGAGAGGCGGCGGCGCCGGGGTCGTGGCATCAGGTAGAGTTGGAGTGGAGGGCCCGCACGCCAATACCAGCAGCCCTACCACTACCCCAAGCCCCAGGCGAATACCCGCAATCCACCGCTTCATTCCTTGCC
>JAJZRD010000186.1 GCA_021845945.1 Chloroflexota bacterium
GTGGCCGAGAAGCCGGTGGAGCGCCCGCGGCGGAAGTCCTCTCGGGCGGCCTTCGGGGGCACTGCCCCGGTGGGCAGCGGGTTGTGGCAGCAGTCTTAAGGTACAATACATAAGGGCGGGGCCCTGTGCCCCGCCGCCCGGCGGGCGATGTCACGGTGGTGGCGTGGGTCTCGTCCTACCGCCACTGGCCGTTGCCGCATCGAGCCGCGGCGATCCAAAGCGGTGGCAAGCCACCGCACTCCAAGTGGAGGTAACATGCCTCAAACCGTTGCGGAGAAGATCCTTGCCGCCCACGGCAGGCGAAGGGAAGTAGAGGCCGGCGACCTGCTGAACGTGCAGGTCGACGTGGCCATGGCTAACGACATCACTGCTCCTCCGGCCATCGAGGAGTTCCAGCGGCTGGGGGTCGAGCGTGTGTGGGATGCCGACCGGGTGGTCCTGGTGATGGACCACTTCTGTCCTGCCAAGGACATCGCGGCCGCCACCAACGCCAAGGCCTCGCGGGAGTTCGCCCGGGCCCAGGGGATCAAGCACTTCTTCGAGGGTGGCCCGGCGGGGATCGAGCACGCCCTGCTGCCCGAGCAAGGGCTGGTGGGGCCGGGCGAGGTGGTGATCGGCGCCGATTCCCACACCTGCACCTATGGGGCCGTCGGCACCTTTTCCTGTGGGGTTGGGCACACCGACATGGGGGTATCGTGGGCCACCGGTGAGGTGTGGATGAAGGTGCCCCACACCCTGAAGGTAGTGCTGAAGGGTCGCCGGGCGCCCTGGGTGGTCGGCAAGGACGTGATCCTCCACATCATCGGCCGCATCGGGGTGGAGGGGGCCAACTACCTCTCCATGGAGTACCACGGCGATGGGGTGGCCGATCTGACCATGGAGGACCGCTTCACCATGGCCAACATGACCACCGAGGCCCAGGGCAAGGTCGGGCTGTTCCCCGTCGACGGTCGGACCCGGGAGTTCCTGGCTGGCCGGTTCCAGCGTCCCTACACCGTCCACGAGGCGGACCCCGGCGCCCGGTATCTGGACACGGTAGAGGTGGATCTGAGCAGCCTGGAGCCGGTGGTGGCGGCTCCCTTCCTGCCCTCCAACGTCAAGCCGGTCCGAGAGGTGTCCGGGACCACCATCGATCAGGCTTTCATCGGCGCCTGCACCAATGGCTGGCTCTCGGATCTCCGCATCGCCGCCGGCCTCATGAGGGGGAAGAAGGTTCACCCGGACGTTCGCTGCATGGTGATCCCGGCCACCCCCACCATCTACCGGCAGGCCCTCCAGGAGGGGATCATCGACGTGCTGATGGAGGCAGGCTGCTCGGTGAGCACTTCCACCTGCGGGCCCTGCATGGGTGGCCACATGGGGGTGCTGGCGGCGGGCGAGCGGTGTGTCAGCACCAGCAACCGGAACTTCCGGGGCCGGATGGGGCATCCGGAGTCGGAGGTGTACCTGGCCAGCCCTGGGGTGGCGGCAGCCTCCGCGATCATGGGTCGGATCGCTCATCCGGAGGAGGTAGCATGAAGCTAGTTGGTCGAGCCTGGAAGTACGGGCCCAACGTAGATACCGACGTAATCATCCCAGCCCGCTACCTGACGGAGTTCCGGCCGGCGGAGCTAGCCAAGCACTGCATGGAGGATCTGGACACCTCCTTCACCAGGGAGGTGCGGGTCGGCGACCTGATCGTGGCTGGCCGCAGCTTCGGCATCGGCTCCTCCAGGGAGCATGCCCCCGTGGCCATCAAGGCCTCGGGCATCGCCGCGGTGATCGCCCCCTCCTTCGCTCGCATTTTCCATCGCAACGCCATAAACGTCGGACTGCCGGTGGTGGAGTGCGAGGGGATCGACGAGGACGTGGAGAAAGGGGACGAGCTGGAGGTGGATCTGAGCGAGGGCACGGTGCTCAACCGCCGGACCGGCAAGCTGTTCCGGGCCAGCCGCTACCCCGACTTCATGCTGGGGATCATCAACGCCGGCGGCCTGGTGAACTACACCCGGAAGAGGTTGCGCGGCTGATCATCGTCGACCTGAGCGAAGCGAAGGGTCTCGGCACAGGAGATGCTTCGCTTCGCTCGGCATCACCGAAGGGGGTTCCGCGCCCGCGCTACTCCGTCTTTCGGGGCGGCGGGGTCTCGTTCAGCAGCAGCCAGTACAGCCCCAGCTGCTGCACCGCAGAAAGGAACTGGTCGAAATCCACCGGCTTACGAATGTAGCTGTTGGCGCCCAAGCGGTAGGAGCTGACCATGTCCTGCTCTTCTCGGGAGGACGTCAACACTACCACGGGCAGAAGCCGCGTCCGCTGGTTGGCCCGCATGCGCCGCAGCACCTCTAGCCCGTCGATCCTGGGCAGCTTCAGATCCAGCAGTATGACCTGGGGCACGGCGACGCCGCGGTCCGCGTATGCGCCGGTGCCCAGCAGGTAGTCCAGTGCCTCGACCCCGTCTCGGGCCACCACCACCTCGTTCAGGATGTTGCTCTTCTTGAAGGCTCGCAGGGTCAGATCCACATCGTCGGGATTGTCCTCAATCAGTAGGATGGTCTTCTCGTTCATTCCGCCTCCTTCTCGCCAGTCCAACGGGGGTTACCGACCTCTTGGCCGCTAGAGTGTGAAGTAGAAAGTGGCTCCTCGCTCGACGGCGCCCTCTGCCCAGACCCGGCCCCCGTGGCGAAGTACGATCCGCTGGACTGTAGCCAGGCCGATGCCGGAGCCGGGGAACTCGGTCTGGGCGTGCAGCCGCTGGAAGGCCCCGAACAGCTTGTCGGCGTAGGCCATGTCGAATCCGGCCCCATCGTCGCGCACGAAGTAGACCTCTTCGCCCTCCTGATGGAGGACGCCGAACTCTATCCTCGCCTGGGGATGCTGGCAGGTGAATTTCCATGCGTTGCCCAGCAGGTTCTCCAGCACCCCGCCCAGGAGCCGCGCATCACCGCAGGCCACCACGTCGGGATGGATGTCGAACTCCACCTGGCGCTCCGGCTGCGTCTTCTGAAGCTCTGTGGCGACGGTGCGCGCCAGACCGCTGAGATCTACCTCCTCGCGGCGCATCTCGCCGCGAGTCACCCGAGACAGGGTGAGCATGTCGTCGATGAGCTGTGCCATCCTCCGGCTGGCTGCCCGCACTCGCTCCAGGTAGTGCCTGCCCTGCTCGTCCAATCGATCGCCGTACTCCTCCTGAAGAGCCTGGCTGAAGCCATCGATGCCCCTCAGCGGTGCCCGCAGGTCGTGGGATACGGAGTAGCTGAAGGCCTCCAGCTCCCCGTTGATGGCGTCCAGCTCCAGGGCCCGCCGCGTGAGGTCCGCGTTCAGCTTCCGGATCTCCTCTTCGGCCCGCTTTCGCTCGGTTATGTCCTCCTTGACGGCCAGGAAGTGGGTGATGTTGCCCTCGGGGTCCCGAATCGGCGAGATGGAGGCGAACTCCCAGTACAGCTCGGCGTTCTTCTTGCGGTTGTGGAATTCACCGCGCCATTCGCCGCCGGCGGTGATGGTTCTCCAGAGCTGCTCGTAGTCCTCGGGCGACATCTCTCCCGACTTCAGGATCCTGGGGTTCTGCCCGATTGCCTCCTCAGGGGTATAGCCGGTGATCTGAGTGAACTTGGGATTGACGTACTCGATGGTGCCCTTGAGGTCGGTGATCACCACGGTAGCCGGGCTTTGTTCGACGGCCTGCGAAAGCTTCCGGAGCTGCTCCTCCGCCTGCTTGCGCTCGGTGATGTCCTGCCCCTGGGCGATGGTGGCTACCAGCGTATTGCCGTCCTCGGCGTAGATGTTGGCCGAGTTCCACAGGGCCACTCGGGTTTCCCCATCTTGGCGCAGGATAGGGATCTCCACGGATTCCCAATACTCGCCACTCAACGTGCGAGCGATCTTGTCCAGCGACTCCTCACGGGTAGGCTCCGGGAAGAGGATACTCAATTCCCCGCCGATGACCTCGCCGGCCGCGTAGCCGGTGAGGTGCTCGAAGGCGTGGTTGAAGCGGGTGATCCTGAAGGCAGGGTCCCACACGATAATTGGGGCGTTGGCGTAGTTGAAAAGCTTCTCCAGGTAATTCCGGGTTTCTCTCAGTCCCTGCTCAGCCTGCTGGCGCTCGGTGACGTCTCTGGCGATCGCCTCCACCGCCACCAGTTCGCCGCGGTCGTCGAGAAGTGGAACCGAGCGCACCTCCAGCCAGACCTGGTGCCCGGCCTTGTGGACGCATCGCAGGACAGCAGGCCCCGAACCGGAATCGGACTCCAGCACGGCGCTCAATGCCTCTCGGTCGGGCGTGAGGAGGGTTTCCAAAAAGAGAGCCGGGTTGTGGTAGAGCTCCCCGGGGGCGAAGCCCAGGATGCCGGCTGCGGCCGCACTCACGTAGCTGAGGCGACGTCTCGGCTTCAGGTCGTAGCGTAGAATGATGTCGGGCGCGTTGTCCGCCAGGCGGCGGAAGCGAGCCTCGCTTTCCTGAAGCGCCTCCTTCGTTCTTCTCAGCTCTGAGCTCTCGACCAGATCCCACCGGCCCTCCTGCCGGATGAGGGCAAACCGGTGGTTGCGTATCACCTCCAGGACGTCCGATCCGCTGCACCTGGCCAGGGAGTAGCTGCACAGCGCGATCATGCGCAGGTTGCCGATGACGTCGTTGATCTGCTCCTCATAATCGACGAAACTGCTCCAATCTCGCCGTTCCAGCCAGGCCGTGTTGCCCGTAAGCCGGATGCCCTCGTAGCCCCGTGCCAGCGCCCGATTCAGTCTATCGACCCATCCGTCTAGCACCCTGCGGAGGTCGAAGCTTCCGCCCTTCAGATACCACTCTGTGTGGGGAACGATCTCTATCTGCTCACGCCGGAGATAGCGATCGAAATCCGGTATCGCCTTCCTGGCAGCCGCCTCGGCCTCTGGCGCCGCCAGCGGCTCCGAGGTGACCCACATGCAGAACTCGTTGTTCTCCAGGCCGGCCGCGAAATAGGAGACCAGCGAATCGGCCAGGTCCTGCTTGGACTCGTAGAACTGGCAGAGGTGGGTGCCCCAGGGGATGGTGCCCAGGCAGTCGATGCCGCTGGGTCGCGTTCCGTCTTCCATCGTCGCCTTCTCCGATCTGAGCGTTTCGGAAGCCTCTCGGCCGGCGTGGCCGTCCTGTCGACCGGAGCCCTTCCGGCGCTCTGGTCGATAGGGTTCTCACTTGGCCAGGGCGCCGGCTCCTCCCTGGGTGGTCTCGGCCGGCGTCTCTCGCGCAGTTTCCCGATGGATGGGGAGGTATATGCTGAAACTGGTACCTTCTCCGAGGGTGGTCTCCAGGTCGACGTAGCCCTGGTGGTCGGATACGATCGTCTGGACGATACTGAGGCCGAGGCCCGAGCCCTTCTGCTCGTCGGTGCGCTTGGTGGTGAAGAAGGGGTCGAAGATCCTGTTGGCGATCTCGTTGGGGATGCCTGGACCGGTGTCGCCAACCTCCAGCCTGACGTACTCTCCAGCCTCGATGCGGTTGTAGCGGCCGAAGGGCCTTTCTTGCCGGACGTTCTCGGTCCTCAGGGTGAGGGTTCCGCCATCCCCCATGGCCTCCAGGGCGTTGGAGATCAGGTTGACGACAACCCGAAGAAGCTGGGCCGGCGAGCCGCTGACTGTGTGAAGGTCGGGAGTCAGGTGGGCCTCCACGGTGACGGCCGCCGCTCGTTCGTACATCTGCCCCAGGGCCTGCTGCACCACGTAGTTCATCTCCGTCGTTTCCTGGTGAGAGCGACCTCTCCTGCCCAGGGTGAGCAGGTCCTCGTTGATGGCGGACATCTGCCGGACGTTGTTCAGTAAAGCATCGCAGTACTTGACCGCGGGATGTTCCACCGGCAGCAGCTTCTTGATGATTTGGGGATACCCGAAGAGCGGTGAGAGGAGATTGGTGAAATCGTGGGCTACCTGGGCGGCGATCCTTCCGGCCAACTCCAGCCGCTGAGCCCTCTGGAGCTGCTCCTCCATCTGCCGCCGTTCCTTCCGGATCGCGGCATCGTTCAACTCGCGCTGGATGGCGGGGGCCAGCCTCGCCAGGTTGTCCTTCATGATGTAGTCGTGGGCTCCGGCCTTCATGGCCTCCACCGCGACGTTCTCACCGATCTTGCCCGAAACGACGATGAAGGGGATGTCGATCTCTGTCTTCTTCAGGAGGGCGAGGGCAGCCAACCCGCTGAAGCTGGGCATCACGTAGTCGGAGATGACCAGGTCCCAGCTTTCCTCCTCCAAAGCGCGAGCCATGGAGTTGGAGGTGTCGACCCGTTCGACCGTGGGGTCGTAGCCGCCGCGCCGCAGTTCCAGCAGGACGAGTTCGGCGTCGGCCTCATAGTCCTCCACTAAGAGGACGCGCAACGGTGTGCCCATCCAACTCCCCCCATAGCTGTTGTCAGGGCTCTCGCTGCTGCCGGATGGCCCGAGCGCCGGCGCATCCCAGTTCGAAGCTGTTCTTCGTGTGGGGTGGAGACGGCGGCAGGGTAACAGCCTCTTGGCCTCTACGGTGCACCCGTTTCCGCATCCGCCAGGGATCAGGGCGATCGGCAGGATGGGTAATTGGAAAAGCGAGCCCCCGTGTGCCGGCAAGCGAGAGAAGCTCCCGCAGGGTGCAAGGATAGCGTTTCTGGGCAGACCGATGCAACACCGAGGGGGCGGGGTTGCATCGGCGGGGGCATGATGGCACAATCCGTCCGCGCCCTGGGGAGCCCTGGCCATCTCCGAGGTGCGCCGGCATCCTGTCCTGGAACAGGGTGAGGATTGGAACGAACGAACGAGCAAACGGAGGTCGCGACGTGCCCGAGATCCTTCTGCTTCCTGGAGACTGCAGTGGCCCCGAGGTGGTGAACGAGGCCGTGAAGGTGCTGCGCGCCATGGGCCAGCGCTTCGGGACCAAGCTCGCCTTCAAGACGGAGCTGATCGGGGGCTCGGCCATCGCGGCCCACGGCGTCCCGCTGCTCCCGGAGGTCGTCGAGGCGGCGCGTCGCAGCGACGCAGTGCTGCTGGGCGCCGTGGGGGATCCCAAGTACGATGATCCCCGGACCAAGGTGCGGCCGGAGCAGGGTCTGCTGGCGATCCGCAAGGGGCTCGGTCTATTCGCCAACCTGCGGCCTGTGAGACTGCTCGAGCCCCTGGTGGGTGCCTCGCCCGTCAAGCCCGAGGTGGTGAAGGGCACCGACCTCCTCTTCGTTCGGGAACTGACCGGCGGGCTCTACTTCGGCAAACCGAGCGAGACCCGTGAGACCCCCGAGGGGCTGGTGGCCGTGGACACCATGGTCTACTCCGAGCGGGAGATAGAGCGGGTGGTGCGGATGGCCTTCGAGCTGGCCAGGGGGCGGCGGAAGAAGGTCACGTCGGTGGACAAGGCCAACGTACTGGAGAACTCCCGCCTCTGGAGGAGGGTCGCCGAGCGAGTCGCCGGGGATTTCCCGGACGTCAAGCTGGAGCATGCCTTGGTGGACTCCTGCTCCATGGCCCTGATCCGAGCGCCCCGGGACTTCGACGTGCTGGTAACCGAGAACACCTTCGGCGACATCCTGACCGACGAGGCCTCCCAGATCGCCGGCTCCATCGGCATGCTCCCCTCGGCCAGCCTGGGAGAGGGAAGGCTGGGACTGTACGAGCCGATCCACGGGTCGGCACCTACCCTGGCCGGCAAGAACGTGATCAATCCCCTGGCCACCATCTTGAGCGCGGCGATGC
>JAJZRD010000187.1 GCA_021845945.1 Chloroflexota bacterium
GTGGTCGCCTCGGGCGGGATCTCCAGGGCCGAGCAGCTGGTGCGACTGCGCAACGTGGGGGTGGAGGGGGCCGTGGTGGGTCGGGCTCTCTACACCGACGATATCAAGATGGCGGACCTCCGCCGGCTAGGACTGCTGTAACGGTACCATGCTGACCAAACGGATCATCCCCTGCTTCGACGTCAACCAAGGCCGGGTCGTCAAGGGCGTGAACTTCGTCAACCTGAGGGATGCCGGCGACCCGGTGGAGCTGGCCGTGCGCTACGAGCAGGAAGGCGCCGACGAGGTGGTCTTCCTGGACATCACCGCCTCCAGCGACGGCCGCGACACCATGGTGGACGTGGTGCGCAAGACGGCGGAAACGCTGTTCATTCCCCTCACCGTCGGGGGGGGTGTCAGGTCGGTAGAGGATGCCCGCCGCCTTCTCAGGGCCGGGGCCGACAAGGTGTCGGTGAACACGGCCGCGGTGAAGGATCCATCGGTGATCAGCCAGGGCGCCGATCTCTTCGGATCCCAGTGCATGGTGGTCTCTATCGACGCCAAGCGCCGGGCCGGCTCTCGGGATCCCCTGGCTTGGGAGGTCTACACCCACGGGGGCCGGACCCCCACCGGCATGGACGCCCTGGAGTGGGCGCGGCGGGTGGTGGAGTTGGGCTCCGGAGAGATCCTGCTGACCAGCATGGATCGGGATGGAACCCAGGGGGGCTACGACCTGGAGCTGACGGCGGCCATCTCGAAGGCGGTGACCGTCCCGGTCATCGCCTCGGGGGGTGCCGGGAGCCCTGCCCACCTGTATGAGGCGCTGGCTGCCGGAGCCGATGCGGTGCTGGCCGCCTCCATCTTCCATTACGGCAGCTACACCGTGCGAGACGTGAAGGGCTACCTGGCGGAGCGGGGCTTGCCCATCCGCTTGTAGGGCACACTGCAAACGCAGAGGAAGCCGGCCGAGCGACGCCAGGGCGGGGGAGGACTGAGGTGCTGCCATGGTCGTAGTAACGACTTCAGTCGTTCGTCCTTGCCCGAAACACAGGATACCAACGACTAAAGTCGTTACTACAATGTGTGCAGCCCTCACCCCGTGGATCTGCCCTCCGGCAGGTCTACGCCTCTCCCAAGGGGAGAGGGAGCTGTCCACACAACAGCCGGCACCGCCGCCTCGCGCTCCTCCAATGCGTCGAGCCGCATGACCTCCTTGAGGGCTGCCATGCCCACCTCCAGCTGCGACTCGTCAGGCTCCCGCGTGGTCAGCCGCTGCAGCGTCAGGCCCGGCGCCGCCATCCACCGCACCAACAGGTTGGAATAGTGGGCGGCGGTGAACTTGATGAACTCGTAGGCCACACCCGCGATGACCGGCACCAGCACCACCCTGGACACGATGCGCCACACCATGGGGGGCCTGCCCAGCAGCGCAAAGATCAGGATCGATATGGCCATCACCACCAGCAGGAAGCTGGTCCCGCACCGGGGGTGGGCCGTGGTGAAGGGCACGGCGCTGGAGACCTCCAGGGGCTCACCGGCCTCGCGGGCGTTGATGCACTTGTGCTCCGCGCCATGGTAGGCGTACACCCGCTTGATGTCCGGCATCCAGCCGATGCCCCAGATGTAGAGCAGGAAGACCGCAAGCCGGATCGCCCCTTCGACGACGTTGCTGACGAAGGAGGACTGGATGTAGTGGTCCACCAGCCCGACCAGCAGCAGCGGAGCCACGAAGAAGAGGGCGATGGCGAAGAGGATGGCGACCGCTGCGGTGCCCCACATCATCGGCTTGCTGAACTCGACCTTCTCCTCCCCCTCCTCTTGAAGGGCGACGTCGGCCGAGAACATCAAGGCCTTCATCCCGAGCACCAGGGTGTCCCACAACATGGCGACGCCCCGCACGAAAGGCACCTTGATGAACCAGCCCTCGTACAGGGCCCGCGGGAGCCGCTCGGAGTGCAAGACGATCTGCGAGGAGGGGGCGCGCACCGCTACGGTGGCCCACCGCCGTCCCCGCATCATGACGCCTTCCAGTACCGCCTGTCCCCCGTACGGGAAACCGTTCTTCCTGTCTGAACTCATCGCCCGCTCCTGCCACATGAACCCTTCCCCCTACCCTCCTCATCTCGAGAGGGGGATCGGGGGGTTAGGTCCATGATAATAACAAAAGGGAGAGGCAGAGCGACGGCTCTGTCTCTCCCTATCGGACAACCCGATCTACTTGCCCTTCTTCTGACTCTGGAGCTTCTTCATGAACTTCTCAACGCGACCGCCGGTGTCCAAGATCCGCTGCTCGCCGGTGTAGAAGGGATGGCACTGGGAGCAGACGTCGATCTTCAAGTTCGCCTTGGTAGAGGCCGTCTTGAACTGCGCCCCGCAGGCGCAGATGACGGTGGACTCATTGTACTTGGGATGAATCCCCTTCTTCATAATATTCTCAATCCTCCCCGATCAGACCCTACGCCGTCGGGGCCGCGTAGATGCTGACCTTCTTCTGATCTTTGCTGTAGTTGCCGAACTTCACCGCGCCGTCGATCAGGGCAAAAAGGGTGTGATCCTTGCCCAGTCCCACGTTGTCGCCCGGGCGCACCTTGGTGCCCCGCTGGCGTACCAGGATCGAGCCGGCGCTGACGACCTCGCCGTCGCCAACCTTCAAACCGAGTCGCTGGCTCGCACTGTCGCGGCCGTTACGCGAACTGCCTACGCCTTTTTTGTGTGCCATCTAGCTTCTCTCCCTACTCCAGCGCGATGCTCTCGACCGCAACCCGGGTATACGACTGCCGGTGGCCGGTCTTCTTCCGATACCGCGTCTTCGGCTTGTATCGGAAGACGATAATCTTCTTCCCTCGGCCCTGCAACACAACGCTGCCAACGACCTTGGCCCCCGCGACCACGGGGTCCCCAAGGCGAAGGCCTTCGTCGGTGGATACCGCCAGGACCCGTCCCAGCTCGACGGTGTCCCCGATCTCGGCGGGGATACGCTCCACATCAACGGTCTGGCCGACCTCGACCTTGTACTGCTTTCCACCCGTCTCAACTACCGCGTACATTCAACACCTTCCCTGGTCCCCGAGCGCGTCAGGATGATCCCGGCGCTGCGCGTCCACTGGTATCGGGGCCTTGCTAGACCGTTGGCACGCAAGCCCACACAACAAAATGCGGCGCCTCCGCCCCGCAATCAAAGAGTATACCGGTCCTACGGGAAGGCTGTCAAGCTGCCCTGGCTGCGACAGCAGGGCCTTTTAGTTGTCACCCTGAGCGTCAGCGAAGGGTCTCCACGGACGCGCGGGGAGATTCTTCGCTCCGCTCCGCTACGCTCAGAATGACAGGGTGGTGGCCGCTACGCCGCTCTTGGTGGGTTCGGTGCAGCAGGACTAAAAGGCCCTGGCTGCGACACGATGGCCTCATAAGATGCTACCCCACCGGTCGCGGGGGGGGCAATCGCCTGCCCGATCCCATCACCCCACGGGCTCAGCTCATCCCGACCGCACCGTCTATGCCATACCCTCCAGGGCCATCTCCTCGCGGGGACGAGGATAGTTGCGCACCAACAGGCGAGGGTGACTTATGTCGGTGTTCTCAACTATCACGTCGGCCCGCTCCTGGGGTTGGGCCTCCTTCAGATAGAGCTTCTGGCCCGGCACGTACCGGGTCCAATATCGCTGTAGAGCGGCGCTTTCCGAGCCAAAGAGTGGCTGATCCCGCATGGAAGCCCGCCGGACCGTCTCCTCGAAATCGACCGCCAGGAACACCCGGTAGTCCCAGCAGTCCTCCAGCTCAGGGCGGAGCAGGAACACGCCGTCGAAGAGTAGCACCGAATCCAGGGGAGCGTGGCGCGGAGGCTCCTCCACCGGCTCGTTGGAGCGGAAATCGAAGCAGGCACGCTGGTAGTTCCGGCTTCCGCCGGGTCCGAGGGGCAGGAGAAGGAGCGACCGCAGCGCCTCGTAGTCGAAGGAGTCGTAGTAGTAGCCCTCGGGGGAATCGAGGCCCCGTCGATACCGCTCGTCCCTGGTGCGGTGAAAACCGTCGATGGAGGCGCGAAGGACGGCGCGACCCCGGTCTTCCAGCAGCTGGACTAACTCGTCGGCCAGCATCGTCTTCCCGGCGGCATCCACACCGTCGATAGCCACCCGAACCGGGTGGGACCGGTCCACCATGGCGATGAGATCCGCCAGATCGTGGACGAGCCGAGTGCGGGTAACCGTATCCTCGAGATCCAAGTGCCCTCCCTCCTGCCGCGAATCCCACGGGAGGCCGTGGCCCAACCCCGCCCACGCTCAACTACCCGGTAGCTCGATTATCCCCGTTGACTGGAGAACCGTCAACCTGGAGAAGTCGGAAGGCCGGCCTCTCCTGCCCGACTGCGCCGGAGGGCAGGGGGAGCTGCCAGCAGCGCTATCCCGCCTCCCAGCAGCAGACCCCCCAGGATGTCGCTCGGCCAATGGTCGGCGATGTACAGACGGCTGAAGCCGATGGCAACGGCCGGCAGCAGGCAGACCGGCATCGACAGGCGACGTGCGACCCCCTGGCGGGACCGCAGCCAGAGGGCCAGGAAGGTCAGGAGGAAGCCGGTGCGGGCGGCGTGTCCGCTGGGGAAGGCGCCTCCCAGATCGATCGAGAGGAAGGGGTAGTAGGTCCCACGGACGAACTGCCGCAGCGGCTCCCCCGGCTGGTCGATGGTGGACTTCATGGCTACCTCGACCAGGGTCGCCAGCAGGAAGGCCAGGGGCGCAGGCGACCACCGACCTGCCCCTGACCGCCACAGCAGAAAGGCCGCCAGCAGGGCGTAAGCTATCGAGACCGGTCCCGCCAAGGCGACGCCGGTAAGGGTTGCCCAACCGATGAGCCAGCTCACGTCTGGCCCCCGCAGGCTCTGCATCAAGGCGAGGTCGAAGCCCGCCAGCAGCCTCAGCTGGACGGCCACCGCCAGGAAGGCGAAGAGGGCCAGGGCCAGGACGCCGAGAAGGGCGGGTCGTGTCAAGGTGACCGGGCTGGAAGCTCTCCGCACGAAACCTCCCCGGGGGCATGGGATCAAGGCAGGAAAGGGATCGCCGGCAGGACACGGGTCCTGCGCAGGTTGCCGGTGGACCGTTCAGGGGCCGAGGAGCAGGCGGATTCGAGTGATCTCGCAGTCCGCGGGGTCCAGCCCCATCTCCCTCAGCACCTCGTCGGGCCTGCCGGCGCCCTGGGCGTCGGTCCGCAGCTCCATCCGCACCGCCGGACGTCCCTCGCCATCCCGGGTTACCTCCATTGAGCGGATCATCGGCCGCAGGTCGTAGGATTGGACCCTGGCATCCTTTTTCCGCTCCCGCGTCAGGCTCCCTGCCGCCAGGATCCGCTCCACCTCCGGTCGCAGCTGCTCTCCGGTCGTGTCTCCCGGGCAGACCGCCAGGTACTCGGCGGCTTGCAGACTCCGCTGAAGGGTCGGCGCTTCTGGGGGAATCTCTTCGACCCCTCGCACCTCGACACCGGATGGCAGCTGCGCCGACAACTCCGCGGCTGCCCCCTCCACCGGCCGCGGCACCTCGAGCTGCACCTCCATCAGCTCGGCCTCACCCGCGACGCCGACGGGCAGGGCAGCCGCGAAGGTGATCTTGGGGTGAGGGTTGAAGCCCTGGCTGTGGACCACCCGCCATCCGGCTCGTCGCAGCACCCGCTCCCACACCCGCATCAGCTCCAGGTGAGCGAGATACTTCACCCCCCCGTGCCGGGCAAAGGTGATCCTCAATCGTTGCGCCATCAGCACCCCCCGTAGCTCTGGCGGACGCCGCAGGCCAGGCATTTCCCCCAACGACAGTCGGGAGAAAGCTCCGCCCGCAGGGCCCGCCGATACTCGCGCGCCAGGAAGCGCTTCCGAACGCCCGCGGACATGTGGTCCCAGGGGAGCAGATCCTCGGGAGTGCGCTGCTTCTCCGCCTCGGCGTGGATCTCCATCCCCTCGGCGGCGAACGCCTCCCTCCAGAGGTCGAAGCGGAAATGCTCCGCCCAGGCATCGAAGCGGCAGCCCAGGCGCCAGGCGCGGTGGATCACGGCGGCCGTCCGGCGGTCGCCTCGCGCCACGGCCGACTCCAGCACGCTGCTCTCCGGCTCGTGCCAGCTCACGCTCAGCCCGGGTCCCCGGATCCCTCGCTGGAGCCTGCCCAGCTTCTCCCTGATCCGATCGTAAGGGTCCTGTCCGAACCACTGGAAGGGGGCGTGGGGCTTGGGCACCAACGCCCCGACCGACACCTTCACCTGAGTGCGGTTGCCGGCATGGCGGCGGCCGATGTCGCGAACCCGGTAGGCCAGCTTGACGATGCCGTCGATGTCCTCCTCGGTCTCGGTGGGCAGGCCGATCATGAAGTACAGCTTCACCGCCGTCCACCCCTGGGCGAAAGCGGCCTCCACTGCCGTCTCGATGTCCTCCTGGGTGACCCCCTTGTTGATGACGTCCCTCATTCGCTGGGTTCCGGCCTCCGGCGCGAAGGTGAGTCCACCGCCGTAGGCATCGTGGAGGGCGTGCGCCAGCTTCACCGAGAAGGAGTCCACCCGCAGGGATGGCAGGCTGACCTTGATCCGCCGCTCCGGGAATTCGGCCGCCAGCCGGTTGACCACCGTCTCCACCCCGGAGTAGTCGGCGGTGCTCAGCGATACCAGCGACAGCTCGTCGTAGCCGGTGTTGCCGATCAGCTCGGCCGCGTTCTCCAGCACTTCCTCGGCGGAACGCTCCCGCACCGGACGGTAGATCACCCCCGCCTGGCAGAACCGGCATCCCCTGGTGCAACCCCGCTGCACCTCCACCATTGCTCGATCGTGGATGGCCTCGACGTAGGGAACGATCGGCTTCACGGGAGAGGGTCCCAGGGTCGCCACCCGGCGAGCCTGGACGGTCCGGGGCACACCGGGCTCCGCCGGCACCGGCCTGAGGCAGTCTCCGGCTTCCTCCAGCCGATAGAGGGCCGGCACGTACACGCCCGCCACCTTGACCGCCTCCCTCAGGAAAGCCTCCTTGGGGACGCGCCCCTCCGGCGTCCGAGGGCCATCGCCCCTCATTCGGCCGTGCAGCCGCATCAGCTCCAGCAGCACCTCTTCCCCGTCCCCGGCCACGAAGAGGTCGATGAAGGGGGCCATCGGCTCGGGATTGTAGGCACCGCTGCCCCCGGCCATCACCACAGGGTGGCGGTCGTCCCTTTCGGAGGAGAGGAGCGGCAGCCCTGCCAGGTCGAGCAGGTTCAGCACGTTGGTGTAGGTGAGCTCCATGGAGAGGGAGATCCCCAACAGGTCGAAGTCGGCCAACGGACGGCGGGACTCCAGGGAGAAGAGTGGCACACCCCTCTCCCTCATCAGCGACTCCATGTCGACCCAGGGCGTGTAGGCCCGCTCGGCCAGAAGGTCCGGCTCGCGGTTCACCAGGTCGTAGAGGATCTGCAAGCCGAGGTTGGACATTCCGACCTCGTAGACGTCCGGATAGGCCAGCGCCAGGCGAACCGAGACGGAATCCCAATCCTTGCGAACCGAGTTCAGCTCCCCGCCTACGTAGCGAGCCGGCCTGGTGACTCGGGGCAGCAACGCTTCGATGTCGGTCAAAGCCTTCGTCCTTCCTAGAAGGGGTAAGAGGGAATTATAGCATCCGAGGGCGGGGTCCTTGGGGAGCTTCGCAGCCCCGAGGACCCCGCCCTGGTAGGGGCCGGCTCCAAGATCGGA
>JAJZRD010000188.1 GCA_021845945.1 Chloroflexota bacterium
ACGGCCGACAGTGGGTGGCTCCTCCGCCGCGGCCCGGCCCTGGGCGAGGCGATCCTCAACTCTATCCCATGACCTGGCGGAAGACCCGCAGGAAGTTGCCGCCCATGATCTTCTGGATCGCCTGCCGGCCGTAGCCCCGCTCGGCCAACCCCGCCGTCAGATGGGGCATCGTGGAGGCGTCCTCCAGACCCTCCACCCGGGCGTCGCGGACACCGTCGAAGTCGGTGCCTATCCCCACCCCGTCCTCGCCCATCACCTTCACCATGTGGTCCACGTGGTCGAGCATGGCGCTCAGGGGAGCCCGATCCTCGTTCTCGCTCAGGAAGCGAGGCACCGCCGTGACGCCCACCGCGCCGCCCTTGGCGGCGATCGCCCCCAGCTGGGCGTCGGTCAGGTTCCGCACGAAGGGCACCAGGGCGTGGCTGTTGCCGTGCGTCACCACCACGGGCGCTTCGGAGAGCTCCAGCACGTCCTCGACACCGGCCGGCGCCAGGTGGGCCATGTCTATCAGGATCCCCAGCCGGTTGCACTCCTTGACCAGCTGCACCCCGAACTCCGACAGCCCGCCGCCGGTCCGAAGCTCCCCCACCCCGTCGGCGGCCTCGTTGCGGCGGTTCCAGGTGAGCCCCAGGGAGCGCACCCCCAACCGGTGGCAAACCCGCAGGAAGCTCAGATCGCCCTCCAGCGCCTCGGCCCCCTCGATGGTGAGGATCAGCGCCACCTTGCCCTGCTCCTTGGCCCGCAGGACGTCGTCGACCCGTGTGGCGGCCACGGCCACGTCGGAGAAGGCCTCGACCTCCCGGTGGAAGGCGTCCAGGTACTCGACAGTCTGGCGCATGCAGCTGCCGGGCTGGGGGGTCTTCAGGTAGATGGCCAGCAGCTCGGCGGTCACCCCTCCCTCCAGCGCCCTGGGCAGGTCGAACTGTCCCTGGGTGGAACGCTCGCCCAGCCGCCGCTCGCCCCGGACCACGGCGCCCAGGGCGTCGCAGTGGGTATCGACGATGAGGCTTTCCCGGTGCAGGGCTCAGACTTCCTCGGGCGTCACGATCATGGCGCACAAGACCCCCTCACATCCCAAATCGCTTTCGCGCCCGATCATACACCTCCGGTGTGATCTCGCGGTAGCCGTTTTCCCGGGCGAAGCCCTCTATCCGCCGTCGAACCATCTTCCGCACGAAGGGCGGGACGCGACCCAGCCCTCGCTCGGCCTCCGGGCTCCACCGGATCTCGGCGTCGGTGGCCCCCGCCTCGCTGCCGGCCCCCGCGGCCTCGATGGTGGAGGCCTCGGCCGCGCCCCGGTCCACCCCCCGGTTGACCACCAGGACGTTGCACCCCGCCAGGCGAAGCAGGTTCTCGGCGGTGCTCCCCAGCCCTATGCCATCCGCGTGGTGAACGCCGATCCGCCCGACCAGCAGCAGCGAGGGTCGCACCCTGTCGACGTGGGAGACGATGGCGTCGAATGGCTTCCCCTCCAGCACCTGGATCTCCAGGGCGTGTCCCTCCCTCGCCGCCATCTCCTGCGCCTCCAGCAGGTGGGCGCGGTACACGGCGGTCAGCCCGCCGTCGATGATCTCGTCGTGCAGCTTCTCCTGCTCCTGGAAGCGGAACAGCGTGGCCGCCTCGCCAGACAGCACCCCAGCCAGGCTCTGGAAGGCGGCACCGTGGAAGAAGGGGTCGTAGGCGGCCACGGCCGACACCGGATTCTCGAAGGTCCGGCTCAGCTGCAGCGCGGTCCTCAGGGCAGCGAAGGAGTGGGCGCTGCCATCGATAGCCACCAGCAGGGGGCCCGAGGCCAGCGGCCGGCCATCCCGCACCACCAGAAGGTCGCACTCCACCAGCCGGGCCACCCGCTCGCACACGCTCCCCACCACCGACCGATCGACCCGCCCCAGCCCGTGGGCACCGATGGCCACCAGGTCGTAGTGGCTCTCCCGGGCATCCTTTACCAGCTGCAGGTAGTTGCGCCCCTCGGGGGTCTTGCGATCCACCTGCACCCCTGCCTCGCGGCAGCGCGCCTCGAAGGCATCCAGGTAGGAATCCGAGATGATCTCCAGCCCTCGCCCGATCAGGTCGCCGTGGATCCCGCGCAGCCGCTGCAGCGACTGCTCCGCCCGGTAGCGATCCGGCAGGCCGGGCTCGAGCTGGCGAAATCGCACGTCGTGGAGGCGGGCGGCGTAGACGTGGTTACCGGTCAGGCGGGCCCCCAGGGCCCGAGCCAGCTCCACGGACAGATCGACGGCATGGCGGGAGCACTCGGAGTTGTCGACGGCTACCATGACGTTCTCGTACAACAGACCTCTCCCCTGGCCCCTCCCCGACGCGGGGAGGGGAAATACGCCAACAACTACTGTCCGGCGGCTACGGGAAGGACGGCGGAGAACCGATAGCCCAGCCCGGGCTCGTTCAGGAGGTAGCGGGGATTGGCAGCGTCGTCGCCGATCTTGCGCCGGACGCGCCGCACGTACTCCCACAGGCAGGCAGCGGAGCAGTGGGGGTCGCCCCACAGCCGCTCCAGGATCAGCTCGCTGGGCAGGACCTGGCCCGCGTTGCGCACCAGCAGCTGCAGCAGTCGGGCCTCCATCGGCGTGAGCCTCGATACCCCGCCCCGGGTTCGAGCCTCGCGGCGGCTGAAGTCCAGGCTCAGCCCCTCGTCCACGAAGAACGTCGGTCCCGAGGGCAAACAGGTGAGCCAGGTCCGCCGCAGCACTCGCCGGACGCGGGCCACCACCTCCGGGTACCAGGCCGGCTTCAAGATGTAGTCTTCGGCATACAGATCCAGGGCCTTCACCTTGATCTCCTCGTCCCCCAGCGCCGTCAGCACCACGATGGGCACGTCCCCAATCTGCTTGATGCGGCGGCACAACTCCATGCCTTCCACCAGGGGAAGCTGAAGATCCAGCACCAGCAGGTGCGGCAGCTCCCGCTGAAGGTGGGACAGCAGCCGCAAGCCGTCGGCGACCTCCCGCACCTGGTAGTCCTCCCGCTCGAGGTGATCGCGAAGGAGATGGCGGCCACGAGTGTCGCTGTCGGCTACCATCACCGTGGCCGTGGGTGTATGCATCGACTCTCTCCTGATGCACGCCACCGAGATGGACGTGAGGACAAACGGCCGGTACCGAAGGGAACTCATCTGCTTCTACCTGGTTGCAATCCCCGTGCCACCTCTGGGCCCGGCTTATACGCCGTTCCAGAAGCAGGGCGGGGGTTCATCCCCCGCCGCCCGGCCGTCGTCACCGCACCAGCGGGGCACAAGGACCCCGCCCTACGCTTCTTCGGCCGGATCGCCGGCCGGAGCCGGCTCCTACGGGCTTACGTAGGCCTGCATCGCACCGATCATGGCCGTGGTGGCCTGCGCGACGCCGCCGCTCAGCTGTTCCAGGTCGGCAGGGTCTAGCTGATAGACCAACTGCCGGAGGGTCGAGAGGACCGAGACCATCGACGTCAGCCAGGTGGTAATGGCAGTGTCGTCAGGATGCCCCATCGCCATATCCGCCGCGTTCAGCTGCAGCTGCTGGATGTCGTTGGCAAGCAACTGGGCAGGAGAAGGAGGAGACACTGGCGACGGGGGCATGGGGGTGCCGATAACCACCAGAGGCGTGCCCGGGACGGCCACGGGAGTCCCCTGGGAAGTGGTTGGACCCGTGGATGGTCCCTGGTAGATGTAGATGCTCTGTGCATGGCCTATGCCGCTCACCAACTCCTGCTCCAGTTGCATCGAGTGCTGCCGCTCGGTGAAGCTCATCTGGGGGATCTGCTGCTGGACCTGCGCCATCAGGGCAGCCGTCTGCTGCGTTGTGGTGACCAGGTCGGTCCCGGTGGGCTGCCCCACGGTGAGGCTCCGGAGGTGGTCCCCGAGTTGGGTCATGGTGCGCAGCGTCAACTGGATGTCGGTGGGCTCCTGCACCGCCGAGATGAGCCCTTGCTCCCCATAGGCGCGGAGGGTGGGCGTGGGCAGCTGGGTAGCCGCCGGGCTTGGAGTGACCCCGGGGGTTGGGGCAACCGGGGAGGACACGGCCGGAGCCGGCGTCTGGGTCGCGCTGAGGAGGGGTGGTGGCGCTGGGGTCGTGGCGTCAGGTGGAGTCGGGGTGGAGGGTCCGCACGCCGATACCAGCAGCCCCACCGCCATCCCCATGACCAGCCGAAGCGCCACTATCCGTCGCATCGTTCCCTACTCCCGTCGCGCCAACCGGTGCACCCGAGCGAGTTTGGCGTGATTCACGCGGAGGCGCGGAGACGCAGAAGACTCATGGTTGTCGGCTTCTCCACGTGAGCCTACTGATGTAGGGCAGGGCGCTCTGCCCTGCCGCCCGTCCCTGCTATCGCCACGCGGGCGGTGGGGGCACAGGGCCCCACCCTACGTTTCAGAACCAATGTGGCGGAGCACTACACCGTTTCGGCGCATTCGATTCGTCGGTCTGCCGCGAAGCCCAGTTGGTTGTTGTCGCTGCAAGAATTGCGCCCACCGCTGCCGGGGCACCCTCCATCTGATGGAAGAACCGAAGCCCCCAGGCACCCGGTCCGTTGAGGCCGGTGTTGAGGCCGCCCTGCTACATTCGCTTTCAAGCTCCGGACTTGGGGGCCGGGGCGCGTCGCACTGCGCGAGCGGACGAGTCTCGATGGGAGGTTAGGAGCCACGGTACCGGAGTTCACCTTCAACGTCCCCGTCTTCGGGAACCGCTGGGCGGTCGGGGTAGCCTTCTCGATCCACATCCTGGTCGTCGCCTTCATCATAGGCATCGCCATGGTCGCTCCCGTGGCGGAGCTGCTGGGAATGCGGGCTGGCGGAGGGCGATGGGAGAAGCTCGCCCATCAACTGGCGGAGTCCGTCGGGAAGCTCTTCGCCTGGGGAGCCACCTGGGCAGCCTTCGCCCTTGTGATGATCTGGGGGCTCTACCCTCGGCTCTGGGGCTACCTGGCCACCCTGTTCTTCGTCGAGACCATCATCATCGCCGGCCTGCTGTGGTTCGTGATGACGATCAGCGCCTACGTCTACTATCTGACCTGGGAGAGGCCGCGCAACCGCAAGCTGTTGCACAACACCTTTGGCTGGATCTTCGTGCTCTTTACCATGCTGTTCATCAACACTATCATCGTGTGGGATACCCACCAGCTCACCCCGACGGGCGGACCCACCGACCTCCTGGCCGCGGCCATCAACCCCAGTTACACCGCCGAGTTCCCCCACCGCCACATAGGGAACCTCTCCTATGGCCCGTTGATAGTGGCCGCCTACGTGGGCCTCTGGTCCCTGCTGTTCTGGGGAGGGCGCCGCTTCGACGAGGGGGAGTGGGCCTACCACCAGTGGCTGGGCGACGTGATGCTGCTGATCGGCCTCAGCGTCATTCTGCTGCAGCCGATCGCTGGCTGGTTTTACGTCAACCAGATCTTCCTCGCCTCGCCCGGCGCGTGGGCTCAGATGATGGTGGGCCCTTCGGGCTGGAAGTTCAGGATGATGATCGGTCTCCTGGGCGGCGTCATCTTCTTTGGGAACCTCTACATGCTGCTGGGGATGAGGCGGGGCATCCCGAGACCGGCCGTGATAACCTGGATGAAGGTCTCTCTTCTGCTCCTCGCCCTGGACATCGGGCTGGCGGTCCTGCCCAAGGACGTGCCCCTCGGCCTGATGAACCCCTGGAAGTACGTCGCCCTGGCGACCTACATGTTGATCACCCTCGTCAATCTGGTGATCTACATCAGGGCGCGCTCCACCTTCACCTGGGGCAGGCGCAGCCGGCTGAGTTGGGCCACCCTGGCCTTCATAGGGGGCCTCATCATGGCCCTGTTCGTCACCATGGGGTCGATTCGGGAGACGGCCCGCTCGCCCTATCTGATCTACGACCAGATGGGGCCGGACCAAGCCCAGGAACTGGTGAGACCGTAGGGAGACACCGATGAGAATGCCGATCGAGGCAGGGATCCTGTTCGTGATCGAGATGGGAGCGGTGGTCTTCTTCTTCCTGTTCCTGCCGCTGACCATCGCCCTGGGAACGGTGGGGCGGATCTGGCGCGATAACAGGGGCACGGGGACCATCTACGGCGCCGTGATCATCTGGACTCTGGTGCTGTTCAGCGCGCTCTTTGCGATTTTCGCGGCGCTCGTGTACTCAGGGACTCAGGGGCTATGACGCAAGAAGGCTACGAGATCCCGAGGCGAAGCAGGAGGAGATTCCTCCAGGAATTGGCCATCGGCGGCATCGCGGGGTTCGTGAGCATCCTCGTGGCAGGCCCGTTGGTCGGCTACTTCTTCGAGGTGCTGGGAACGAGCCCCTCCCTGCAGTGGGTCCGGGTGTGCTCTCTGGATCAGATCGACACCATGGAACCGAGGGAGTTCCGGGTCACCTTCAGGGGGGAGAATGCCTCCGTCCCCTTCGAGGTGGTGCAGGGGGTCTTCGTCATCCAGCAGGGCGACCAGATCCTCGCCTTCGGAAACGTCTGTACCCACATGGGCTGCTCCGTCCGATGGCTCGCCTGGCGCCAGCAGATCCTCTGCCCCTGCCATGGCGGCATCTACGACCGCTGGGGCAACCTGGCCGGAGGCCCCCCGTCGGAGAGCCTCCCCCTGTTCCTCGCCAGGATCCAGGGAAACGACCTCTACGTGGCCAACCGGATCATCCCCAGGGGCAACATCGTGGGAAGGGTGTGATACAGGTGCTGGGCAGAATTCTTGGGCTGATGTTCGACGGGGTAGTGGGGGCCACAGAGTCCACCGTCGACTTCTTCGGCAGGGGTTTGGAGCCGGTATACAACTGGCTCGACAGACGGCTGCCGCTAACCCGTGCCAAAGAGAGGCTTCTCTTCGACCCCGTGCCCGAGCGTGGGGGCTGGTGGTACACCTTCGGGGCGGCCATCTACACCCTGCTGATCATCCAGTTCATCACCGGCATCTTCCTACTGATGTACTACGTCCCCTCCTGGAACGAGGCTCGAGACTCCATCCTCTACATCCAGAACGGCGTCTTCCTGGGATGGCTGGTGCGAGGGCTCCACTACTGGGGCCAGGTCGCCCTGGTGCTACTGGTGGGGATCCACATGCTCCGCACCTTCTTCTCCGGGGCCTACAAGGCACCAAGGGAACTGACCTGGATTCTGGGCGTGACCCTCCTCATCCTGATGGTGGCCACCGCCTTCACCGGCGGCTGCATCCGTTGGGACCAGTCGGGTTACTTCGACACGGTGGTGGGCACCACGATCGCCGGTTGGACGCCCATCATCGGGCCTTTTCTGGCGAAGCTGTGGCGCGGGGGCGACGTGATCACCCCCCTCACCCTCACTCGAACCTTCACCTTCCACGTGTGGCTCTTCCCGGCCCTGCTGTTCATCATCGCCACCGTCCACATCGGTCTGGTAATCATCCAGGGCCAGTTCGGCTCCTGGATCAACTACGAGCCGGAACCGCCGGGGACGCCGCCTCCCGACGAGGACGAGCGGGCGGCCCTGGAGAAGGTGAAGCACGAGGTGCTGGACCCGGAAAGCCGCAAGGTGAACGTCCCATCGCGGGCCACCTGGTTCTTCCCCTTCCACGTGTTCAAAGAGGGCGTGGTATCCATGGTGATCTTCCTGGGAGTCTTCATTGCGGCCTTCTTCTTCCAGGTTCCGGTGGAGGAGC
>JAJZRD010000189.1 GCA_021845945.1 Chloroflexota bacterium
GCGACGAGGGGGGGGGGTGGATTACCGGGGCCGACGCCGTCGGGGAGGGCGGCAGGGGGATCGAGGCTTCTTCCGCCGCGGGGTTCCCCTCGGGCGCGGGACGGCGGCGGAGGGGCTACAGGGCCTTCACTATCTGGGCTATCTGTTGGAGCTTTAGCCGCACCTGGTAGGCCTGGAAGCCGATCTCGGAAACGGTGTTGGCGATGGTGGCAAGCAGCCGGGTGATCAGGAATACCCTCTCCTCCCCAAACACAGGGACGCTGCCCATGGTCTGCAGCAGTTCGGAGGGAGCGAGGCCGCACTCCGCCGCCAGCCGCCCGGCCATAGCCGCGGCCCGCTCCGGATCCGGGCGTTCCGACCAGAACTGTCCTCCGACCACCAGCCCCATCCGTCTTCCGTGCAGCTGCACGGGCGCCACGGCGTAGCCGATCCCAGCGTGGCAGAGGTGCACCTCCGGCTGCTCCTCCCTCACGTCGGCAAGGCTGGCCCACGAGGCGGAGCAGCGTCGACGGAACTCACCGGAGGAGCGTCCGAGGCGGCAGAAGGCGCAGGCGTTCGATATGGTTGTCAGGGGGTCGCCGGCCAGGTCGATCACCAGGGAGGCCACGCCCACGGCCTCGGCAAAGCCATCCTGGACGTTCTGAAGGCACACGGTGCTGACCAGGTCGGTCAGTCGAAGGGAGTGGTCCGGCACCTCAGCCGAGGGGATCTCACCCGCCAGCGCCGGGACGGAGCAGGAGACCCCATCTGTGAGGCCCCGCTTGGCCTTTACCCCCTTCAGCCAATCCTGTACCTCTCGCTCGGGGAACCTCCACTGGCCGCCGATCTTGATCCCCGGCAGTTCGCCCGCCTCCAGCATTCGATAGACGGTGATGCGGTCCACCTGGAGGATCTGCTGAAGGTCTCTGGTGGTAAGAAGTCGATCCACAAGCCCCTCCTCTCCCCGAATTCTACCACAAGCCTCCCGCGACCGAGCAAGTCGATATGTCATGAGCGCAGTTGTTATATCTTGTCACAACAAGCTGGTGCATCCACTGCCCGGGTATGGTATGCTCGGCTCCGCGGAAAACGGCTTGGCTGATGGTTGGCCGCCCGGCGCCCGAGGCTCAGCGTGGAGGCGACCCGACGTAGAGGTTGGGGGATAGGAGATGGAGATGGACAAGATCTCGGTCGAGAACGCATGCTCCTTCGCACGCAGCATGGACGAGGAGCTGTCCGATCCCGAGCAGTTCTTCCTGGCCACCAGCCAGTGGCTGAAGGAGAGCCAGCCGGTGGTGGCCAAGATCAGCTACGAGATGAGCGTGCGGCTTTGCGGCAAGGAGGCTCCCGCCGCTGCCGTGCAGGCGGTGGTAGGTTACGTGCTGCGGTTGTTGGAGCACAGCGAGGCGAATCACGACCTCCGCTGCCGCTGGGCCGGCGAACAGTGCCCCCACGTCAGCTTCCCTCTTGGCGAGCCCGAGGAGGGGCTCAGGAAGTACTGCTGCAAGCGGAACGACTAGCGGCTCAGGCCTGGAGGTCAATTCCCCGGCGGCTCAACCCGAGGCTGTAGATGGCGTGGGGGCTGAGGCGAAGGGCCAGGAATCGACTGGTCGCGCAGGCCAGGATCAGCGGCAGAGTCAGTGGGTAGCCGCCGGTCAGCTCCAGGGCGATAGCGACGGCGGTGATGGGGGCGTGGCAGGTGGCGGAGAAGACCGCCGCCATTCCGACCAGGGCGTAAGCTCCGGAAGTCGCGACGGTCCACGGCAGAAGGGTGTGGAGCAGGATGCCCACGGTGCCACCAGGGCGGCGACCCCCGCCGATAGCGCTGCCAGACCAAAGGCGCCGGCGCTGAACTCCTTCAGGATCACCTCTTGAGCGAAGAACAGGCCGGCCAGGGGTGCCATCCGGAGGGCAGGATGATCGCGCAGCGATCCCGTGGACCGCGTGGAGTGGGGGACGTCCGGTCGAGGTGAGACACTGGGGGCGTCCTTCCTCGATATGAGTTCCTCTCCCATCGAAGGAAACCTCGCCTGTAGGAGATGATGCCGGCGCGGGAAATGCTGCGGCTGCAGCTGCACTCTGGCACCTCATCGGGTGGCGTTCAATCGTTTTCGACCGCATCGCCACGGGGCTCGGGGTGCTACACTGGCGGCAATGGGTCTCGAAGATCCTCGCCCTGGGAGGTGGGATGCATGGAGCTGCGGAGGTTGGGTCGCACCGGCTTGAAGGTGTCGGCCGTCGGGTTGGGCGGGAACACCTTCGGAGCCACGGTGCAGGGGGAGGAGGCGGTGGCCGTGATCCGCCGCGCCCTGGATCTGGGGATAACCTTCGTCGATACCGCCGACAACTACTCCAATGGCCGTTCCGAGGAACTGGTGGGCAGGGCCGTGGCCGGGCGGCGGGCCGAGGTGGTCATAGCGACCAAGGTGGGCTGGGCGCTGCCCGCGGAGCATCGCGGCGGCCGCCTCTCCCGCCGGTGGATCATGCAGGCGGTGGAGGACTCCCTGCGTCGCCTGGGCACCGACTACGTCGATCTCTACCAGGCCCACCGGCCCGACGACGAGACTCCCCTGGAGGAGACGTTGCGGGCCATGGACGACCTGGTGCACCAGGGAAAGGTGCGCTACATCGGCTGCTCCAACTACGCTGCCTGGCAGTTGGTCCAGGGGTTGGGGATCAGCCGGCAGGAAGGGTTGACCCCCTGGGTGTCGGTCCAACCCCGCTGGAACCTGCTGGAGGGACTGGACGATCCCCACCTGCTCCCCGCCTGCCGAAGCTTCGGCGTCGGGATCATCCCCTACACCCCGCTGGCCTCGGGCATCCTCACCGGCAAGTATCGGCCGGGCGAGGCGCCTCAGGCGGGGACTCGGGCCGGTGACGTCCCTTCGGTGCGGCAGCGGCTCACCGAGGAGAAGTTGGCCGCCGTCGAGCGGCTGCGGCCCTGGGCCGGGGCGCGAGGCCACACCACAGGGGAGCTGGCTATCGCCTGGCTGTTGAGCCACCCCGAGGTCTCCACGGTGATCGTGGGTGCCCGTTCGCCCCAGCAGGTGGAGGAGAACGTCCGGGCGTCCGAGTGGCGGCTCAGTCCGGAGGAGATGGAGGAAGCCCGGCAGCTGGTAACGGGGTAAAGGGGTAAAGGGGATAAGCGCGTTGCAGGCAGCTTCCAGAGCCATCGCCCGCATGCCGCTGGGCCGGATCGACCAGGAGACCACCGCCAACGTCGGGCTGATCCGGGTTGGTTCGGGCCGGAGGTGCCGGTGGTGGTGATGGCCCGGCGAGCCCTGGAGCGGACCTGTCCCCTGCGGCCCGTAGGTCTACGTGTCGATCCATATTGACAGCCGCCGGGTCGCCGTGTACATTCCCGTCACATTGAGATCGGTCCGGTCCACTCTCCGTGGAATGCCCAGGTCGTTCTCCTGCGCCCTTTCGGCGCGGTTGGTTGGACTTTTCCTCTGGCGATAAGGACGGTCTCCCGTGGCGCTGCCGCTACGGGAGACCGCGCACCCCCTGAACGTAACCTTGCCTGGCAATGGCGCCATCGGTCCGGCAGTGCTGCCGACCACGGGCCTGGGCCGGCCTGACGGTTTCGCTCGTTCCTCGCCCCACGGTCTCTCAGGGTCGCACCAAGGGGCTTCGCGCACCGCTGTTGTCTGGCGGTCTTCCTCTGTAGGCCGGTCGGCTTACGATCGGATGGTT
Organism: Chloroflexota bacterium; assembly: GCA_021845945.1. The sequence continues at coordinate 3,676 of JAJZRD010000189.1, forward strand.
TGCCCAGACCGAGGGCACGATGCGATGGCTGTGCCCGCGGACGTTGGATTCCGGGTCACTTACTTACGCCACCTCTATGGCTCAACGTGGGAGGAGTGCACCATGGCAGCGACCCCTTTGACCGGCGAGGAGAAGACCCTCGTCGATGCCGTTTCCACCGAGAAGCTCATGGACTCCACCAGGACCATCGCCCAGTGGGTCCGGCTCTCCGGCTCCCCCGAGGAGGCCCAGGCCTTCGATTGGATCGAGCGGCAGCTTCGGGAGTACGGGCTGGAGACCACCCGCTACGGCTTCCCTTCCCTGGTCTCGTGGCCCGAATCGGCCTCCCTTGCCGTGACTACCGCCGACGGAGAGACCCTTCAGATCCCCTGCCAAACCCATGCCTTCGCTGCCTCGACCGAGGAGGGAGGTCTGGAGGGCGAGCTGGTCTACGTCGGCATGGGCACCGAGGAGGAGCTGAAAAAGGTCGACGTGCGGGGCAAGGTAGTGCTGGTGGATGGCATCGTCGCCCAGAACCGAAACATGGTGGCGGAGCAGGCGGGGGTTGCCGGCTCCATCTGGATTGCGGGTAGCCGGCTCCACGAGCGGCTTCTGCTGCCCTCCTGGGGCACGCCGACGCCGGAAACCGCCTCGCTCATTCCGAAGACCTCCTCGGTATCGGTGATCGGGACCGAGGGGGTTCGGATCAAGGCGGCGATGGAAAAGGGCCCGGCGCGGGTGAAGATGCAGACGAAGGTGTTCCTCGGCTGGAAGCAGATCCCCATATTGATCGCCAACTTGCTGCCTCCCGCGGATGCACCGGAGGCGGACACCTTCGTCATGCTGAGCGGCCACGTGGACTCCTGGTACTACGGCGCCATGGACAACGGCAGCGCCAACGCTACTATGTTGGAGGTGAGCCGCCTCATGGCGCGGCGCCGGCCGATGCTGCGCCGGGGGCTTAGGGTCGCCTTCTGGTCGGGCCACTCCCACGGGCGCTACGCCGGTTCGGGCTGGTACGCCGACAACTTCTGGCAGGAGCTGCACGATCGCTGCGTCGCCCACGTCAACGTCGACTCCACCGGCGCCAAGGACGCGACGGTGCTCTCTCAGGGCAACAGCATGGAGGAGTTGCGCCCCTTCGCCAGCGACGCCATCGAGCAGATCGCCGGCCAGCGGCTGGATCGCTGCCGCTACGGTCGCTCGGGCGACCAGTCCTTCTGGGGACACGGCATCCCTGCCATGCTGATGTCCCTTTCGGAGCAAGCCCCCGAGAACGCCGACCCCGTCTTGCTGGCCCTCCACCACCAGATCGCGGGCGGTCAGAGCAAGAGCGGTGGTCTGGGATGGTGGTGGCACACCCCCGAGGACACCGTCGACAAGATCGATCCCGATTTCCTCCGGCGGGATACCAGCATCTACTCCCTGATGGTCTACCGGCTGTGCACCCTTCCCCTCCTGCCTCTGGATTACACGGCCGTCGTCGCAGAGATGAAGGTCGATCTCGCCAAGCTTCGGGAGAAGGCCGGTGGGCAGTTCGACTTCTCTCCGGTAACCGGCCAGTTGGCGGCTCTGGAGTCTGCGGTGGGGAGGCTGCAGCGCCGGATCGTGGAGATCCAGCGGTCGGGAGTCCCCGACGATAGCGTTCGGCTCGAGGTCAATCGCTGCCTGGTGAAGTTGGGCCGCGCCATCATTCCGGTGGATTACACCCGTTCCGGCCCCTTCGACCAGGACCTGGCCATTCCCACTCAACCTCTGCCGGGGCTCCAACCGGCCGCGAAGCTGGCCTCCATGGATCCGGCCAGCGACCAATATCAGTTTCTGCGGACTCGACTGGTGCGGGAGCGGAACCGGGTCGTCCACGGCCTGGTGGAGGCGACCCGGGCGGTGGAGGAGACCCTGGCGACCCTGGAATAGCTGGCGGGAGGGCGGATTATGGGAGGGCGAGGCTCCAGCCGAGCCGCCCGGGCAATGGCTACGCGGCTCGCCAGGAGGCTCGCCCTCCCGGACCTCGCGTTTTGGCCTCGGCCTTTCAGGGTTCTCGCGGCAATCGTCGATAGTTCTCAGTGAAGGGGGAAACGATGGCTACCGAGGAACATGGCGACCTGCTCAGGAAACTGGAATCCTCACTGGATCGGAGGGACTTTCTCAAGCTGCTGTCGGCCCTGGGGCTTACCGCCGGGGCAGGCCCGCTGCTGGCCGGATGCCAGTCCACGCCCTCGGCACCCGCGCCTGCCGCGACTGGTGCCCCCGCGGCGCAGGCCCCCGCTCAGCCTGCGGCAACCGCTGGTGCTGTCGCCGCCCCGGCGGGCACTCCAAAGCGTGGCGGTACACTGAAGATTCCGGTCACAGCCGACGTCAACCCCTGGCCGCCCATCGGGCTGATCCAGAACCTGATAGTGAACAAGTCCATCTTCAACGGCCTGGTGCGCTACAGTCCGGCCGACTGGACCCCTCAACCGGATCTGGCCGAGAAGTGGGAGATCTCCAAGGACGGCCTGACCTGGACCTTCTACCTGCGCAAGGGGGTCAGCTGGCACGACGGCAAGCCCTTCACGGCCGACGACGTCAAGTGGTCCCTGGAGATGTACGCCGACGAGAAGGTGAACAGCATCCTGCGGGGCAACCTGGCGCCGATAAACAAGATCGAGGTGGTCGATCCTACCACGGTTAAGGTCTCGACCAAGGAGCCCTACTCGGCCCTGATCGAGCTGCTGGGCTACCTGACCTTCATGCTGCCGAAGCATCTGCTGGAAGGGCAGAAGTTCGACCCCAGCACCTTCCCCCAGGACTTCATCAAGAAGCCGATCGGGACCGGTCCCTTCAAGTTCCAGGAGAACGTGCCTGGCGACCACGTGACCGTGATTGCCAACGAGAGCTACCACGAGGGCAGGCCCTACCTGGACTCGGTCATCTTCAAGATCGTCCGCGACCTCAACTCCACCGTAGCTCAGGTCAAGACGGGGGAGCTGGACCTGGCCTTCCCCACCGTTGCCCAGCTGGCGGCCCTGCAGGGGGCGCCCAACCTCAACATCATCGAACGGGGCGTGCCGGAGTTCCGCTTCTTCGGCATGAACTACAAGCACCCCCAGTTCGGCAAGTGGTTCAGCGACAAGAAGGTGCGGCAGGCGCTGGCCTACGCCATCAACTCCGAGGGGATCATGCAGCAGGTGGCCCAGGGCAAGGCCCAGCGCAGCAATGGTCCCATCGCCCCGGCCTTCAAGAGCTGGTACGTCAAGGAGGCCCCGACCTTCGCCTACGATCCAGCGAAGGCGAAGCAGATGTTGGCCGATCTCGGCTTCAAGCCTGGCTCCGACGGCATCCTGGCCAAAGACGGGCAGAAGTTCGCCTTCACCTTCTTCGTGGACCAGGGACAGCCGGAGCGGCAGCAGACCTCCCTGATCGTCCAGCAGAATCTGAAGGACATCGGCATGGACGTCCAGCTGGAGGCGCTGGAGTTCAACGACTTCATGAAGCGGGAGCGAGTGACCAAGGAGTTCACGGCCGTCTGCTTCTACTACATGATGCCCACGACGCCGGCCCTACACTCCTACTGGAGCACGGGCGGCTCGACCAACGAGTGGGGCTATTCCAATCCCGAGGTCGACCAACTGTTCAAGGATGGGCTGAAGGAGTTCGACGACGCCAAGCGCCACGAGATCTACAAGAAGGCCTACACCATGCTCGCCGACGAGCAGCCCGTGATCTTCCTCTACCATCCCAACGAGCTGCAGGCGATCAACAAGAGGGTGAAGGGCTTTGCGAAGACCCACTACCGTGACGCCCTGGTGTACCTCAACAAGGTTTGGATCGAGGGCTAGGGGCAATACGGTTCACTTAAGGTCCCGGACAGCCTCCCGGTAGGCAAAGGGCGGCTCGGGCTTCATCACCAGCAACGGCACAGTGGTGCGGTGGAAGACCGCAACCGCCTCCCGGAAGGGAACGGACGG
>JAJZRD010000190.1 GCA_021845945.1 Chloroflexota bacterium
CCCGCACCGTGGCATTGCGAAGATCCGGGCTGGTATCCACGCCGGTGATGCTGATCATCCCTCGCAGTCGGGGATCGTGCATCTCCCGCTGGAGGAGCGCAGCGACCTCCTCTTTGATCTGCTCGTTGACCCTCTCGATCCGCCTGTTGGCCATCTCTCACCACTCCCTGCCAAGCCGAGGGTTGGCGTAGAGACGCGACATGTCGCGTCTCTACAGCAGAACGATCCCTCGCCTCGCTCAGGCTGACAGCCGCCACACCCAGAATGCCAATGGCCGCGGCCGGTCCGGCATCCGGCCCTAGCTGACCCGCTCCATCCTGTAGAACTCCAGGATGTCGCCCACCTGGTAGTCGCTGAAGCCCTCCAGATGTACACCGCACTCGTAGCCGGCGGCCACATCCCGAACGTCCTCCTTGAAGCGACGGAGGCTGCCCATCTTGCCGTCGAACAGGACGCCACCGCTCCGGATAACCCGGCCCCGCGAGCTTCGGGTGATCTTCCCGTCGGTCACCATCACGCCGGCGACCGACTCGCTCTTGGAGATCTTGAACAGCTGCCTCACCTCGGCGTGACCTTCGGTGACCTCTTCGTACTTCGGCTCCAGAAGACCGGTCAGCGCCTTCTGAACGTCCTCAACCAGCTTGTAGATCACATCGTAGAAGCGGATGTCCACCTGGTTCTCTTCCGCCAGGTGCTTGGCGCCGGGCTCCAGCCGACTGTTGAACCCGATGATGACGGCGTGGGACGCCGAGGCAAGCAGCACGTCCGACTCAGTAATGCTGCCCGTGCCCGAGTGGATCACCCGAACCCTGACGTCCTCGGCCTGCAGTCGGTTCAAGGAGACCACGATGGGCTCCACCGACCCCTGCACGTCCGTCTTCACGATGACGTTCAACTCCTTGACCTGCCCCGCCTGGATCTGCTTGTACAGGTCGTCCAGGGTCACCGGCGTAACCGGTACCTCCGCGACGGACTCCGGGCCCCTCGCTTCGGCCAGAGACCGGGCGGTCTTCTCCTCGGCAACCACCTTCCAGACGTCGCCTGCCACGGGGACTCCGTTGAGCCCCAGCAGCTCAGCCGGCATCGAAGGACCGGCCTTTCGAAGCCGCCTTCCCTTCTCGTCGAAGAGGGCCTTCACCTTGCCGTAGGTGCCGCCCGCTACCACTGCATCGCCGACCTTGAGGGTTCCGGCCTTCACCAGGACGGTCGCCACCGGCCCCCTTGCCTTGTCCAGCTTCGCCTCGATCACCACGCCCGCTGCCGCTCGGGTCGGGTTGGCCTTGTACTCCTGCATCTCCGACACCAGCAGCAGCATCTCCAGCAGGGTGTCTATCCCCTCCTTGCGGCGCGCAGACACCGGCACCATGATGGTCTGGCCCCCGTAGTCCTCGGGAACCAGCCCTATCTCGGCAAGCTGCTGCTTCACCCGGTCGGGATTGGCATCGGCCTTGTCGATCTTGTTGATGGCCACCACGATGGGGACGTTGGCCGCCTTGGCGTGGTCGATGGCCTCCAGGGTCTGAGGCATCACACCGTCGTCGGCCGCCACCACCAGCACCGCGATGTCGGTGGCCTGGGCGCCTCGTGCCCTCATCGCCGTGAAGGCTTCGTGGCCCGGCGTGTCCAGGAAGGTGATCTTCTGGCCGTGCAGCTCCACCTGGTAGGCACCGATGTGCTGGGTAATGCCACCGGCCTCTTGCGCGGTCACGTTGGCCTGCCGGATGACGTCCAGCAGACTGGTCTTGCCGTGATCCACGTGGCCCATGATGGTGACCACCGGTGGCCGGGGCTGCAAGAGGGAGGGATCTTCTTCCGACACGGTGGGGATCTCCAGCGCCGCGGCGCGCTCCACCGGTACCGGCTCCTGGACCTCAAAGCCGAGGTCCGTGGCCACCACCGTGGCGGCGTCGCGGTCGATCTGCTGGTTGATGTTGGCGATAATCCCGTTCTTCATCAACTCCTTGATGATATGAACTGGGCTCAGCTTCAGCAGATCGGCCAGATCCTTGACGATGATGCTGTCGGGCAGCTCTACGGTCTTCTCTTCGCGGGCCGCCACCGCAACAGCGGCAGCCCTATCGGTCGAGGCAGAAGGCGAGTAAGGAGGCCGCGCCCCGTTTCCACCGGGCCTACCGCGCCCCTGCTGCGGCCTTCTGTCCCTGGTACTCCTGGACCTGTTGATTGGTCTTGGACTCATTGACTGCTCCCCCTTTCGCTCAACTGCCCGCCTCGCCTTCGGCTTCAGGAGCAGACTGAGTTGTGGACTCTCGGCCGAAAAGCCGGCCGTGTTTCAAGAGATCGTCCCTGTCCTCAGGACTGATCTCGGTTTTCAAGGCGCGGCTCAGCGAGGATTTCTGCAGCGCCTTCTCCCAGCACTCGGCGTTCTTGCACAGGTAGGCGCCCCGGCCGGATTTCTTTCCGGTCAGGTCCACCTCGACCTGGCCGGTGGCCGTCCGGACGACCCGCACCATCTGTCTCTTCGCCTGCACCTGGCCGCAGCCAACGCAACTGCGCTGGGGAATGTGCTTCTGTCGCAAAGGGACTGACCTCGCCTACTGAGCAGGCTCTCGAGCCGGCTCGCTCGCGGGCGGTCCCACTGGCTCGCTGCCCGCTGCCTTGATGTCTATTCGCCAGCCGGTCAGCTTGGCCGCCAACCGGGCATTCTGGCCTTCCTTGCCGATGGCCAGTGACAGCTGTCTCTCGGGGACCATGACAGTGGCGGTCTTGTCGTCCTCGCTGATGTCCACGCTGATCACCTGCGCGGGGCTCAGCGCGTTGGCCACGAAGTTCGCCGAATCGGGGCTCCACTGCACCACGTCGATCTTCTCGCCGCCCAGCTCGTTCACGATGTTCTGGATGCGCACACCGCGCATCCCCACACAAGACCCCACGGGATCGATGCCCTCCTGCCGAGCCGCAACGGCTACCTTGGAGCGAGCTCCCGCCTCTCGGGCGATGGCCTTCAACTCCACGGTTCCGTTGAAGATCTCGGGAACCTCCTGCTCGAACAATCGACGCAACATCATCTTGTGGTTGCGAGAAACGATGATCTGCGGCCCCTTATGGGTGTCGTGAACTTCCACCAGGTATACCCTGAGCCGCTGGCCGGGGTAGTACCTCTCGGTGGGCACCTGGTCGCTGGGCGCCATGACGCCCTCGGCCTTGCCCAGGTCGATGTAAACGGTGCGGCTTTCGATCCGCTGCACCACTCCGTGCAGCAGCTCGCCCTCGCGCTCGTGGTACTCATCGAAGACCATTCGCCGCTCTTCATCCCGAAGCCGCTGCAGAATCACCTGCTTTGCCGTCTGAGCGGCGATGCGACCGAAGTTGGGAGGAGTGGTCTCCACGGCCAGGTACTCACCCACCTCGACGTCGGGGCGAATCTGCTTCGCCACGTCCAGGGAGATCTTATCGGCGCCAGCTTCGCCGTCCTTCTCCACCACCAGCTTGTCGGCAAAGATGCGAACGGCGCCGGTGGCTGGGTCGATCTTCGCTGAGACGTTCTGGCCGGTGGGAGCGAAGTTCTTCTTGTAGGCAGACACCAAAGCCGCTTCGATGGCGTGCATCACCGCTTCGCGGGTGACGCCCTTCTCGCTGCAGAGCTGGCTTATCGCTGTCACAAAATCACTCTTCATCCCAATTCCTCCTGCTTGAAGCCCACGCCCCGTAACCTCCGCACGTCATCGCAAGGCTGCAACAAAAAAGTGGGGGCGTGCCCACCACTTCAACTCGGAACTGTTGCATTTGGATTATACCAGGGGATAGCCCCCTCGCGCAACGTCACTTGGCGCTACAGCAGTCAATCCGAGCTATAGCAAGCAGAGAAAGTAGTAACGACTTTAGTCGTTACTACGGACTCCTACGCTACCCGGCCTTTCGGTCGACGGCCATCAGCGCGACCTCTATCCCCAGCCCTCGTCCAGGGCGGCCTGGATCCTGGCTATCTCCTCCTCACCCATCTTGTCGAAACGACGCTGAGCCCGAATGTAGTCCCGCACGGGAACCCTCTGCTGGGGCCGATAGGAGAGGCACTTCTCGCCCCCCACGATCTCCAACAGGGGCCAGAGCCCCGTATCGACTGCCATCCGGGCCATCTTCACGGTCTGGTCCGGCGGGTAGCCCCAGCCCTGGGGCTGGGGTGCCAGCACGTGGATGTAGCGGAAGCCCCGCGTCCCCTTCGCTTTCTGCACCTTGGCGATGAAGTCACCCGGAAAGGCGATGCTCGCACTGGCCACGTAGGGAACCCCGTGGCCCGCCATGATCGAGATCATGTCCTTCTTCGTGGTTTCCTTCCCGCCGGGCGTATCGGTGGTGATGGCTAGCCTCGGCGTCTGGGAGCCGGCCTGGCCACTGGTGTTCAGGTAGGCCTCGTCGTCGTAGCACACGTGGATGATGTCTTCGTTGCGTTCGGCAGCACCCGAGACCGCCTGGAAGCCGATGTCGGCGGTTCCGGCGTCGCCGGCCCACGATACCACCGTCACATCTCTCTTGCCCTTCATCTCGAGGGCAGTCTTGATGCCCGAAGCGATCACCGCCGAGCTCTCGAACAGGCAGTGGATCTCCGGCACCTTCAGGGAGGTACGCAGGTCCGTGGCTACAGCCGTAGCCACGGAGGAAGCGGGGATGCACAGGATCGTCTTGGGCCCGAGAGCCTTCAAGGCCTGTCGAAGGGCGATGCTGCCGCCGTAGCCCGGCATGCCGCCGTGGCCGCCCGTGAGCAACTCCTCTCGGGGCAACTCCCTCAGCAGCTCCATCTCTTTCAGATCCACGACAGCGCCTCCTCCCGCACGATGTCGGCCTTCAAGTTGTGCCACACCACCTGCCCACCCGGTTTGCCTGCTACTGCCGCGGCCAGGGCACGCTCGCCGATGGACTCCAGCTCCGCTTGGGTCACCTCGCGGCCACCAAGCCCGGCGACGAAACCGAGCACCGGCCTGGACAGACCGGCCGACGCGAGGGCCATCAGCACCTCCCTGTACAGGGCGCCTCCGACGCCGTACACCGCGTTCCGATCCACCACCGCCACCGCCCGAGCGTCCCGCGCATAGCGCACCACTTCGTCGAAGGGGAAGGGCCGGAAGGAGCGGACCTTCAGCAGGCCGACGCGCTTTCCGGCCGAGCGGAAGGAGTCCACGGCCTGCCTGGCCGTAGCAACCATGGAGCCCATGGTCACGAGCAGGGCCTCGGCATCCTCCGTCCGGTAGCCCTCCACGACACCGTGCCAGTCCCGTCCGAAGCGGCGTCCATACTCGGCGCTCGCCGACTCCACGACCTCCAGGGCCGACTTCATGGCCGCGTGCTCCTGGAACTTGAACTCGGTGTACAGGCCGGGGCCGGTGGGCGGGTTCAGGGAGGCCGGGTGATCCACGTCCAGCACGGCGCGGTTGTAGCCGGCCAGGAAGCTGTCTGCATCCCCGATCTCCGGCAGGACGACCTCCTGCTTCGTATCACCGAGGACGTAGCCCTCGTAGTTGACCAGGACCGGCAGCAGTACCCGCGCGTCCTCGGCGATCTTGAAGGCCTGCAGGAGGGTGTCTAGCACCTCCTGGTTGTTCTCACAGTAGAGCTGGAGCCAGCCGGTGGTCTCCTGAGCGATGGCATCCCCATGATCGGCAAAGCGGTTGTGGGGCGCGGAGAGGGCTCGATTCACCACAGCCATCACGATCGGCAGCCGCAGCCCCGCGGCATAGTGAAGGACCTCGTGCATCATGGCGAGGCCCTGAGAGTTGGTGGTGCTAAAGGTGCGGGCGCCTGCCAGGGAAGAGCCGACGGCGGCGGCCAGGGCGCTGTGATCCGACTCCACCCGAATGAACTTCGCCTTCAGTCTCCCCTCATCGATCATCTTGGTGACGAAGGTCATCACCGGGTAGGATGGGGTGATGGGAAAGGCCGGGAAGACCTCGATCCGGGCAAGCCGTGCCCCCTCGGCGGCTGCCTGGTTTCCCGTCAACGGAACAGCCTCGGCCATGTCAAGCCACCCCCACCATCTGGATCGCCCCCTCGGGGCACTCCGTAGCGCAGATCCCGCAACCCTTGCAGTGATCCAGGCCTATCTCGACCGCCTTGCCGGTGATCACCACAGCGCTGTCGGGGCAGAAGATCCAGCAGGCCAGGCACTGGGTGCACTTACCCGCTTCGACCCGGGGAATCCGTGAAAGCTCCCCCTTCCTGCCGCCTCGCGCCATGCTCCCGGGCTCGTACGAGCCCGGGGTGATAGGTAACCTCATCCCATTCCTCCTCGAGACTTCAGGTCCAGCACCTATCTATCGCCTGTACTCGACGTACGGCCACGGCATCTCTCCATTGCCGGTCCACACCAGCTTCCCGACTCCATCACCGCCCGTCGGGGCAGGGTCCGCCTTCACCAGGGTCGCGCCGGTCGGGAGGACTATGGCCAGGGTGGAGTCCTTGTTGAGCTTCACGGCGTTCGCTGCCTTGAAGTCCACTACCCAGGTCGCATCTCTCTTCTCCGCGAAGCCTGACCATCGGAAACGGTACAGCTGGGCGCCGTAGTCGGGCTTCCGCTCGAAACTGGCCTCGAAGTTGGACACCGCGAACTGCCGGCCGGTCTGGTCCGACAGATTCTTCAGCGAGTCTTCGACCCCCTTCCGGAAGGCCTCAGTGTCGGGCTGGCCGAGTCTCGCAACCATGCCGTCGAAGTTCTTCTCGGTGTCAGCATCGGTGAAGAAACTCTTGTTGACCATCTCGACCGCCGCATTGCCCTGGGCGTCCAGGCTGTATGTCACGTCCGACCCCAGACGGGCCGCGCTCATCTTGCCCCTGAGCTCGAAGGCCGCATAGCTGCCGAGCACTATGAAGATACCGAAAACGGCTAATAATACCTTTGCCATGGAGGACTTCTTTCCGGCGGCAAGCAGCCCCGCTCGCCGCGAAGGTTGGTCGCCGACTATACACCTTCCTGTAGCGGGACGCGGACCCCGGACCGGGGCCCGCGTCCCAACCGCTTGGCCAGCGCCCGACGGCAGTCTGGCCTTATGCCTTGCCCCACATCGAGGCGTAGACGATCCAGACAGTGAGAGCCATGTAGAACACCAACCCGAGAATCGGCACGATATCCACAGTGCGCCTCCTTAGAACTTCAGGCCGAAGTAGCCGCCCAGGTTGAAGATACCCACGTAGCCGGCCACCACGATGGTCAGAATCGTCAGTGCCCAGAGCGGGACGCTGCCCCCGTTCCGGAAGTAGCCCAGCTTGCTGCTGCCGGCCCAGTAGGCCAGCACAAGCCCCACGATCCCGAAGAAGCTAGCGTTCATCATGGAGGTGATGGTCTTCAGGAAGATGGGATCGATCCTGGCCATCACCATGGCGCCCGCTATGACGGCGTTCAGGATGTACACGACCTTGAAGTGGATATTGTTACTCCGAACCGACTTGCCCAGGAAGTACTCGCAGGTCACGTAGGCGCCGATCATCCCGTTGCCCAGGGCCGACGAGAACGCGGCCGCCAGCACGCCCAGGCTGAAGACCGGGATGGCCCACGCGCCCGCAACCGGCTCGATCAGG
>JAJZRD010000008.1 GCA_021845945.1 Chloroflexota bacterium
TATCCGGAGGTGCTCCTGATCGATCCTGGCAGGGGTGGCCGCCACGATCTTCTGAAACAGGTCGATTGTTGCCTCCGGCCCCATGCCGCCCAGGATACCGACAACCTTCTCTGCCATGGCAGCCTCCTATCGGCACGTTGATGGCCGCATTATAGTAGGGCTCAGTAGGGGCAGCATCCACGCCACTCCACCGGACCGATCAGGACCCTGCCCAGCGTGGCCGACCGGTTCCTGCGGTCGATGCCCAGTAGCTCGAGGTGACCCACCGTAGCCTCGCTATCGACATCCATCGCCTTGAAGGGCATCACCGTTGGGTTCTTGGCAGCAGCCTGGTGGAGAAGATCCTCCAACTGGGCCTCGTCGAGAGGGTAGGAGAAGCCGGGGCCGGCCCACTGCATCAGGAACTCCGCGGAGCCGCTCCATTCGACGAGGGTGGGGATGTCGGCCCGGGTGAAGGGCTGTAGCCGGATCATGGTCTACATTCCTCGCGGTCAGATTGGTCGACGATCGCCGGCAGGAGCCGGCTCCTGCTGGACCCGCCATTCGCTGCCGGAACGCTGATGGACACGAGACCTGGTGCTCAGTCACACGGATTTCGACAGGGCGTAGGGGCAGATCTGTGCGTCTGCCCTGGGCGCACACGCAGCTGCGCCCCTACCGGCGTCATCGGCAACTGTCAAATCCGGTGTGTCCGAGTACTGGTGCACGACCATGTAGAAGATGACGCCCACGCTCCCAGCCGTCAAGACCACCGTAGCGAAGGCCCAGGACTGTGGAGCTGCGGCTATTCTGCCGATCATACCACGTAGGGACTGGGTGCGCTTCTTGCTTCTGGCTGCCGGATCGGCGTCTGGTGGAGCCGATCCGAGGGCTTGAAGGGTTCACCCGGCCATTCGAGGCCCGCCGACAGGCCGGCAGGCTGCGACAACAAAGCTCGCCCCAGCGGGCTGGAGGCCGGCAAAGGGGCTGGCGAGCGATACCGAAATGGACAGGACTTTGGAACCTTCTTTCGCGGCCGGCAGGCTGTTGGGCATACGGATAGGTCTGAGCGCCAGTTGGTTTGTCGTCTTTGCCCTGGTCACCTGGAGTCTGGGGGCGGCGTACTTCCCTGCGGAGTACCCCTGGTGGCCGGCGGAGATCCACTGGGCGATGGCGATCTCGGGGAGCGCGCTCTTCTTTGGCTCGGTGTTGATCCACGAGCTGGCCCACTCCGTGGTGGCGGTGCGCTGTGGCATCCCCGTGACCCGCATAACCCTATTCATCTTCGGCGGTCTGGCCCAGGTCGGTCGGGAGGCCCCTACCCCCCGCATCGAAGCCTCCGTTGCGGCGGCGGGACCGGCCGCCAGCCTGATCCTGGGGATCATCTTCGGCTTTCTCTATCTGGCGAGCAGGACGTTGAGCTCACCGCTGGCCAGCCTGTCCCTCTGGCTGGCGATAGTCAACGGCAGCCTGGCGCTGTTCAACCTGATCCCGGCTTTCCCGCTGGACGGGGGTAGGCTGCTGCGGGCAGGGGTGTGGTCGGTAACGAGCGACCACGGTCTGGCTACCCGGCTCTCCTCGTGGGCAGGGCAGTTCACGGGGATCCTGCTCGTTCTGTACGGACTGTACTCCGCCCTTGGCGCCGAGGGGGGCCTGCTGAACGGCGTGTGGGCCGTGCTGGTGGGATGGTTCCTCCACAACGCGGCTCTGGGCAGCTATCGGGCCTCGAAGGCGTCGGACGAGCTGAAGGCGGTAACCGCCGAGGACGTGATGGCGCGGGACGTGGTCCCGGTGCCGGTGAACGCCACCGTGGCGGAGTTCGTGAACGGCTACCTTATGCGGCGCCGGCACGGTCGTTTCCCGGTGGTGGATGGCATACAGCTGGTGGGGACCGTGGGTCTGGAGGAGGTGCGCAAGGTGTCCATGGGCCGGCGCACCACCACGTGGATCCAGAAGGTGATGCGGTCCGCCGAGCGGTACCCACCCCTGGGCCCCCGCGAGCCCGCAGACCAGGCCCTCCAGCGGCTGAACGAGATGGAGGCGGAGGAGCTTCCGGTGGTGGATGAGGGCCGGGTCATCGGCATGCTCAGCCGGGCGGATCTCCTGAAGTTGGTCCAGGTGCGGGGGATCCTCCGCAAGTAGGACTGAGCTACGAGTACTGAGTACTGAGTGGCCGACGGCCAGTCCGCAATCCAGAGTCCAGAGTGCTGAGTGCTGGGCATGGTTCACCAGGGCGCGAGATCGGGTGACAGTTGCGGGAGGGCGAGCCTCCCGGCGAGCCGGCTCAGCAGGAGCTTCGCCCTCCCGCACTGTGACCGCGTCCGTGAACCATCCCGAGTGCTGAGTCCTCAGTTCTGGCGGAGGTGGGCTGCCCTCGCTCGGGGAAGCACCTCCGGGTTCACCACGTTCCGGGGCCTCTGGCCGCTCAGAACCCGCACCACCTCCTCGACCGCCCTGGTCTGTAGCTCCACCAGCGACTGCTCCGAGTAGAAGGAGGCGTGGGGGGTGAGGACCAGGTTGTCCAGCGCCAGGAGCGGATCGTCGGTCGCGGGGGGTTCCTGCGGCATCACATCCAGGCCGGCGCCGGCGATCCACCCCTCCCGAAGGGCGCGTTCCAGAGCGACCGTGTCGATGATGGGCCCCCGGGATGTGTTCAGCAGGTAGGCCGTCCGCTTCATCTTGCGCAGTTGGGCTTCCCCCATCAGCCCCCTGGTCTCAGGTGTGAGGGGCAGGTGGAGGGAGATGAAGTCCGACTGTCCCAGCAGCGTGTCGAAGTCGACCACCTCCACCCCCTGGAGGCTCTGGTCCCCCGGCCTCAGGGCGGGATCGTGAACCAGGATCCGGAGGTCCATCCCCGACGCTTTGCGAGCCAAGCTTCTGCCGATCTTCCCGAAGCCCACGATGCCCAGGGTGCTGCCGCTGACCCGGAAGAGCGGTCTGCCCATCAGGTTATCCCACCGTCCGGAGTGGGTGGCTCGATCGTACAGGGGGATCCGGCGGGCGCAGGCCAGCAGCAGCCCCAGCGCGTGCTCCGCCACCTCGTCGACGCAGAAGTCCGGCACGTTGGTGACCACGATGCCCAGCTCCGTGGCCGTCTCCAGGGCGATGTTGTCCACCCCGATGCCGTAGCGGGCCACCTGGAGGCAGCGGGGGGCTGCCCGCAGGACCGCGGGCGTCACCTGGGCGAAGCAGGTCATGATGGCGTCGCAGCCGGCGGCCAGGCGGGCCAGTTCCGCCTCGGAGCCGTTCGGGGAGACGATCACCTCGGCTCCCACGGTGGAGAGGATCCGGCGCTCTACGTCGACGTTGGGCCACACGTGGTCGGTGATGAGGACCTTCATCTGAACTCACTTCCCCCCTGTCCCTGTTGCTATCGACATGATGTCCAGGTTGTCTCGCTTTTGCCACCCCAGGCGAGTCCAGAACTCGGAGCCCTCGTCGTTGCTCGTATGAACGAAGAGGTGGCACTTGGCGATTCCGGCTTCGCTCAGCCCTACTCCTTTCCCTCTGGGAGAGGGAGATTCGAGCCCTCACCCCGACCCTCTCCTCGAGAGGAAGTAGCTGCACACTGAGAACTCAGAACTCAGAACCTGGTGGGCGGGATGCCCGCGCTCCCGGCAGCACTCAGAACCTCTCGTGCCGGTACTCCTCGACCGCCTCCACGATGGCGGCCAGGTTCTGGTTGGGCGTCACCAGAGGAACCGCGCACTCGGGGCCGACGATGGGGACCCCGGCCTCCAGCAGCCGGCGCACCTGGGCCTTCACCAGCTCGGGCGTCCCCTGCAGCAGGGTCTCCGGATTGTTGACGTTCCCCACCAGGGTGATCCGGCCATCGACGATCTCCAGGGCCCTGGTAGCATCCACTTTGGAGTCGAAGTGGAAGGCATCGAAGCCGGCCTGGGCTATGTAGTCCAGCCGGTTGGTGGTGTTGCCGCAGATGTGCAGGATGGTGGGGCAACCCAGCCTGGCAGTGATCTCCTGGTGGATCGGCAGCAGGAGGTCTCGATAGCAGCCGGGGCTCACCAGGTCGCCGGTAGCGTGGTCCGCCACCACCAGAACGTCGGCTCCGGCCCTCATCTGGGCCTTGCCGAAGAGGACGGTCACCTCTTTCAGAACGTCGAGGAACTGCCCCACCCTGTCAGGGTTGTCGATGGTATCCACCAGGAAGGGCTGGATGCCGTGCAGATGGTAGGCGAGGGTCCAGGGCCCCATCACCTTGCCGACGAGGACTGCGTGGTCGCCGTGGTGCTGCCGGAGCAGCCGGAGCGCCTCCAGGACGGCTCGGATGGATGGGCGTTCCAGGAAGTCCTCGGGGATGGCGATCTCCTCGGGGTCGCCGTAGGGGGTGGTGGTGTTGACCGGCATGTTCTGCCGATCGCCCCAATCCACCTCGCATCCGAGGGCCGCGGCCTCCTGCTGGACGCTGAAGATGGGGGCGATGGTGTCGTAGCCCAAGAGGTCGTGGCCCGCGGCCGCTAGGATCGCCATCTTCTCGCCGTCGAGATGGGCGTCGGGGAAGAAGGAGCCGCTTCTCTCCATCAGCTCCACGGTGGCGATGGAGGTGGGGTTCCCGACGGGAGTACGATCTACACGGCCGCCGAAAAGGGCGGCCAGGAAGCGCCGTTTCGGGGACATGGGCACCGGGGATGGTCTTGACGAGCCCATCGGCTCACCCTCCAGTCAGTAAGAGTCCGGGGATAGAGAACGAGGGAGAGAACCCGTTCTCTCCCTCGGAGCTGCGCAGGTCTGTGGGGGCCGGCTAGGCCTGCGCCACCGCCTCAACGGGCTCCTGGGCGGGCTGGGATTCCTGGCGGGGCAACATCACCCCGAGGATCTTCTGGATGGTCATGGTGTGGCTGCAGACGCCCCAGCTGGTGAAGAAGTTGCAGGTGCACTTCCAGGTGCCCTGATTATAGGATACGGTGTACGAGTCGTGTTCGCCTCTGAAGGTGGCGGAGAACTGCTGAAAGTTGACTCGGTCCGGTTCCTGAGCGTAAAGGTTGGCTTTCTGGATCTTTCCAATCAGGCTTGAGTGCATGTCAGCCGATACCTCCCCTTTAGTCTGCTCTCCGTCCGTCACAAAAGCTCCGCACAAAACAGAACACCAGCGTGCGTGCGCACACTGGTGTTCACCGACTGGCCAGAACTACAATTGGTGTCTTGCGTGGCCTCTGCATTCGCTGCCCCGCGGCTGGTTTCACACCTGCTAACCTGCAATCAGTATACGGCCGCTACGTCCCTCTGTCAATGGAATTCGACAGCTGCGATAGGGGTTGCGATCACGGAATCTCGGTGCCCCGCCCCTCCCTGGACGCGATCAGATGGCCTAGCTCCGAGTAGTTGGGATCGCCGCCCAACTGCACGACGTCGTCCGCCGGGACCCCCGCTCTCAGAAGGGGTCCGGCCACGTCCTTCAGCAGGTCCGGAACGTACGATTTCACCAGCTCGCATCGGTCCCCTAACGGACGGATGGCATATTCGGCAAGGCCACCGGGCACCAGGGCAGTCTCCAGCCTTTGCAGGATCAACTCCTCCGACTCGCCGCCGGTGGACCGCAGGGAAACGGCTCCTTCCAGCGCGGTGACGATGTGAAACCGCCCCCCGGGCTGCTGAAGGACGCGGGATTCCGTCGCCAGTAGCTCCGCGGCGAAGTAGCTGCAGGCGCACAAGAAGCGGCGACGGTAGCCCCCTTCGCGCAGCTCAACAGGCCGGATCTTGTGGGTGGAGAGGGGTGCCAGGCGGGCCACGTCCAGCGACTTGTCGACGTGAAGCTCTCGGGTGACTCCACCGGCCTCCTTCCTGCCCCAGTCGTACAGCCTGTAGGTCAGGTCCGAGGACTCCTGGAGCTCGTACACCATGAGCCCTTTGCCCAGGGCGTGGATCGTGCCGGCCGGAAGGAAGACCGTGTCGCCCTTGGCGACCGGGACGTAGTCCAGCACGTCGGTCACGGTGCCCGCATCCAGGGCCCGTTGGAGCTCGGTCCGGTCCAGCGGGCGATTCAAACCGTGGACTATGCGGGCTCCGGGCTCCGCCTCGAGGACGTACCACACCTCCGTCTTGCCGAAGGGTTGGTGCTCTCGCGCCCGGGAGTATCCGTCGTCCGGGTGCACCTGCACGGAGAGGGTGTCGTGGGCGTCGATCAGTTTGACCAGCAGGGGGAAGATGGTGTCGGGCCCCTTCGGAACCGAGCTGCCGAGGATTTCGCGGGGGAACTCGTCGACGAGGCTCTTCAGGGTTCTTCCCTGCCAGGAACCGTTGGCGACGGCAAGACCGTCCCACACCACCCACACTTCGCCGATATTGCCTTCGCCCTCAGCCTTCACCCCCGCCAGCCCCTTCAGCTTCTGGCCCCCCCAGACCTTCTCCTTGGGAAGAAGCTCGAACTTGAGTGGGTAGAGCTGGTGGCGAGTCGATCGTCTCATGGTGGGTGCATCCTCCCTTACGGTCGTCCATGGTCGGCCCGCGGCCCAGTCGTTTGTCTCGCCGGCAAGGTATGGACCAGACCGAGAAGTGCGGGAGGGCGAGGCTCCCGCCGAGCCATGTTCCGATGCATGGGTGGCTCGCCAGGAGGCTCGCCCTCCCGCAGTGTCGCCGACGGTGCCAGCGGACTATCGCACGCCCGCGATGGTTTCCCCCATGTCCAGCATGCGGTTGACCCGCGCCGGATCGGTGGTTTCGGTGTAGATCCGCATCACCGGCTCGGTGCCGGAGAAGCGGATCAGCAGCCAGCTCCCGTCCTCCAGGATGAACTTGCTGCCGTCGGTGGTGTTCACCTCCACCACCCGCATCATGTCCATCTCGCTGGGGCGGTGCTCGCTGACACGGCGGATGATCTCGGCCTTCCTGGCGGGATCGAAGTGGAAGTCCCGCCGGTCGTAGTAGTGGGCGCCCACCTTCTCGTACAGGTAGTGGATCACCTCGGAGAGGGGCTTGGCCAGCTTGATCTTCAGATCCAGCAGGAAGAGACCGGCCACGAAGGCGTCGCGCTCGGGGATGTGCCCCTTGAAGGCGAAGCCGCCGCTCTCCTCGCCGCCGATCAGGGCGTCCGTCTCCAGCATCTTCGGGGCGACGTACTTGAACCCCACGCCGGTCTCGTACACCGGCACTCCATACAGCTTGCCCAGCTTGTCGGCCATCACCGTGCTGGTCACCGTTCGGACGGCCGGGCCCCGCATCCGCCTGACCTCAAGCAGGTAGAGGAACAGCAGGGCGTACATCTGGAGCTGGTTGACGAAGTTGCCGTTCTCGTCCACCGCCCCGATCCGGTCGGCGTCCCCATCGGTGGCAAGCCCCACGTCGGCCTTGTGGGTGCGCACGGCCTCCATAGTCTCCGCTACGTTGGGTGGGATGGGCTCCGGGTTGATGCCCGGGAAGATGGGGTTTCGCTGCGACCGGATGTTGTGGACTCGGGTGGTGCCTCCCCGCAGCAGCGCGTCGAAGTATCCCGCCCCGACCCCGTACATGGCATCGGCGACGACGTTCAAACCGGCATTCTTGATGGCGTTCACGTCGACCAGGCGGCCGATCTGCTCGAAGTAGGCGGGCTTCGGGTCGAAGTAGTTGACGGTCCCAGCCTTGACCAGCTCTTCGAGTCTCTTTCGCTGCACCCCACCGCCGGCCTGGACCTGCCGGACCTGGGCCTCGATCTTCTCCAGGATCTCGGGCGAGGCGGCTCCCGCGTACTCGGGCCGGAACTTGATCCCGTTCCACACCCCGGGGTTGTGGCTGGCGGTGACCATCACCGCCCCCGCGGCCTTCTGGGCGAGGATCGAGTAGGACACCGCGGGGGTCGGCGCCGCCTCCTGGCAGAGCCAGACCTTGATGCCGTTGGAGCCCACCACCTCCGCCACCGCTGCGGCGAAGCCCTCGGAGGCGAACCGGAAGTCGTAGCCCACCACCAGGCCGTTGGCGGCCTTGCCGCTGTCTTTGAGGTAGTTGGCGATGCCCTGGGCAACGATCCGCACGTTCTCGTAGGTGAAGTCGTCGGCGATGACCCCGCGCCAACCATCGGTGCCAAACTTGATCTCTGTTGCCACCTGGCCCTCCTCAGCAAAACAGTGGGACGCCGTGGGCTGTGGCCAGCCTCCGAGGGTCCCCTCTCAGGTGCGGTCGCCCGCTGCTTAAACTCTCTTCAAGCCCTAGTTTAGCGAGTCTACAGGGGAATTATCAAACGTGGGAGGGGTAGGGGGGAAGCTACTTGTTGGCCGACAGGGTCTCCCGCCACCAGTTGAGGGTGTCCGTGAGGGTGCGTTCCAGGGGTATCTCCGCCTTCCAGCCCGTAAGCGACCGGAACTTGCCGCAGTCGGCGACTATCCGCGGGATGTCGGAGGGGCGAAGCCGTTCGGGATCCTGTTCGATCCCCAGGGAGATCCGGCTCTGGGCCAGCAGCAGGTCGAGCAGCCGGCGTATCGATACCGCTCGCTCGCTCCCCAGGTTGTAGACGTCGCCGGGCACTCCCAGTGTCACCGCCAGGTGGTAGCCCCGGACGATGTCGCGGACGTCGGTGTAGTCCCGCTCGGCCTCCAGATTGCCCACCTTGAGAACGGCCGGCCTCAGGCCCAGCTCGGCCTCGGCTATCTGGCGCGCGAAGCTGGAGGCCACGAACCGGTCGCTCTGGCCGGGACCGATGTGGTTGAAGGGTCGGACGCGAACGATGGGTAGGTCGTAGGCCAGCTGGTACTGGTAGCCCAGCAGGTCCTGGCCCACCTTGCTGACGGCGTAGGGGTTGGCCGGACGGAAGGGGGTGGTCTCCTTGACGGGGAGATCCCCCGGCTCCACCATCCCGTATTCTTCGTTGGAGCCCACGACCATGATGGTAGGCCGTCCTCCCCAGGCCAGAACTGCCTGGAAGAGGTTCACCTGCCCGACGATGTTGTTGACGAGGGTGCCGGTTGGATCGGCGAAGGCGGTGGGTACGAAGGCCTGGGCAGCCAGATGAAAGATCCAGGTGGGCTGCACCCTTTCCACGATCTCGCGCATCCGGTCGGTCTCCATCAGGTTGCCGATCAGAACCTCGAGTCTGGGGCCCAGCTCTGCCTCGACGTCGGCCGTCGGTTCGCCCGGGCGGGCGATGCCGTAGATCTTGGCCGTGGTGGTGGTGGCCAGATACCTGGCCAGGTGCTTTCCCACGAAGCCGGCCATTCCTGTGATGAGGGCCCTGGGTTCAGTGTGCGTCACGCTTCAACCAATCCCCGATGTTGGGTGTCGGGAGGGCGAGCCTCCCGGCGAGCCACGTGTCCACCTCGTAAGGCGGCTCGGCAGGAGCCTCGCCCTCCCGCGGGACGTTCAACCGCCCCCAACCAATGGTAGCTGTTACGCCTCGGTTCCCGCAAGGGTCTTGCCGGCCTTGTGGCCGTTGCCGGACCGGTTCTCCATGGGGCCAAGCCCCGCCTCGGCCCGCAGGGCGGCCGCCTTGTCGGTGATCTCCCAGGGGGCGTCGATGTCGTTGCGACCGAAGTGGCCGTAGGCCGCGGTGGCCTTGTAGATGGGCCGGCGCAGCTGCAGGTGGTGGATGATGGCGGCCGGCCTCAGGTCGAAGTGCTTCTTGACCAGCTCCAGGATCTTGGCCGGGGCCACCTTCTCGGTGCCGAAGGTCTCGATCATGATGGACAGCGGCCTCGCCACGCCGATGGCGTAGGAGATCTGGATCTCGAACCGCTCGGCCAGGCTGGCGGCCACCACGTTCTTGGCCACGTATCGGGCCATGTATGCGCCGGATCGGTCCACCTTCGTCGGATCCTTGCCGGAGAAGGCGCCGCCACCGTGGCGGGCCATGCCGCCGTAGGTGTCCACGATGATCTTGCGGCCGGTCAGGCCCGCGTCGCCCATCGGGCCACCTATGACGAAGCGCCCGGTCGGGTTGACGTAATACTTGGTCTTGTCGTCCAGCATGTTGGCCGGGATGATCTGCCTGACGACCTCCTCCAGGATGTCGGTGCGGATCTTCTCGTAGTCGGTGACCGGGTCGTGCTGGGCGGCGATGACGACGGTGTCGACCCTCTTCGGCTTGCCCTGGGAGTACTCCACCGTCACCTGGGACTTGCCGTCGGGCCTCAGGTAGGGGAGCACCTTCTCCTTGCGCACCAGCGACAGCTGCTTGCACAGCTTGTGGGCCAGGGAGATGGGCAGCGGCATCAACTCCTCGGTCTCGTTGCAGGCGAAGCCGATCATCATGCCCTGGTCGCCGGCACCGGTGGCCTCGATCGCCCTGTCCCACGCCTCGCCGGATCTCACTTCCAGCGCCTTGTTCACGCCCTGGGCGATGTCCGGCGACTGCCCCTTGATGGAGACGATCACGCCGCAGGTCTCGGCGTCGAAGCCGTACTTGGCCCTAGTGTAGCCCACGTCCCTGACGGTGTTCCGAACGATCTCAGGGATGTCCACGTAGCAGTTGGTGGTGATCTCGCCGGCCACCAGAACCAGGCCGGTGGTAGCAGCGGTCTCGCAGGCGACCCGACCGTTGGGGTCCTGCTCGATGATCGCATCCAGCACGGCATCCGAGATCTGGTCGCACAGCTTATCCGGATGCCCTTCGGTGACCGATTCCGAGGTGAAGAAGCTCTGCTCGGCCGACATGAAGGTGTTGCTCATTCTCTCGCTCCTCTCTCTGCAGCCATCAGCTATCAGCCAGAAGCTGATGGCTGATGGCTCACTCACGTTCCCGATTCCCAGGAGGCCAGGTACTTGACCTGCTCGGGGGTTAGCACGTCGATGGACACGCCCATGGACACCAGCTTGAGCCGAGCGATCTCTCGATCTATCTCCAGCGGGACGTCGTAGACCTTCCTCTCCAGCTCCTTGCCCCGCTGCACCATGTACTCGGCTGCCAGCGCCTGGTTGGCGAAGCTCATGTCCATCACCGCGGCCGGATGCCCCTCGGCAGCTGCCAGGTTCACCAGCCGCCCCTCGCCCAGCAGGTAGACCCGGTGGCCGTCGGGGTAGCTGTACTCGTCCACGAACTCCCGGATCCGCCGCTTGGTCCTGGTGTCCCGCTCCAGTGCCGGAATGTTGATCTCGTCGTTGAAGTGGCCGGAGTTGGCCACGATGGCCCCGTCCTTCATGGCCGCGAGATGCTGGGCGTCGATGACGTTCAGGTCGCCGGTGGTGGTCACGAAGACGTCTCCGATGGGCGCCGCCTCGGCCATCGGCATCACCCGATAGCCATCCATCAGGGCTTCGAGCGCCTTGATGGGATCCACCTCGGTGACGATCACGTCCGCCCCCATCCCCTTGGCCCGCATGGCGAGACCCCGACCGCACCAGCCGTAGCCGGCCACCACGAAGTGCCTGCCGGCCAACAGGACGTTGGTGGCTCGCAGGACCCCATCGATGGTGCTCTGGCCCGTGCCGTAGCGGTTGTCGAAGAAGTGCTTGGTCATCGCCTCGTTGACGGCGACGATGGGGAACTCGAGGACCCCGTTGGCCTGCATGCTGCGCAGCCGGATCACGCCAGTGGTGGTCTCCTCGGTGCCGCCGATCACGTTGGGCAGCAGCTCCTGGTGCTCCTTGTGAAGGGAGGAGACCAGGTCGGCCCCGTCGTCCATGGTTATCTGGGGCTTGCGGGCCAGGACCGACTCGATGTGCCGGTAGTAGGTGGAGTTGTCCTCCCACTTCTTGGCGAAGACCGAGATCCCGTAGTCCACCACCAGGGAGGCGACGACGTCGTCCTGGGTGGAGAGGGGGTTGCTGGCGCAGAGATACACCTCGGCGCCGCCTGCCTGCAGGGTTCTCGCGAGGTTCGCCGTCTCGGTGGTGACGTGGAGGCAGCCGCCGAGGCGAAGGCCTCGCAGCGGCTTCTCTCGCTCGAACCGCTCCCGGATCAGCCGAAGAACCGGCATCTGGATTTCGGCCCACTCGATCCTCAGCTTGCCCGTGGGGGCCAGGGAAAGGTCTTTGGCGTCGCTTTCAACCGGGACCAGCTTCGTCATGTGGTTGTCTCCTATTCACTAAGCTGTCGGTTACAACGTTGAGCTAGCTGCTCTGGTAACTACTCTGCCGGTGCCGACCTAACCCCCCCGCCCAGGAGAAAGCCAGCCGCTGGCAGTCGTCGGCGTGCTTGCAGCTGTGCTCGAAGAAGGTGAGCCGCTGGAACTCCTGGTATCTCTCCTCTATCTCCTCCCGTGTGGCGGAGAGAAGCCGGTTGACGCTGAAGTCCTCCACGGTGAAGGAGGCGATGACGCTGCCGTGAACCATCGCCTTGCGGATGCCGGTGGTGCTGAAGTCGCCGGTGCTGGCCAGGTAGCCCAGGAAGCCACCGGCGAAGGAGTCGCCTGCCCCCGTGGGGTCTTTCACGCTCTCCAGGGGATAGGCGGGGGCGATGAAGATCTCCTCGCCCACGTCCTGGGATATCATCAGCGCCCCATACTCACCCTTCTTGATGATGATCGCCTTTGGGCCAAGGGCCAGGATGCTGCGGGCCGCCGCCAGCAGACTGTAGTTCTGGGCGTACTGGCGCACCTCGGCCTCGTTCAGGAGGACGATGTCCACCCTCTGGATGACCCGGGTCAGATCCTCTTTCTTGCGCTCGATCCAGTAGTTCATGGAGTCGAGAACGGTCAGCCGGGGCGAGCCGGTCTGGGCCAGGACGTCCATCTGCAGGTTGGGATCGATGTTCCCCAGGAACACCAGCTTGCTGGCCCGATAGTCCGCGGGCAGCGCGGGGTGGAAGTCCACCAGCACGTTCAGCTGGGTGTCCAGGGTGTGGGCCGTGTTGAGGTCGAAATCGTACTGGCCCGCCCAGCGGAAGGTCCTGCCCGGCAGGGTCTGGAGCCCTGCCACCTCGACGTGGTGGCTCTTGAACAGCTGCCGGTACTTCTCCGGGAAATCCTGGCCGACCACGGCGACGATCTTGACGTCGGTGTAGTGCCGGGCGGCAAAGGCGAAGTAGGAGGCAGTCCCTCCGAGGGCCTCCTCCACCTTGCCGAAGGGGGTCTCCACGCTGTCCAGGGCGACGGTGCCCACGACCATCAGACTCACGATATCACCGCCGATTGAAGCGCCGACCCGCAACCGCAATGCTGCCGTTCCGTCGGGATAGCCGGGATCAGCTTGAAGATCATGTCCCTGACCCGCCGGTTGTTGTCGCCGAAAACCCTCATCACCTCCTCGGCGGTCACCGGCTCGATCCCGGTTCCCTCCAGGCCGACGTCGTAGTCGGTGATCAAGGAGATGTTGACGTAGCAGATCTCCAGCTCCCGAGCCAGAGCCACCTCCGGGTACTGGGTCATATTGATGATCTCCCACCCCATGCCGCTGAACCACTTGCTCTCGGCGCGGGTGCTGAAGCGAGGACCCTGGATCACCACGGCCGTCCCAGCGGGATGGACGGTGATGCCCAGCCGCTGGCCGGCCTCGATGGTCAGCTCCCGCAGCTCCGAACAGTAGGGGTCGGCGGTGCTGATGTGGATGGAGACCGGGCCGTCGTAGAAGGTATCCTTACGACCGGTGGTTCGGTCGACGAACTGGTCGCAGATGACGAAGTCGCCGGGCTTGATGTGGCGCTGCAGGCTGCCCACGGCGCTGGGGGCGATGATGCGGGTGACCCCCAACGACTTCATGGCCCACAGGTTGGCCCGGTAGTTGATGGCGTGGGCCGGGTGCCTGTGGCCGTGCCCATGTCGGGGCAAAAAGGCCACCTTGCGGCCGCCGACCTCCCCCAAGGCGATCCTATCGCTGGGGGCGCCGTAGGGGGTGTTGATGGCCCTCTCCTCGACGTTCTCCAGCAGTTGGTAGAAGCCAGACCCTCCGAAGACGCCGATCTCTGCCACGGGTTGGTCCATGCTGTTGTCCTCCGTGCTATCAGCTATCAGCTCTTTGCTGACCGCTTAATCGTCGCAGTGCCTCCCCAAAGGGCTCCCGCGCGACGCCGTTTTCCGTGATGATGGCGGTGACGTATCGGTGCGGGGTCACGTCGAAGGCCGGATTGGCCACCTCCACTCCCTCCGGGGCGATACGCCGGCCCGCAATGTACAGCACCTCCCGGGGATCTCTCTCCTCGATAACGATCCCTTCACCCGAGGCGATGGAGAGATCCACGGTGGAGATGGGCGCCGCCACGTAGAAGGGGATGCCGTTCTCCCTGGCCAGGACGGCGACGGAGTATGTGCCGATCTTGTTGGCCACGTCGCCGTTGGCGGCGATGCGGTCGGCCCCCACCACTATGGCGTCGATCTTCCCCCGCTGCATGAAGTGGCCGGCCATGTTGTCGGTGATCAGGGTCACCGGTATTCCCTCTGAAACCAGCTCCCAGGCCGTCAGCCTGGCCCCCTGGAGGAAGGGTCTGGTCTCGTCGGCGTAGACCCGGATCCGCTTGCCCCGCTCGACGGCGGCTCGGATCACCCCCAGGGCCGTCCCGTAGGACACGGTCGCCAGGGCGCCGGCGTTGCAGTGGGTGAGCACCGTCCCCTCCTGGGGGAGCAGCTCAGCCCCGAAGGCGCCCATGCGCCGGTTGGCCTGTACGTCCTCGGCCGCCATGCGGCAGGCCGTCTCCAGCAGCTCTCGCCGGGTTGCCTCGACGCCACATTCCGGCGCCTGGACCGCCACGGAGAGCATCCTCTCGATGGCCCAGAAGAGGTTCACCGCCGTCGGGCGGGTGGACCTCAGCCGCTCGGCGACGCCATGCATGTGGATGCCGAACTGCTGGGGATCGGAGCCCCGGTAGGCGGCAGCGCCGAGAGCCATCCCGTAGGCGGCGGTGACCCCGATGGCCGGGGCCCCCCGCACCTTCATGCTGCGGATAGCCTCGGCCACCTCCTGGTACGAGGAGCACTCCACCCACCGCTGCTCCAGGGGCAGCAACGTTTGATCGATCAGCCGGACTTTGCCTTCGACCCATTCGACGGTGTTCAACGGTGCGGGATACCTCGCTAGGTAGCCACCGGTTGGGCGAGAGGATGGAATCGGAGGGGTTCGTCCTGCGGACACAAAAAGGCTTCTCCATAGGAGAGAAGCCTTGCATTACTCCCTCTCATCTTTCAGGACGGTGCCGTCCTGTCGGACTTGGCACCATGCCCACGCCGCCGCTGGATCGGTAACGGTCCAGCCCGTTCCCGCGGCAGGGCTGGTTGCCGGGCTTCATCGGGCCAGTCCCTCCACCACTCGCGATAAGAGTGACCACCTATTCGATTTTCGCAGAAAAGTATATCAGATCCCTCCAGGGCTGCCAAGGCTGATGTTGATCCTTGCCTGGGGCTAGTACTGGACCTGGGCGTGGACTTCGTGGCCCCTCAGCTTGTCCCGCCCGTGGAGGAAGGTGAGCTCGATCAGGAACTCGACGCCGGCCACCACACCTCCCAGCATGTCCACCAGCTTGACGGTGGCAGCGGTGGTGCCGCCGGTGGCCAGCAGGTCGTCCACCACCAGCACCCGCTGTCCGGGCTGGATGGCGTCCTTGTGGATCTCCAGGGTGTTGGTGCCGTACTCCAGGGCGTACTCGCACTTCACGGTCTCCGCCGGCAGCTTGCCCAGCTTCCTCACAGGCACCAGACCGGCGCCCAGCAGGTAGGCCAGGGGAGCGGCGAAGATGAAACCTCGAGATTCCATTCCCACTACGACGTCGATCTTGGCGCCGCGATATCTCTGGGCCATGAGGTCGATGGACTGGTGGTAGGCATCCGGGTCTTTCAGCAGGGTCGTGATGTCCTTGAAGAGAACGCCCTTGATGGGGAAATCAGGAACGTCCCGGATCTTCTCCGCGAGCTTCATACCGTTTCCTCTCCTCCTTGAGCCTTCCTCGGCACAGGCCGGCGGGGATTCTACCACATGCGGCGCGGAATCCAACTACTTGTTTCTGCCACTTAGGGCTGCGTCTCGCCGGGGCCGCTCCGGCGGGCCACCGCCCGGCTGAAATCGCCGGCAGGAGCCGGCTCCTACAGGGTTCGGCTTCCCGCTGTTGTCGCTTGCTCCCGCGCACCATGCACAGCCTGGGCCTCTTGCCGCAGCTCCTCCAGCAGATCCTGAAGCAGCGGCATCCAGCCGTCGCCCCGACCGCGCTGAAGCCGGATCTGGTTGGGGAGGACCCTCAGCCGAGAGCCGTGATGGCGCTGCAGCCTTCCCCGCACCGTGAGGGGTATCCCCTCCAGCTTCACCAGGATCTCTCCCTCCAGGGTGGAGATGGACTTGATCCCGATGCGGGACGCCAGCAGCTTGACGTTCAACAGGTAGAAGAGGTTCTGGGCTTCCACGGGCAGCGGGCCGAAGCGATCCTGCACCTCCTCCAGCAGCCCGCCCAGCTCCTCCTCCTTCGCCAGGGCTGCCAGCCGCTGGTAGAGGCTGAGCCTCGCGGCATCGTCCACCACGTACTCCTCCGGCAGGTGGGCCGGCAGCGGCAGATCGACGCTCACCTGCGGCTCCACCGGCGCGGACTGCTTGCCCTGGAGCTCGGCCACAGCCTCGGCCAGCAGCCGGGTGTACAGGTCGAACCCCACGGCGTTGACCTGTCCGTGCTGCTCCACCCCCAGCAGGTTGCCGGCACCTCGGATCTCCAGGTCCTTCATGGCGATCCGGAAGCCGGATCCGAGCTCGGTGTTCTCGAAGATGGTCTTCAGCCGCTTTTCGGCCGTTTCGGTCAGCTGCTTGCTCCGGTTGTACAAGAAGTAGCCGTAGGCGCGGTTGGCCCCTCGCCCCACACGGCCTCGCAGCTGATACAGCTGGGCGAGGCCGAAGCGGTCCGCCTGGTTCACCACTATGGTGTTCACGTTGGGGATGTCCAGACCCGACTCGATGATGGTGGTGCACACCAGGACGTCGTGCTGTCCCTCGGCGAACTCCATCATCACCCTCTCCAGCTGCTCCTCCGGCATCTGGCCGTGGCCCACCACGATGCGTGCCTCGGGCACCAGCCTCTGGATGTGACTCGCCACGAAGTGGATGTTGTGCACCCGGTTGTGCACGAGGTAAACCTGTCCGCCCCGGTCCATCTCCCGCAGGATTGCCTCCCGCACCAGGCTGTCGCTGTGCTCCGCCACGAAGGTGCGGATCGGTAGCCGGTCCTCGGGCGGCGTCTCCATGGTGCTCATGTCCCGGATCCCGGACAGCGCCATGTGGAGGGTCCGGGGGATAGGGGTGGCGCTCAGAGTCAGCACGTCCACTCGCTGGCGCAGCTGCTTCAGCCGCTCCTTGTGCATCACCCCGAAGCGCTGCTCCTCGTCCACGATCACCAGCCCCAGCTCTTTGAACTGGACGTCCTTCTGGATCAGCCGGTGGGTGCCGATGCATATGTCGACGGCGCCCGCCCGCAGCCCCTCCACCACCTGCCTCTGCTCCCTATCGGAGCGGAAGCGGGAGAGCACCTCCACGTTGACCGGGAAGGGTCCCAGCCGCTCCCGGAAGGTGTTGTGGTGCTGCTGGGCCAGTACCGTGGTCGGCACGAGCACCGCCACCTGCTTGCCGTCCATCACCGCCTTGAAAGCAGCCCGCAGCGCCACCTCCGTCTTTCCGTAGCCCACGTCGCCGCAGATCAGCCGGTCCATGGGTCGGGCCGTCTCCATGTCGGCCTTCACCTCCTGGATCGCCTGAAGCTGGTCCGGCGTCTCCAGGTAGGGGAAGGAGGACTCCAGCTCCCCCTGCCAGGGCGAGTCCGGCGGGAAGGCGTAGCCCGACTGGGACTGGCGGGCCGAGTAGATCGCCAGCAGCTCCTTGGCCACGTTCCGCACGGAGTTCCTGACCCGCTCCTTGGCCCGAGTCCAGTCGGAGGTGCCCAGCCTGCTGAGGGCCGGCCTCTCCTCGCCGGCCCCAACGTAGCGGGAGACCCGGTCCACCTGGTCGACGGGGACGTACAGCTTGTCGGCCTCAGCGTACTCCAGCAGCAGGTACTCCCGTTCGCCCGCCTCGGTGGACATCTTCTGGAGGCCCAGGAAGCGGCCGATGCCGTGCTCCACGTGGACGGCCATCTCCCCCTCCACCAGGTCGCTCAAGAAGGCTTCCCGCGGGGCGGCACGGCGGCGCACCACACGGTGGACCTTGGTCCAGCCGAAGATCTCGGCGTCCCCCAGCACCACGACCCCCAGCGCCTCGCTGGACCAGCCGTGGCGCAGGGAACCCTGGACCAGGTGGAGACCCGGCGCCGGTGTCTCCGAGATCGCCTGCTCCGGCACGATGGAGCGGTCCTTCTCCTCGGCCAGCAGGTCGGCCAGCCTCTCGCTCTGCTGGCTGACCAAGACAACCAGGTGCTGAGTGCTGGGTGCTGAGTGCTGGGTGCTGAGTGCTGGGTGCTGAGCAGCGGACTTCTCACCCCACCCCTCTCCCCTCCCCGCTGCGGGGAGGGGCCGGGGGAGAGGTCTGCTCCCCGTCTCCCCGTCTCCCCGCCTCCCGCTCACCCCGTCGGCGAGGGCCAGAGCCTCGTCCAGGACGAGCGGCAGCCTGCCGCCGTAGCTGGGCGGCGCGGTGAAGGGGAGCTCCAGGGCCTCCGGGTCGTAACGCATCTCCATCAGAGGCCAACCGCCGGCCTGGGCGGAGGCGTAGAGGCTCCCCCACTCGTGGAGCGCCGGCGGCAAGCCGCTCGGGATCTCTGCCCGCTCCACGGCCTGCCACTGCAGGTGGGTTGCCTGCTCCAGCAGATCGTCCCCCACGGCCGCGATCTGGGCGGGATCGTCCAGCACGAGCAGCCCCCCTTCGGGCAGGTAGTCGAGGAGGGTGCTGTGGCCCAGGAACCCCCGGTAGAAGCCCAGGGAGGCGCAGGCCTGCCCCTCCACCAGCAGGTCCAGCTCCCTGGCGAGGGTCTCCTGCGAGGCGGGCGAGCAGGCGGACAGATCCAGCGCCCGCAGCCGCGATCGGGTCTCCTCGTCGGCGGGAGGGAGCACCTCGTGGGGTGGGGTGATCTCCACCTCCTCCAGGCGATCCACCGAGCGCTGGGTGGCCGGATCGAAGGCGCGAATCGACTCGATCTCGTCTCCGAACAGCTCGATGCGGAAGGGAGTGGGGCTGCCCGGCGGGTATACGTCCAGGATGCCGCCCCGGCGGCTGAAGCTGCCCGGCGTCTCCACGACGCTCGCCGGTTCGTAGCCCATCTCCACCCACCGCTTCAGGGTAGCCTGGAGCGGGAGCCGCCGCCCGGCCCGCAGCCTTTGCACCGCCCGGCTCAGCTCCTCGGGGGACATCACCCGCTCCATCATCGCCCGCCCGCCGGCGACCACCACCAGGCCGGTGCTGGGTTCCAGCTCCCTCTCCCCCTGGGAGAGGGTCGGGGTGAGGGCTCGTGCGAACTGCCGAGTGCTGGGTGCTGAGTGCTGGGTGCCGGCGGCTGGTGGCTTATGGCCGATAGCTGACGGCTGATAGCTGATAGCTGATAGCTCGCGCATGGCGAACAGTCGTGCCGCCGTGGCGGTTGGGTCGGCGGGCATGCGCTCGTAGGGCAGGGAATCGGGCTCGGGGAACAGCAGCACCCGATCGGGATCGGCCGACCAGAGGGCGATCTGCTCCTGCAGCTCCCGGGCTCGGCCCGGCCGGGCCGTCACCACCAGGATGGGCACGCCCAGCCGCCGCTGGAGGGCGGCCAGCAGGTAGGGCTTGGCGCCCTCGGCCATGGCCAGGGCAGCAGGATCCCTCCGGCCCAGCCGCTCCAACAGGGATGCAAGGCCGGGCCATCGGTCTATCAGGTCGAGCAGACCGTGCAGACGAAGTGTAGTTTCCATCGATCAGCTATCAGTTCTCAGCAGTCAGCAGTCAGCCACCGTGTTGAGGCTGACGGCTGACTGCTGACTGCTCCCCCTACGCGTTGAACTCGTTCATGGCTGCTTCCATCCCCTCGGCCAGGGTAGCCTCGACGGCCTCCACCGCCCGGTTCAGTGCCTCCTCGATGAGGGGACGCTCCTCGGCGGAGAATCTGCCCAGGACGTGATCCACGGCCTCTATCTCCGCCGGCCGGCCGATGCCGATCCGAAGGCGGGGGACGTCGCTCGTTCCCAGCATCCCGATGATGGATTGCAGCCCCCGGTGGCCGCCCGCGCTCCCCCTCTCCCTGAGCCGGATCTTTCCCACCGGCAGGTCGCGCTCGTCGTAGACCACCAGCAGGTCCCTGGGAGAGAGCTTGTAGAAACGGACGAGGCATACCACCGCCTCGCCGCTCAGATTCATGAAAGTCTGGGGTTTGGCCAGACACACCCGGTGGCCGGCCAGGGTCCCTAGGGCCGTGAGGGCGTTGCACTGCTTCTTGGTAACGTCGACGCCGCAGCGCCGCGCCAGCCGGTCCAGCACCATGAACCCCACGTTGTGCCGGGTGTTGGCGTACCTGGAGCCGGGGTTGCCCAGTCCCACCACGAGCTTCACGTTCCACTCCAAACACTCATAGGGGCTGGTCGCCGTGACCAGCCCCTGCGATCTCGCAGAAGCCCCCCTACTCTAGGCCGGGGCGCTATCGATATTGTACCAAATCAGTAGGCGTTGCCGCCCGTAAAGACGGTGAAGATGGTGCGCAGCAGGATCTTGATGTCGAAGAAGGGCGACCAGTTCTCCACGTAGTAGAGGTCGTACTTGGTCCGCTCCTCGATGGAGGTGTTGCCCCGCAGGCCGTTCACCTGGGCCCAGCCGGTCATCCCGGCCCTCTCGTTGTGCCGCTCGGCGTAGCGCGGGATGATCTGGCTGAACTGCTCCACGAAGTAGGGCCGCTCCGGCCGGGGCCCCACCAGGCTCATCTCGCCCAGCAGAACGTTGATCAGCTGCGGCATCTCGTCAAAGGAGTAGCGCCGCATGAACCGGCCCAAACCGGTGGTGCGCTGGTCGCCGGGCTTGGCCCAGATGGGGCCGGACTCCTTCTCGGCGTCGGGCACCATGGAGCGGAACTTCAGCAGCTCGAAGGGCTTGCCGTCCAGCCCCACCCGGACCTGACTGAAGAACACCGGCCCTTCGCGGGAGGTCAGCTTGATGGCCAGGGCGGCCAGCATCAGGATGGGGGAGAGCACCACCAGGCTGGCGGCGCTGATGGTGAGGTCCATGGCGCGTTTGATGGCCTGGTGCCACCACCGCAGCGAGACGTCCCGGATCCGCAGCAGCGGCAGTCCACCCAACTCGGCCACCGCCACCTCGCTAGACATGATCTGGAAGACGTCCGGGAACACCTTCACGTTGATCCGCAGCTTCCCGCAGGCGTGCACCAGGTGCAGGATCTGCTTGTGGGACAGGGAGGGCGAGGCGAACACCACCTCGTCGATGCGGTACTCGTTCACCACCTGGGCCAGGCAGGAGGTGGGACCCAGCACCGGCAGGTCGCCGGGCGGGATGACCGTGGGGTCGTCCTCCAGGTATCCGACGACGGTGTAGCCCAGCCCCGGCCAGTTGGAGATCCGGTCGTAGATGATGAGCCCCGGCTCGTCCGCCCCCACGATCAGCAGCCGCTCCTGGTTGATCCCCAGGCTCCGCAGGATGGACACCAGACCGTTCAGGATCAGCCGAGAGATCCAGAGCAGCACCACGGAGATCCCCCAGGCGTAGATCAGGACCCAGCGCGGGTAGTCGATCCCCTTGAACAGGATGGCGCTCACCCCCAGGGCCAGGAGGGTTCCCGCGGTGGTGGCCAGCAGGACCGAGTAGAACAGGTCTATTCGGGAAACCCCTCGCTGGGGGCTGTACAGGCGGGCGGCGAACAGGGCCGCCACCACGCCGAGAACCATCAGCAGAGCCAGTCCCTGGTAGGCGTAGAGCGGAGGCATGGTGATGCCGGCCCGGGGCTCCATCTCCAATCTCATGCGGTAGGCCAGGGCGAAGGAGGCGACCTGCAACAGGACGTCGGTCATCAGGAGGAAGAGACTGAAGATCAACTCGAAGAGCCGCTTCATCAGGAGACCCTCCTTGCCTCCGGCGGGCGCAGGTAGTTCACGGCGAGGGAGAAGGCGCACTTGGCCCAGATGGCCGCGACGATCAGGAATCCCAGGAGGCCGTTGGTGCCCGCCGCGTAGTGCTTCTTATAGAAGAGGTGCATGGCCCGGTAGAACTCGACGATGGTCTTCCCGGGGTGCCGCCTGCTGCTGGCCCCCTTGTGGTGCAGCACCACCACCGCCGGGTTGTAGAGGACTCTCCACCCCTTCGCCTTGATCCGATATGCCCAATCCAGGTCCTCGCCGTACATGAAGAAAGACTCGTCCAGGAAGCCCACCTGTCGGATCGCCGCAGCCCGAACCATCATGAAGGCCCCGACCACGGAGTCTACCTCTGCCGGTTGGTTGGGGTCCAGATAGGTCAGGTTGTACCGCCCGAAGCGACGGCTGTTGGGGAACAGGTTGCTCAGCCCCAGCATCCGGTAGAAGGACACCTCGGGGGTGGGGAAGCTGCGCCGGCAGGCCAGGTCCAGACTCCCGTTCTCCCGAACCAGCTTGGTGCCCGCTATCCCCGCCTCGGGGTGGGCATCCATGAAATCCACCATCTCCTTCAACGCGCGGGGGGGCAATTCCGTATCGGGATTGAGCAGCAGCAGGTACTCCCCCTGGCACCGGCGAAGGGCCAGGTTGTTGGCGAATGCGTAACCCCGGTTGGCGTCGCACTGGATCAGCTGAGCCTGAGGGAACTCCGCGGACACCATGGCGGCGCTGCCGTCCACGGAGGCGTTGTCCACCACGAACAGCTCCATGGCCGGGGCCTCCTGGCTCCTCGTTACCGATTGGAGGCAGGCCCGAAGCAGGTCGCGGGTGTCGAAGTTGACGATGACGATGGAGAGCCTAGGGGTCGTAGGCAAGCCTGTCCTCGATAGCACGTCCACATTCCATGGGACACAGGCCGTCTCAAAGGAGCACTCCGGCAGAACGGCGTCGAGCGCGTAAAGCAGAACTACACCACAGCCACGATGGATGAAGCTGAGGCGATTATAGTGGTGGCCGCAGAAGAGGTCAAACTCTGCCTTCTCCCTCTCCCCTTGGGAGAGGGTCGGGGTGAGGGCTGTAGCAGGGGTACCGGCGCTGACTACGATTTTCGCGTCTGTCGCAGCCTCCACAGGATCCCCACCGGGTAGCCGGCCATCTTGGCCAGATCCCCGACCATCCGGATTGCGGGCACCCAGGCTATGGCCTCCGCCTTTTCCAGAGGCGATAGCCCGCTCAGCCGTGGTGCCAGTCTCTGGTAGGGGGTCTTCAGGTGCAGGGCCGCACCCACGGCCAGGGGCAGCAGGAGGATCGGCCTCTTGCGGCTCGCCTGAAGCAGGGCCAGGCCCGCCTCGTAGCCGGCGTAGCGGATGGCGTGCCGCCAGGGCCAGAGGCCTGCTTTGCCGTCTCCTCGAGCGTACCGGAAGTACTGAGTACAGAAGGCGCGCAGGCTGCCCCGAGGGCGGAACTTGGCCACCGCCTCGGGGGCCCAGGCGAAGACGCAGCCGGACCGGCGCAGGGCCAGGTCGAACACCACGTCCTCGCAGTAGTCCAGCCATTCCGGGTAGCCTCCGGCCCGGCGCCAGGCCTCTTTGGTGAAGGCGACCGACCGGCTGGAGGGGAGGAAGCGGGCGGGGTTGATCTCCTCCCGTGTGGGAAGGACCGTGGCGCCCATGGCCAGCTCGAAGACGTTCTTCGGATCGGGCTCGAAGAAGCCGCTCACCACGTCGACCCGGCCGTGCCGTCTCTGAAAAGGTGTGACCAGCTGCTCCAGCCAGGTCGGCTTGAAGCGGACGCCGGCGTCGGTCACCGCTATCACGTCGCCCGTGGCCTGCCCCACCGCGGCATTCCGGCCCTCCGAGATGTTGGAGCCGGGCAGCTGGAGAACCTGGAGGCTGAGGCGGTCGCCGGCTGTGGCCCGGATCCGCTCCACGGTGGCGTCGGTGGAGCCTCCGTCGGAGATGATCACCTCGTCCGGTCGCCGGGTTTGAGCCGCCAGCGACTCGACGAGATCGACCACGCTCGCCTCTTCGTTCAGGACGGTGGCGATGACGGTAACCTTCAGGGGTCGGGTTGCTTCAGCCATGGTACCTCGCAGCAACGACTTCAGCCGTTCGGTCCCTCGCCGCGAGGAGCAGGACGAACGACCGACGTCTCTGCTACAGCCTTCTTCCTCCGCCGTACGCAGTCTGTCAGTCGGTGGCGATCGGCGGACTGCAGCTCCGCTTCGCTCAGCACGACGGGTCCGGAGCCGCGCCAAGGTATGGAGCCGGCGTGTCGTTGCCGCAGCGCAGAGATGATAGGTTCTGCTTCCAGTTGCGTCAAGCGGCGCCTTATGATAGCGTTTCCCCAACAGAGCTTCGCGGGCCTGAACGGCTTTGCGCGGCTCTGCCTCGACCGGGGAGGTGGCGATGCGCTGCGCCCATTGTGGGACCCGTTTTGACCTGGAGGACAACTACTGCCGGAATTGCGGAACGGCGCTGAATCGTCGGGAGCTGCCCACCGTCGTCTCCCGTTCTCTCCTGCCGGTGCCCTGGGCCATGGCGAGGGGCCCGGTCGTGCGGGGCGTGGTCGCGCTGGCGGTCGGCACGGTGATGGAGCTGGCGAGGAGGGAGGTCTCCCGCCGAGTCATTTCCCAGGATCCCTCCCAGGCGCTCGCTCTCCTGGCCGCGGGCAAGCCTGTCGAGGCGAAGCGCCGCTTCCCCTGGTCGAAACAACCCCCCAGGGGCGAGTACGAGGTCACCGAGACGGTGATCCAGCGCACCGTGCGCTTCTTCCGGAAGTAACCGCCTCTCCCTCTGGGAGAGGCCGCCCGAAGGGCGGGTGAGGGCTGCTTCGACGCTTGCGACCAAGCCCTCACCCTGACCCTCTCCCAGAGGGAGAGGGGATCACGAACCTGCCAGCAGTCTCTCCAATACCCTCCGGGCGCAGCGGCCGGCCTTGCCCCGGTGGCTGATCCGGTCCTTCTCCTCGGGCGCCATCTCTGCCAGGGTGCGCCCTTCGGATGGCACGAAGAAGATGGGATCGAAGCCGAAGCCGCCCCGCCCCCGGGGCTCCGTCGCCACCTTCCCCTTCAGGATGCCCTGGCAGCGGTGGAGTCCACCTCTCTCGTCCACGATGGCCAGCTCGGCCACGTACCGGCAGTCTCGTTTCTCCCAGGGCACCTCCTGCATCTGTCGAAGCAGCAGCCGGTTCTTGGTCTCACCGTCGGGGAGCCCGCCGTATCGGGCCGAGTGCACCCCCGGCGCGCCGTCCAGCTCCTCCACCTCCATCCCGGAGTCGTCGGCCAGGGAGAGGAGGCCGCTGGCCTCGTGGAAGGCCCGGGCCTTGAGGGCGGCGTTCTCGGCGAAGGTGGCGCCAGTCTCCTGCACCTCCAGCTTCAGCCCCAGGGATGCAGGGGTCACCAGCTCCAGGGGCAGGCCGGCGAGGATCTGGGTGAACTCGCGGACCTTGTCTGGGTTGTTGGTGGAGAGGAGCAGTTTCAAACGATACCGTCGGCCTTCATCTGGGCCAGTTCCTCGGGGGAGTAGCCCAGGAGATCGCAGTAGACCTCCTGGTTGTGGGCTCCCATCTCGGGTCCCGTCGACTCCACCCGTCCGGGGGTCAGGGAGAGCCTCGGCACCACCGAGCACATCTTGATCTCCCCCTCCACAGGGTCGTCGACCGAGATGATGTTCTCCCGGGCCTGGTACTGCGGGTCCTGGAACATGTCCTCGACACTGTACAGCAGGCCGTTGGGGACCTCGTTCGCTTCCAGGATCTCCATGCCCTCTTTGGCCGTGTAGCTGCCGATCCACTCCTGGACCATGGCGTCGGTCTCCTCCCGATGGGCGACCCGCTGGGCGTTGGAGCAGAAGCGGGGATCGTCGGCCAGCTCCGGGCGGCCCATGGCCCCCATCAGCCGCTTGAACATGGTGTCGTTGGTGCAGGCGACGGCGACGTGCCGGCCATCCTTGGTGGTGTAGTGGTTGTGGGGCACGGCGTTCACTGAGCCGGTGCCCAACCGCTCACGGACCAGGCCTATCTTGTGGAAGGCGGCCGGCACCTCCTCCAGGATCCGGAGCACCGGCTCGTAGAGGGCGATGTCCACGTACTGCCCCCGGCCGGTCTTGTCCCGGTGGTGGAGGGCCATCATGGCGCCCAGGGCCCCGTACACGCCGGTCAGGTAGTCCGGGATCGAGGCGGTGCCGGGGATGACGGGCGGACGGTCGGGGAAGCCGGCCAGGTTGCTGAGGCCGCCGTAGGCCGCCGCGATGCGGCCGAACCCCGGCTTGTCCTTGTAGGGACCGAACTGGCCGTAGCCGGTGACCCGCACCATCACCAGCCCCGGGTTGATCTCCTTCAGCTGCTCGTACCCCAGGTTCCATCGCTCCAGGGTCCCGGGCCGGAAGTTCTCCACCACCACGTCGGAGATCCCGACCAGCTTCTTGACGATCTCCTGGCCCTTGGACTTCCTCATGTCCAGGGTGATGCACCGCTTGTTGCGGGCCTCTACCCGCCAGATCAGCGCCGTGCCGTTGTGCTGAGGCCAGAACTTGCGTAGGGAGTCGCCGACACCGGGTAGCTCGACCTTGATGACGTCTGCGCCGAACTCGGCCAGGAGGGTGGCGCAGTGGGGGCCCGCGATGACGGTGGCAAGATCGATGACACGAACCCCGTCCAAGGGCCGTGCGCCTCGGTCGGAGGGGGACTTCTTTGTCGCGTCGGTCATCTGAACTCATACTCCTTTCGCGGCCGGGTTGAGGATCGGCCGCGGGGCGATTATACACGCCGCCGTAGGGGCGGGGGTACCGCCAGCTGTTTATCTTATTTCCTTTTCCCGGCTATCGGAGATTACCGGCCGGGCGCCAGCGCCTCCTCCAACAAGGTTAGAACGATTATTGCCTATAGGGGCGGGCGTTGGGAAGGGATCCGGCGATCGGAGGACGAAGGAGCATCTAGATGGCAGTTGCTGTTGAGGACTACCGGCAGGCCAGGAGGGACCAGTGGCCCTAGCAATGGGTTTCAATAGAGTAGATGCTGTTTCCGGCGGGGGCAGCATCTCATGAGGGCCAGAGAGGCGGCAGCCGAAAACCGCAGGATATGGCTGTTCATAACCCAGTGCGCCTGGTGCCGGGGGATCAAGGTGTGGCGGTGGTACTTCCGCAAGCCCAAACCGCCCCTCCTGCTGTGGCGGGAGCAGCTCAGCCTGCCTCATCTCCCCGTCCTGGTGGTCAGCATGACCCACGGGGCCTGCCCGGAGTGCGCCCGGCGAGTAAACGAGACCGCCCGGCTATCCCGCTTGCAGCGGATAACCCCCGCTCCGGTGTCGGTGGCCAACAGGGAGGACGTCTCCGCCTGAGGCTTCGCCCTTCGCTCCGGCTACCCCACCCCGACGGGTGCCCCAGCCGACCGGCTCCTCCGGCCTCTCCCGATCGAAGCCCACCACTGGCCGCATCTCGATCCTCATGGTTTTCCTTTCCCATGTGTTAGAATCCCGACTGCGGGAATATGGATAGTAGCTATTGCCCTCGATTGCGAGCCCTCGAGATGCAGTGGATCGAACGATCGGGGCAGCCGGCCCTGCTGCTGCAGGATCGGCTGGCCATCGGCGCTCGCGGGGTCGTCGTGCCCCAGCTTCTCGTGCCCCTGCTGGCCCTCTGTGACGGCGCCCGAGACCTGGACACCCTCCGATCGGCCTATCAGCTGCGGACGGGGATTCCCCTCGATCCGGCTGTGGTGGAGAAGGTCTTCGCCCACCTGGACGAGGCCCTGATGCTGGACAACGATCGCTTCGCGCAGGCCTACCGTCGGGCGCTGGAGGTCTACCGCGACTCCCCCTTCAGGCCGGCGGCCCTGGCAGGAGGCAGCTATCCGGCGGAAGCCCCGGAGCTGGCGGCGCTGCTGGAGGAATACCTTGCGGAGGCGGCGGCCCTGCGTGATGGGCAGCTCCCTCCGACCGGCTCCGTCCAAGGGGTGATCTGCCCCCACATCGATTACGACCGGGGCGGCCTCGTCTACGCTCAGCTGTGGGACAGGGCGAGGGACGCGGTGGCCGAGGCCGACCTCTTCCTGATCCTGGGCACCGACCACGCCGGGGGGCCGGGGGCGCTCACCCTCACCCGCCAGAGCTACCACACCCCCTTCGGCCTCCTGCCCACCGACATCGAGGCGGTAGAGGTGGTGGCCGAGGCCATGGGGACCGAGGCCGCCTACGCCCTGGAGCTGAACCACAAGGTCGAGCACTCCGTGGAGCTGGCGGCGGTGTGGCTTCGCTATCTGGCGGGCGAGCGGGACGTCAAGACGGTGCCGGTGCTGTGTGGCTCCTTCCACCCCTACACCCAGGGGGAGAGCCGCCCGACCGAGGACGCGCGGTGGCGGGCGGGGGCTGAGGCCCTCCGTCGCATCGCTCGGAGGGATCGAACCCTGGTGGTGGCCGCGGCGGACCTGGCCCACATGGGTCCCGCCTTCGGCGACCCGCAGCCCATGGGGGCGGTGGAGCGGGCATCCCTCTCGGTCTCCGATGCGGAGATGCTGGCGGCCGTTTGTCTGGGGGATGCCGAGGGGTTCCTCGACCTGCTGACCGGGGAGAGGGACCGCCGGAAGGTGTGCGGCCTTCCGCCCATCTACCTGATGCTGAAGCTTCTGGGCCGGGTGGTGGGAGAGAAGGTGGCCTACTCCATCTGTCCGGCACCGGGGGAATCGGTGGTATCCGTGACCGGGGTTCTGCTCTCCGAGCCTCCTGCCTAGGTGCGTCGTTCCTTAGGCCGCCTACGTAACCTACGTAGGGCGGGGTCTTGTGTGCCCCGCCCTACGTTAGCCTACCTCCACGCCACGATCGCCACCACCGCCAGCAGGGCGAAGAGACTCGAGTGGCCGATCTCCGTTAGCCCCACCTGCTTCAGCGTAGGCCTGTACTCCGGCTTGGCCCAGGCCCAGGCGGCTTTGGCAATGGTAGGGAGCAGCGCCAGGCCCGCCAGGGGCGGCATCCACCCGAAGGCCGTGAGCCCCGCCACCGCCAGGGTGGCCACGGCCAGGTAAGCAGCCATCTGCCTCCCTGCCCGTGCGCGCAGCCGCTGGGGCGTTTCCAGCTTCAAGCGCGCCGGCGGCTGGTAGATCAGCCGCACGTAGAAGAGGCCGGCGGCGGAGTAGAGGAAGGCGAGCCCCCAGACCGCGGCGGCGTGGCGATCCAGCATCCCGGAGGCAGCGTAGTAGGCCGCCGGTCCCGTGGCCGACAGGGCGGCGATGGAGAGCAGTCGGGCCGGCCGGCCGCGATCCAGCCGCTGCCGCTTCAGGGGCAGTTGAAGGGCCAGGGCCGCTCCCGAGGCGAGCCCTAGGGCCAGCAGATCCCACCGCTGGAAAACAACGAGCAGGAGCAGTCCAGCGCCGCCACCGAGCCCCAGGTAGGCGGACAGGTGGACCAGGGCGCGATGGCTGCGCTCCCGCATCTCGCCACCGTAGTCGCCGGCTCGAGCGGGGCTCAGACCTGCCCCCGCACCCTTGGGTTCGCGGGGGCGAGCGGAGCTCTGCAGGGCGACCTCCAGTGGCCGGCTGGCGCTGAAGAGCAGGAGGACGGCCACGAGCAGGAGGAAGGAGGGCCATCCTCCCCAGCCCGCCGCCAGGGTGCCCACCAGGTAGGGCATCAGCAGCATGGCCCAGGCCCCGTGCTCCCTGGGGAGCATCAAGCCGGCTGCCAGCCTTCGGGGCCAGGGGATCCGGGGGGCGGTCTGGTCCTCCCTCTTTGCAGCATCTATCCCGGTTGTGTGGGCGGCCGGTGACGTCGCCATCGAACTCACCTGGTCCGTGAGGCTAAGCCTTCAGCCTGCGAAGGAGTTCGGGCCCCACGCAGCTCTCGGCGTACTTGCACCACTCGATGCAGGAGGGCCCCCTCTTCTTGTAGGTGACGGCGCCGCATTTCTTGCAGCGAACCTTGAACTCGTCGGTCCAGATCTCCAGCTCCTCGCCGCAGCCGGAGCAGGTTATCGGCTCGGGGAGGGGGTTCTTGAGGGCCTTGCTGCCGGGACAGGAACTCATAAGGGCCATGGCGGGACTCCTTTCAATGGTTGCCTGTGGCGGCAGTCTCCGGTTCCCAGACGATCTCGAAGGGGCAGGCGATGGCGCCGGTGGGGCAGGCTGCTTCGCACTCGCCACAATAGTCGCAGTGGGTGTGGACCAGCCGCAGCTTGGCCTGCTCCACGCGAAGGGCTTGAGCCGGACAGACGGCCACGCACCGGCCGCAACCATTGCACTTGTCTAAATATATCACAGGTAAGATTGGCTTATCTGAGTCCAATTCGGTACTCCCAGGGCAGGCAGGGTCGTGTCTCTACCGGAACTGTTTCACGGGAGACGTTCAGGCGGCCGACTGCTTCTTGGAGAGGGAGCCGCTTCCCTCCTCGGGGTGCTTCTCCCCCGGCTTCGTCGAAGGGGTCTCGCCCACCGAGGCTCCCCTCCCGTGTCTCAACAGCACCAGGTAGTCCACCGCCAGGCAGAGCAGGATGAAGGCGGCCAGTAGCAGCAGCCCCAGGGCGTAGGAGCCGGTGTGGTCCCGCACGTACCCCATGACCATGGGCGGGAAGAAGCCCCCAATGCCGCCGGCCGCCCCGACGACTCCGGTCACTATGCCGGTGTTGCGGGGGAAGTACTGGGCGACCAGCTTGAACACCGCGCCGTTGCCGAGACCCAGCAGCCCTGCCAGGGTCAGGCAGAAGACGGTCACGGTGGAGATGTTGGGACCCAGTGCCTGGACGGCCAGCCCTATTGCCACGAGCGGGGCGATGCTGAACACCCCTGCCAACAGCCTGGCGCCACCGAAGCGATCCGACAGATAGCCGCCCAGGGGGCGCATAGCGGTGGCCAGGACGACGAAGCCGGCCATGCGCAACCCCGCATCGATCTTGGGCAGGTCGAACCAGTCCACCAGCAGCTTGGGCAGAAAAGCCGACGTGGCCACGAAGCCGCCGAAAGTGACGAAGTAGAAGAGGCTGAAGGCCCAGGAAAGCCGCTCCCGCTTCACCACCTCCAGGCTTTGAGAGATGGAGCCGGCCTTGGGGGCGCCCGGCGCATCCTCGGCCAGCAGCCAGAAGAGCAGCGCCGCCGTGGCCAGGAGTGGGGCAAAGGCCCAGAAGGCGTAGGGCCAGCCGAAGCTGCCGGCGATCCAGGGCACCAGGTAGGCCGCCACGGCCGTGCCGATGTTTCCCACACCGTAGATGCCCAGCGCGGTTCCCTGGTCGCGAGCGTTGAACCAGCGACTGACGAAAGGGACGCCGACGGCGAAGGAGCTACCGGCGATGCCCAGCCAGAAGCCCCAGAACAGCAGCATGGCGTAGGAGCTGATCGTCCCCATGAAGACGACCGGCACGACGCTGAACAGCAAGAGAGCGGTGAACACTCTGCGACCGCCGTAGCGATCGGTCAGGATCCCCATCGGTATGCGGGCCACGGAGCCCAGCAGCACCGGCACCGCCAGCAGCACGCCGGTCTGGGTGTCGGTCAGCTGAAAGGTCTTCTGAAACTGGGGCGCCAGCGGCGACAGCAGGCTCCAAACGGCGAAGCTGAGGCCGAAAGCCATGGTCGCCAGCGCCAAGTTGACCCGAGACTTGACCCCTTCCATTGACCCCTCCCCTTGAGGCTTCACCCTCAACCATTGGCACTCGTCAGTCCTGCTTCAGCCGTTGTGAAGGAGCTTATCGCTCCCCTAAGGCGGAAGCTGCGACTTTTGT
Source organism: Chloroflexota bacterium (assembly GCA_021845945.1). The sequence continues at coordinate 31,463 of JAJZRD010000008.1, forward strand.
CGCAAAGGGGTCGTCTCTCAGAAGCGGGGGTCGTTCGATGGATGGGCCCGCCGGTTCCAGATCACCTGCTGGTAGGGCCGCCACAGGTAGGTGATGGGCACCGTGAAGATGTGGGCCAGCCGGGAGAAGGGGAAGATGGCCACGAGCAGAAAGGCGTTGAGCAGGTGCAGCTGGGCAATCAGCGGCATCGTCGTTGCGTACTGCACCTTGGGCTGCAGGGTGACCAGGGAGTTGAGGTAGGGGACGGCGTTGGAGAGGTACCACCAGGAGCCCCACCGCACCGTGAGGGCGGTGTAGAGCCCCGCCACCACCTGGAACAGCAGCAGGAGCAGCAGCACCAGGTCCATGGTGGAGGTGACGGCCAGGGCTCTGGGAGATGAGGCCCTCCTACCCATTAGGACGAGGATCCCCAGCAGGGCGAACAGCCCCAAGCCGAAGGCGGTGATCTCCAGGATGTAGAGCCGGATCGGCGCGCCGTTGAAGGCGGCGACCCAGTTGGGGATGATCCAGCCGATCAGGTGGCCGATCAGCAGGATCACGATGCCGTAGTGCCAGGGGACAGAGCCCCAGAACAGTTGGCGGCTCTCCAGCAGCTGCGAGGAGAGGCTGGTGAAGCTGAACCGGTCCGCGTAGTAGCGGTAGAGGCCGCCGGCGACCGCCACGGCCACCGCCAGGTAGGGCCAGACGGCGAAGAGGAAGAAGTCGAACATCGGATGCAACCTCCCCGGTTGGTAGGGGCGATCCCTGCGATCGCCCTGGGGCGAAGGTGGCGGGCGGAAGGTTCGCCCCTGCACCGGATCGCCAGGCGTGTCTAGGGCGCGGCCTCCCCGCCCAGCGGGGCGGCAGGGGCGCCGGCCACTACGTCGACGGGAGCGAGCACGGCGGCCACGGCCCGGAGCAGCTTTCCGTACGGGTGGGTCTCCTCCAGGGTCGGGGCCATCTTCTGCAGCACCGGGAGCAGGGCGTTCTCCACCAGGTCGCGCTCCACGGCCCCGTCCCGCTGGTGGCCCAGGAAGCGAAGCATCACCGCCAGGTGGTCCGGCAGCTCGTTACCGGTCGCAAACCCGGCGGCGCGGTAGTCCTCCTGGAGCTTCAGCATCAGGGCCGCCCGCCTCAGGTCCTCCCCCACCAGTTGGTAGCCCACGTAGGGGCAGCAGGCCGGGTTCAGGTCGAAGGTGGCCGTGTAGGTTTCCTCCAGGGAGCCTGGGGACCTGTCTTCTATCGAGGCCAGGAACTGCTCCATCAGCCCCTTCGCCTCGGGTCGAAGAGTGGCCACAAGGCCCGCGCATTGGTGGGCCTTCTCCCGAAGGTCGCCCCTGGGATACTCCAGCAGCTTGCCAAGCAAGCGGTAAAGGCTGCCGTTCTCCTCCAACTCAAAACCCCCGCCGCGGGGGCAGCCGGCTGCCCAGTCCGGTTTCGCCCCGGTGGATCTCGGGATCCTCGGTCTCCTCGATGGCCGTCTCCCGCTGGTAGGGCGGGACGGCGTGGCGCTCGGTGGCGGTGGCCAGGGAGGTGAGCTGGAAGATTGCCTGGGCCTCGGCGCGGGAGCAGTTGGCCGTGGCCAGCATCTTCTCCGCCACGCTGGGCTTCACGTCGCCCACCGTCTCGGCTCGTCGGTAGACCCGCACCGCCGCCAGCTTGATCAGCGCCTGCCGGACCACCTCCTGGTTTCCGGCCCCGAAGAGGTTGGTCAGGTAGCGCAGGGGGACCCTCGCCCGTTCGATGCCGGTGAACAGCTCCTCCACCTCCAGGTGGTAGCCCCCATCGCTGAGGGTGCCCATGACCGGCAGCAGCGGGGGCACGTAGAAGAGGGTCGGAAGGGTGCGGAACTCGGCGTGGAGCGGGAGGGCCAGCCGCCACTGCTTCACCAGCTGGTACACCGGCGACTTCTGGGCAGCCTCGATCCAGCGGTCGTGGATGCCGTTATCCCTGGCGCCCTCGATGACCACTGAGTCGAAGGGGTCCAGCAGGATCTCTCGCTGGGCCTGAACCAGAGACTCCGTGGGTGCGGAGGCCGCCGCCTCCACCCGGGAGGCGTCGTACAGCATCACCCCCAGGTAGCGGATCCTGCCCACGCAGCTGTGGAAGCAGGCGGGGGCGGAGCCGCTCTCCATGCGAGGGTAGCAGAGGAGGCACTTCTCCGACTTCCCGGTGGCCCAGTTGTAGTAGACCTTCTTGTAGGGGCAGCCCGACACGCAGAATCGCCAGCCCCGGCACTTCTCCTGGTTCACCAGGACGATGCCGTCCTCCCCCCGCTTGTAGGCGGCGCCCGAAGGGCAGGCGGCGACGCAGCCGGGGTTCAGGCAGTGGTTGCAGATGCGCGGTATGTAGAAGAAGTTCAGCCGCTGCAGATCGAAGAGCTGCTGCTTCTCCTCGTCGCTCAGCCCTGCCAGGTTGGGATCGTTGGCGGCGTAGATGGGCGACCCCCCCAGGTCGTCGTCCCAGTTGGGACCCGCCTCGATGTCCATCGGCTTCCCGGTGATCAGGGAGATGGGCCGCGCCGTGGGCTGGTCGTCCCCGAGGGGGGCGTCGAACAGATCCCGGTAGCGGTAGCTCCACGGCTCGTAGTAGTCGTCCATGTCCGGCAGGGTGGGGTTGAAGAAGATATTGGTCAGGTCCCTGATCTTGCCGGTCGAGCGCAGCCGCAGCCGGCCGTCGTGCAGCTCCCAGCCGCCCTTGTACTGCTCCTGCTCCTCCCACTGGGTTGGGTAGCCCGTCCCCGGCTTGGTCTCCACGTTGTTCCACCACATGTACTCGGCGCCCTTGCGGTCGGTCCACTGGTTCTTGCAGGCGACGCTGCAGGTGTGGCAGCCGATGCACTTGTCCAGGTGGAACACCGTGGAAAGCTGCGCTCTCACGTCCATGGCCGTCTCCTACCAGTTCAGCTTGCTCAGCTTCCGCACGTATGCGAAGGTGTCGCGGTTGACGCCGATGGGACCCCAATAGTTGAAGGCGTAGGTGAACTGGGCATAGCCTCCTGCCATCAGCACCGGGTTCAACCGGATGCGGGTGAGGCTGTTGTGGGTGCCGGCCCGTTTGTTCCCCCGCAGCGGCGACTTGGGGACCGAGATGGTGCGCTCCGGCGCGTGGTAGAAGAAGGCCGTGCCCCTCGGTATGCGGGCGCTCACCACGCACCGCGTCACCACCACGCCGTTGTCGTTGTACACCTCCACCCAATCGTTGTCCCGCACCCTCAGCGCCTCGGCGTCTCGATCGTTCAGCCAGAATGGCTCCACCCCTCGGGACAGGGTCAGCATCCGGTGGTTGTCCATGTAGGTGGAGTGGATGTGCCACTTGCCGTGAGGGGTAAGCACGTTGACCAGGAGGGCGCTTCGGTCCACCTGGCTGTTCTCCATCTCGTTCAGAACCAGCGGGCTCGCCTTGGCCTTGTAGGTGGGCAGCTGCTCCCCGAACTCCAGGTACAGCTGGTGGTCCAGGTAGAACTGCTGCCGCCCCGTCAGGGTGCGCCAGGGGACCAGCCGGTCCACGTTGAGGGCGAAGCCGGTGTAGGCCCGGCCGTCGTTGACGATCCCCGACCAGCAGGGGCTGGTGAGGAAGCGGCGGGGCTGGTCCACCAGGTCGGCGAAGCTGTACCGGACCCCCCGGTACTTCTCGGCCAGATCTGTGAGGGGCAGACCCACCTTCGCCTCCTCCTCCTTGAAGGCCCGATAGGCCACCTCTCCGTTGGTCTCCGGGGCCAGCAGCAGGATTGCGTTGGCCGCGTCCACCACCTCCGACAGGGAGGGGTATCGCCGCCCGTCCCACTCGACGGTGGGGGACTGGGCAAGCATCTGATCGTACAGATCGTCGACCTTCCAGCGGATCCCGTGGGCGCCGATGCCCGCCGCCCGGACCGTCGGACCCAGGGAGATGAAGCGGTTGTAGAGGTTGGCGTAGTCCCGCTCCACCACCGACATCCAGGGCATGGTCTTGCCGGGGATGGGTGCGCACTCCCCCTTAGCCCACTCCCTGATCTCCGGCTGGGCGATCTCGTCGGGTGTGTCGTGGGCCAGGGGCGTGCACACCAGGTCCTTCACCGGATCGGGCAGGTGGGTCTGGGCGAGCTCGGATACCTTCTTGGCGATGGCTTTGAAGATCTCCCAGTCGCTCTTGGACTCCCAACATGGGGGCACCGCCTCGCCCAGGTTGTGGACGTAGGAGTGGAGGTCGGTGGTGTTCAGGTCGTTCTTCTCGTACCAGGTGGCGGCCGGCAGGACGATGTCGGAGTAGAGGGCGGAGGTGTCCATCCGGAAGTTGAGGTCCACCACCAGGTCGATCTTCCCCTTGGGGGCCTCGGGCCGCCACACTACCTCCTCGACCTTCCCCTCGGCCAGCGCCAAGGGCCACGGCGTTGGAGTTGGCGTCCAGGTAGTGGCGCATGAAGAACTCGTGGCCCTTGGCGCTGGCCATCAGGGCGTTGCCGCGCCAGATGAACCAGAGTCGGGGCCAGTTCTCCGGGGCGTCCGGGTCCTGGACCGCGAAGCGCAGCGGCGACGGGGAGACGGGATGACTGGGCGACGGGGAGACGGTTTCCTCTCGCCCCGTCTCCCCGTCGCTCTGTCGCCCCGTCTGGAGCTGCTGCACCACCCAATCCACGACCTCCTGGTCGGTCTGGGCGCCGGCCGCTGCCGCCTGCTGCACCAGCTCCAGGGGACTGCGGTCGAACTGGGGGTAGGAGGGCAGCCAGCCCATCTGCACCGCCTTCACCTGCACGTCCATGGTGTGCCCCCTGGCGTACCGGCCGCCCGGCGGCACCGTGTGGTAGGCGGTGAAGTCGCCCTCGTAGCGCCACTGATCGCAGTTGACGTAATGGAAGGAAGGGGTGTTCTGCTGCCTGGGGGGCTTGACCCAGTCCAGGGCGAAGGCCAGGGTGGACCAGGACGCGAAGGGCGCCACCTTCTCCTGGCCGACGTAGTGGTTCATGCCGCCGCCGTTCTTGCCCTCGCAGCCGCACAGCATCAGGGCCGTCATGGCGGAGCGGTAGATCAGGTTGCTCTGGTACCACTGGTTCACGCCGGCGCCCACGATGATCATCGACCGGCCCTCGGTGCGCTCGGCGTTGCCGGCGAACTCCCGGGCGAAGTGGATCACCGTCTGGCCGTCGATGCCGGTGAACTTCTCCTGCCAGGCGGGGGTGAAGGGGACGTCCTCCTCGTAGCCGGTCGGGTACTCCCCGGGCAACCCCCTGGAGACCCCGAACTGGGCCATCATCAGGTCCAGGACGGTGGCCACCGCCACCCGACCCTGCTCCGTCTCCAGGTACTTCACCGGCACGCCCCGGGCCGGAGGCTCGCCGTCGCCGAACTCCGTGATCCGGACCGGCAGGATGGCGTCTTCATGGCCCAGCAGCGACAGGGCGGGGTCTATGGGGGAGCCGTCGAGGCCGTCCTCGTGCTGGAGGTTCCAGCCGCCCTTCTCGTGGCCCCAGCGGAAGCCTATGCTCCCCCTGGGCATTCGGAGGTCGCCGGAGAGGCGATCGTAGACCAGGAACTTCCAGTCGCCGTTCTCCGCATCCCGGTAGCGGGCCAGGGACTTTGCGCGGAGGAGCCGATCCGGTCGATAGGTGGCTCTGGCGCTCCAGCCCTCACCCCGACCCTCTCCCATGGGGAGAGGGAATCCGTCCCCACCCGCTCCCTCTGGGTGAGGGTGTTTGCCGTCCGCCGACCTCTCGGGTCGCAGAGTCACCAGGAAGGAGCAATCGGTGTAGCGCTTCAGGTAGTCCAGGAAGTAGGGGACCTGCCGGTCGACGTAGAACTCCTTCAGGATGACGTGGTTCACGGCCATCCAGAAGGCGCCGTCCTGGCCGGCGCTCACCGGCAGCCACCAGTCGGCGTACTTGGACACCTGGCTGAAGTCGGGCGATAGCACCACCAGCTTGGTCCCGTTGTGGCGCGCCTCGGCCACGAAGTGGACGTCCGGCGTGCGGGTCATGCTCAGGTTGGCGCCCATCACCACGATGTACTTGGAGTTGTACCAGTCGGCGCTCTCGCAGACGTCGGTCTGCTCGCCCCACACCTCCGGAAAGGCGTTGGGCAGGTCGGCGTACCAGTCGTAGAAGCTGAGGACCGTCCCTCCGATCAGGCTGAGGAAGCGGGAGCCGGCGGCGTAGCTGAGCATCGACATGGCCGGGATGGGGGAGAAGCCCACCACTCTATCCGGGCCGTGGCGCCGGATGGTGTAAATGGTGGAGGCGGCGATCAGCTCCAGCACCTCGTCCCAGTCGGTCCGGCGGAAGCCGCCCTTGCCTCGGGCACGCTGGAAGCTGGACCGGGCCGCCTCGTCCTCCATGATGGAGGCCCAGGCCTCCACCGGGTCGGCGTGCCGGCTCCTCGCCTGCCGCCACAGATCCAGCAGAACGCCGCGAGCGTAGGGATACTTCACCCGAAGGGGGCTGTAGATGTACCAGGAGAAGGAGATGCCCCGCTGGCACCCCCTGGGCTCGTAGGGGGGAAGCCCGTCCCCCAGCTTGGGGTAATCCAGGGCCTGGTTCTCCCAGGTGACGATGCCGTCCTTGACGAAGACGTTCCACGAGCAGCCTCCGGTGCAGTTCACCCCGTGGGTGCTGCGCACCGTCTTATCGTGCTGCCAGCGGTTCCGATAGAACTCCTCCCAGCTGCGCTCGCCGGGGCTCAGGATGTCCTTGATCCAGCTCATCTCCCCCTCCTTCCGACCAGCCGTCGTCGAACGCCCTGGGATCGCCCTCGCTGGCCGACCTGCATCAGCCCCAGGAAGAGGGCGAAGGCCCCCAGTCCGACGAGGGGGAAGGCGTAGCTTGGGGCCGGTCCCTCCTGGGTGGTGTCGACCTGGGCGAGGAAAGCCGTCACGTCGGCGACCTCCTGGTCGGTGATGGGGTGCGAGGCGAAGGCCTCGGTCATGCCCGGGTAGGGCGGTGATTTCAGGATGGAGGCCAATCCGGCGACGCCGAACCTGGTGTGGGCGTGGGTCAGGTCGAGGCCCATGCTGCCGCCGCCCAGGGCCCCTACCCCCGCCACGTCGTGGCAGCCGATGCATGCGGAGCCGCCGTTGGCCGGCCGCTGCTCGCCGGCTACGAGGAGCCGGCCGGTGGCGGCGTTGCCGGGGGGCAGGACGGAGGCAGCGGCGCCCGCCGCGGCTGCGCCCCCACCCCCGCTCTGGGCCGCGACGTAGGACAGGATCGCCTCGGCGTCGGCCCTGGACACCCCCACGTTGGGCATCGGCATGCCGAACTCCTTGGCCAACTGGACGGCGGTGGGATCGCCGCCGGCGATCAGCCTGTCCGGTGCCGTGATGAAGTCCACCAGCCAGTCGTGGGGACGCTGTTCCGCCACCCCCTCGAGGTCAGGTCCGGCCAACTTGCCCCCGCCGATGGTGTGGCAGCCGGCGCACTTGGCGTCGAAGGTGGCCTTCCCCTTCGTCGAGTCGACGGCGAGGGAGGCGGTCGCCGCACCGGCTTTCTGGGCGGTAGGGGTGGTGCCCTGTCCAGGGAGGGTCTCCGTCTGCCAGCGGAAGGCCACGACGGAGAGCGTGGCACCGAGGGCGGTGGCCCCGACCAGGAGACCCAATCCGAGAAGGTGAACCGATCTCATACTCGACACTCCAGTATGCAGAGCAGGCGACTGCTCGTGGCTTAGCCGCGAACGTGGTGCTGCCAGGGACCGGGATCGCGCAGAGCTACGGAACGAAGGACCATATAGCTGGCTCTCGGAGAGCCCGGGGCCCCGAGAGAGTACCGCCCCGAAATGAACCGCTGGGGTGAGACCAGCCGGGGGCTTTCGACCCGGGCCGGCTAACCATCCTATTTGCAAGGGACGTACCATCTGGAAGAAGGTCGCCTCTCCTCGTACAGGATGGTCCCAGGCTATTAGCACTCGTTGCCCGAGGCTGCGACTTTTGTCACAGGGGGTTCCTGGGGGACCCGTTAGTACACGACCACAAG
>JAJZRD010000009.1 GCA_021845945.1 Chloroflexota bacterium
CTGCGATGGGCAGCCACGGCGGCGCCACGGCCGAGGGGCAGCTGGAGCTGATCGCCGAGTACGGCATCACCGACGAGGCGCTGGGCATCCCGATCCACTCCTCCATGGAGACGGTGACCCTGGGTGAGACTCCCTTCGGCGCCAAGGTGCACATGGACAAGAACGCTTACAACGCCGACGGCGTCATAGTGGTCGGCAGGATCAAGAACCACACCGGCTTTCGAGCCCCTGTTGAGAGTGGTTTATGCAAGATGATGGCGATCGGCCTGGGGAAACAGAAGGGGGCTGAGTCGATCCACGCCCACGGGCTGGCCCAGAACATCCCGGAGGCGGCCAAAACCATGATAGCCACCGGTAAGATAATGCTGGGCGTGGGGACGGTGGAAAATGCCTACCACAAGACCTACAAGGTCATCGCCACACCCCCTGAAAGCATCCATGATACCGATCGGGAATGGTTGCTGGTCGCTAACCGTCTGATGCCCCGGCTGCCTTTCGATGACTTGGACGTCCTAGTCGTGGATCGGATGGGCAAGAACATCTCTGGCAGCGGAATGGACTTCAACGTCATCGGTATGTGGCGCCGAACTGGGCAACCACCGTTCACCCCGATGTATCGACGGATAGTGGTGCTCAACGTCACGCCCGAGTCCCACGGCAACTGCGTGGGCCTTGGCATGGCCGACTTCACCACTCGCAGACTTGTGAGCCAGTTCGACGCTCCCAAGACCCACTGGAATGCACTGACAGGTAACGTACCCCAGGCAGCCAGAATACCGATCACCCTGGAAAGCGATGTGGAGGCAGTCGAGGTAGCCCTCCACTCGGCCAAGCCTGCCGGGGACGAGTTTACGCTGGCAAGGATCCGGAGCACCTTGGCATTGGAAGAGTTCTATGTGACAGAGCCGCTGCTGGAACAGTTGCATGGGAAGCCTGACTACGAGGTAGTGCGAGGAGTAGCTGCCATGCCAGTGGATAATCAGGGCAACCTACTCTGGAGGTAAGTTGAGCCATCCCCTTCGATATGTCCAGTCACTCAGCCCTTGCGGGTAATCGCCATGACAACCAGAACAGCTCCGGCCCCGGCCGCCAGCCCTGCCACCACGAAGATAGCCGTTAACCCGAAAGCGTCGCCCAGCACCCTAGTGGAGGCCGGACCGGCGAACATCCCAAGGGCGTAGGTCACCCGAGAAACCCCTGCGGCGGTCGCACGGTCGGTTTCACCGAGTGGGAGGGTGCCCGCCAGCCCAGCTGTGCCGCCAACCTGATCGAGTTTCAGAGCGATCGGGTGGCCTTGCTGGAGGTCGCTGGCACCAGCCACCTCACCTCCATCAGCACATCGGCTTCTCGGTGTAGCTATCCGCGCAGGCCTTCAGCATTCAGAAGCCATCACCACAGCTCCGATCCTTCCCCTCGGCCTCTCCCCTCTTCGTGGGAAGCGGCGCCAGCCAGGTAATCGCACCGGACGGCCAGGACGCAGTCTTCGCAGCGGGGTCGCTGAGCCTTGCAGACCCGCCGGCCGTGGGCGATCAGATTCACGTGGAAGGGGAAGACCTCCTCGGGAGGGACCAGCCCCTCCAGGATGCCGTGGGCCTCCTCTGCCGACGTGGTGGGCGCTATCAACCCCAGCCGGCGGGACACCCGGTGGACGTGGGTGTCTACCGGAAAAGCCGGCCGGTCTAGAGAGAAGAGCAGGACGCAGGCGGCCGTCTTCGGCCCCACCCCATCCAGTCCCAGCAGGTACTCCCTGGCCTCTTCCAGGGAGCGCTGGCCCAGGAAGTCCAGGTTCAGAACGCCCCGCTCTGCCGACAGCCGCTGCAGCAGCTCCTTGATCCTGGGGGCTTTGACGCGGGCCAGTCCCCCCGGCCTGATGGCATCGGCTATGGCCGCGGGATCCGCGTCCCGCACCTCCTCCCACGAGGGGAAACGCGCTCTGAGGCCCTCGAAGGCACGGTCGGAGTTGGCGTCGCTGGTGTGCTGAGAGAGGATCGTCAGGATCAACTCGTCCAGCGGCTTCAGCTTTCGTCGAGGCGCAGGCCGTCCGTACTCCTCCTCCAGCAGCCGGCCGATCTCCCGCACCTTGGCCTCCAGTAGCTCTCCCGATCGCTCCATCACCCCTGCCACGTCGTTCTCTCCTGTCCGAGGGGACCAAGCCCCACGATCTCTCCTGCTCCTACACCAGCACCAGCATGCCCTCTTCCATCCGAAGCCGCGGCACCTTGCTGCTTATGTCGACCTGGGCGCAATACTCCACGTCCTCGGCCAGCCCTACCCGGCTGAGGACCTCGGCGTTGTGGGACTCCCAGAAAGCCCGCAAGATCGCCTCTCGGGGGGGTGCAGCCTCCCGGTCCGAGCCCCCGGCCTCCGGCAGGTACGACCGGTACAGCCTCACGGCTGCCACCGCCGATTCCTCCAGGGCCACCTCGGCACCCGCCGACTCCCTCTGAAGCAGCGTCGCCAGATACCCAGCAGTGAAGGCATCGTCTATGGCGAACTTGCTCCCCAGGTAGTCCCCGGAGCAGATGAAGGCGATGCCCAGCCCCTTCTGCCGGGCCTCTTCCACGGCCACCCGGGCGACCGCCGAGGCATTCAACAGACTGCCGCCCAGCACCACCGGGGACTGGGTTACCTGCTGCATCGCCCTGGTGCCGTTGGACGTGCAGAAGCACAGATCCCGCCCCTGCACCGTGCCCGCATGGAACTCCCGGGGCGAGTTCCCCAGGTCGAAGCCGGCAGGGGGCAGTCCTCCCGACTCGCCGCACACCAGGGGCCGCTCCCCACATCGCTGAGCGTGGGCCAGCGCGGCCGGGATGCTCTCCGCCAGGGTGACTCGCCTGGTCCCCGCCTCGAACATGGAGACCATGGTCGAGGTCGCCCGGAGCACGTCGATGACGACGCACAGCTTCGAAGGCAGATCGGTGGCGATAGGGGGTAGGAAAACTACCTCGACGTTCATCCGGTAACCCTCCAAGATTGGGGCGCTTCCAAAGGCGGATTCTACCACGGGCGCTTAGCCGCCTGCCGCAGGCTGTGGTATACTGCGGGCCGCGTCGGTGACGCAACCCGTCGCGACCTTGGGCCCGGTTGATCCTTGATGCCCCCTCGGGTCGGCCGGGCTTGTGCATTTGCCGCGAACCCCCTGGGTCAGCACGCAAAGAGGCTTTTCATCGTCATGGACGTCCGTCCCCAGTCCAACCGTCCGGCAACCGGCGCCACCGCCGGGCCGGCCCCCGCTCCGCCAGACCGCGCGAGCCCTGACTCCCATAAGATCGACGAGGGCCGGTTGCTGGCCACGCTGGTGGCAGCCATGTTTCTGGTGGTCACCAACATCAACATGATGGCCCCCCTCTTGGTGGACTTCGCCGCCGATTTCCACACCTCGGTCGGGTCCATGGGGCAGCTGGCCGCGGCCGCGGCCATACCCTGGGCCCTCCTGGCACCATTCATGGGGGCGCTGTCCGATCGCCTCGGACGACGGCCGCTCCTGGCCATGGGGGTCGCCATCCTGGGGGTGACCACCCTGCTGTCGGCTCAAGCCTGGAGCTACCCCTCCCTCCTGGTCTTGCGGGTTCTGGGAGGGATCGGGGGAGCCTCCACCGGGCCCAACATCATGTCCAGCGCCGCCGACCACTTCCCGGCCAACCGCCGCGGGCGCGCCCTGGGCATGGTCCTCGCCGCGGTGTCCCTCGCCACGGTGGTCGGCGTGCCGCTGGTGGCGATGATGGCCGCCTACGCGGGATGGAGGTGGGCCTTTGCCGGACTCGGGTGTCTCCTGCTCGGCCTAGGGGTAATCGTCTACGTCACCTTCCCACGAGCCAAGCCGCCCGCTTCCCGAGGGGGATACCTCTCAGGCTTCGGGGTGGCGCTGGCGGAGCCCTCGACCAGGCTCCTGCTGCTGGCCAACGGCCTGGAGAGGGCGGCCTTCACCACGGTATCCACCTACACGGCAGCCTTCCTGATGCAGTCCTACTCCCTGCGGCTGGAGCAGATCGCCCCTGTCCTGTCCGCCACCGCCGCGGGCACCCTCCTGGGCAGCACCCTGGGAGGGAGGCTCGCCGACAACACCAGCCGTCCGGTCCTGGTGTTCGCCGGCTTTCAGGCGTTGGCCGCCGCGACGGTCCTTCCCATGTTCGCCACAACCCCGGGCGTCATCCTCACCGCTCTACTGGCCGCCACCTTCGGGCTGGCCAACTCCATGGCTAGGCCGGCCTGGATGTGGCTCATCAGCCAGGTCCCGGAGGAGCGACGGGGCGCCACCATGGGGTTCACCGCCACCACCAACCAGGTGGGGTTGATGGTCGGCGCCTCCCTGGGCGGCCTCCTGGTCACAATGGGAGGCTATTCGGGATTGGGACTGCTGGCGGCCTTCGCCTGCCTGGCCGCCGCCACCATCTGTAGCCTCGCCGTCAGGAAGATGCCGAAGGTGAAGGCACGAAGCACCACTCCCTCGCCCCTTCAGGGCTAGCCGCTTTTCTCCGGCACGGTGGCGGCCACCACCACTATGCCCGCCGCGGCGGCCATCCCCGCCACGACGAAGACGGCGGTGAGCCCTAGTGCGTCACCTATCACCCCCGTAGATGCCGGCCCCACAAACATCCCAAGGGCGTAAACCGCCTGAAACACCCCCATGGCCGTGGCTCGATCGGCCGGGCGAACCGACCGAATGCTCAGCCCCATCAGGAGAGGATACGCCAGCCCGCGCCCCGCGCCTCCCAACAGCTGGGTCACCGCAACCATCGGCAGGGTGTGTACGAGAGGCACGATGAAGGCGCTCGCGGCCTGGATGGCCATGCCGGCCATCGCCGTGGCCCGCGACCCCGCCCTGTCGCCCATGTAAGCGCTCGCCAGGGTTGCCACCGTGAAGCCCACCTGCATCATCGTCGTCAGCATGCCCAGGTCGGCGCGACTGGCGCCCAGCCCCGCCGCGTACACCAGCGAGAAGCCGTTTACCGTCGCCCACTGGGTCCAACTTCCCAACATGGCGACGACGGACACAGCCACCAGCAGCGGGACCGTCCCGATGCGCCACAGCTCCTGCACCGTAAGCTGCCGCCTGGCCGTCGTCGGCTTCTCCTCCAGCAGTACCGCCGCGGCCACACCCAGAAGAGCCAGCACCACGGCTACGTAGAAGGGGGCGGTCCATCCCCAGTTCTGGGCGATCAACCCGCCGGCGTAGGTAGACACCATCTGGCCCGTGGCCGCTATGAAGGTCACCTGACCCATGGCACGGGTAGCCTTTTCCGGCGGATAGTGGCTGGAGAAGAGAACCGTAAAGACCACCCAGGCGGCTGCGCCCACGCCGGACGTGGCTCGCCAAACCACCAACCAGATGGGATCGGCGGATAGGGCAAGCCCCAGCGCCCCAACGCCGGCAGTTGCCAGTCCGGCAAGAATGAAGGGCTTCCGCACGCCGATTCGATCGGACCAAATCCCCAGGGGTATGCGGAAGAAGAGCTGAGCCAGGCCATAGGCCCCGACGATGGCTCCCACCAGCCCCATGGAAGCGCCGAGGTTCTCGGCGTGAACCGACAGAATCGGCAGGTAGAGGTACATCGATGTCCAGTAGAAGAAGGTGGTGATGGAGAAGAGGACGGTGAAGCGGTTGTTGGCGGGGCTGGAGAGCACCAATGACCTCCGAGTCTCCTAGTCGGCCCCATGATAGTGGCACAGGGGGCCATCGCGCAAACCTCGGCAGCCATTGCCCTTGACACCCCACTCCCTATCCGGCTGCTAATGCTCCACCCCAACGGATGCCTCGGCCGGTTGAGGTAGCTCCTGCTGCGTCCGCCTATAGCCTGTCCAGAAGTAGTACAGCACCGAGGCCACCGCCAGCAGTATGAAGATCCCCGAGGCTGGGCGGGTCAGGAACAGCGTCGGGTCGGAACTGGTCTGCAGGGCGCGCTTCAGGTTGATCTCGGCTATCGGCTCCAGAAGGAAGCCCAGCACGAAGGGAGGCAGGTCGAAGTCGTGCTTGGTCAGGAAGTAGCCGATCAACCCGAAGAAGAACAGCACCCAGATGTCGAAGATCCGGTTGTTCAGAACGAAAGCCCCCAGGGCCGACATGACGAAGATCCCAGGCACCAGCACGTTCTTGGGTATCAGCACCAGCTTGACCAGTATCCTCATCAGCCCCAGCTGGATGATCAGGGTTAGCACCGTGGCGACCAGGTAGGCGCAGATCAGCCCGTAGGCCAGCTTGGGCTGCGTGCTCATCAGTAGAGGGCCGGGGTTCAGCCCGTGGATCAGCAGGGCCCCCAGCATCACCGCTGTGACCGCATCGCCCGGGATACCCAGCGCCATGGTGGGGACCAGGTCCCCCGCCGAGACCGAGTTGTTGCCCGCCTCCGAGGCAATGATCCCCTCGTAGTAGCCGGTCCCGAACTTCTCGGGATGCTTGGATACCTTCTTGGCTTGGTCGTAAGCCAGTACGTTGGCCACCGCCCCTCCGGCCGCGGGCACGATACCGATCCACAGCCCCACAAGGGAGGCCCAGATCATCCCGACCTTGTTGTTCCAGATGTCCTTCAACACCTGGATCGTTGGGATATGGGTATCGGGGTTCTCTATACGCTCCACCTTCTCTGGAGAGCGCAGCCTCTCCAGGTCGGTCATCAGTTGGGAGAAGGCGAATAGGCCGATCAGGACGGTTAGGAAATCGAAGCCGGCCTCCACATCAACGAGGCCGAAGGTGAAGCGAGGGGTCGCCAGCATGGGGTCTATGCCAGACGTCGCCAGCAGCATCCCCAGAAGGCCCGCTATCAGCCCCTTGACCAGCGATTCGCCGGCCAGGCTGGCGATGATAGTGAGAGAGAAGGCGATGAGGGAGAAGAACTCCCAGGGGCCGAACTTCAGTCCGATGTCGGCCAGCAGAGGGGTCAGGGTGGCAAGGAAGAACCAGCCTATGATCCCCCCGAAGAGGGAGGCCCAGGTCCCCAACCCCAGGGCCCTCCCCGGCTCCCCGTTGCGAGCCATGGGGAAACCGTCGAAGGTGGTGGCCACCGCCGAGGGCTTCCCGGGGATGCCCAGGAGGCAGGAAGAGATCAAGCCTCCCGAGGCTCCACCCACCCAGACGCCCATCATGGTGGTGAGCCCCTCCGCCGGCAGCATCCCGTAGGTGAAGGGAAGAACCAGGATAACCCCCATGGTGATGGTCAGGCCCGGTATCAGCCCGATGATGATCCCCGCCAGCACTCCGAGGGCGGTGAACATCAGCATGCCGGGCTCGAAAGCTGTCTGAAACCCCATCAACAGGTAGTCAAACATACTGCGCCTCGTTTAGAAGAGAGTGCCGGAGGGAAGGACGACGTGCAGGTATCCCTCGAACAGGGTGACCAGCCCCCAGGAGAAGACGGCGGAGCCGACCACCGTATAGACCAGCCCGCGACCCCAGCGCGGCTTCAGCATCAACTGCATCACTATCAGATAGACCACGGTGGAGTAGAGAAAACCCACCAGGTCTATGGCCAGGGCGTAGACCGGGAACAGCAGAAGGCTGAGCAGCACCTCCCGGTATCGGGTGAAGAGGGCCCGCACGCTGCCCAGCCTCCAGCTGGGCAGCAGCGAGCCCTGTCCCTTCACCAGGAGGATGAAGCTGAAGATCGCCAGGCCGATCACGATGCCGCGGGGGAAGAACTCCGATCCCATCTGCTCGAACTGAGCGAAGGGCGGTTTCTTGAAGAAGTAGGTCTGCCAGTAGAACAGACCCGACATCACCAGCAGCACCAGACCGATCAGCCGATCCGACATGTTGACCCTCCCCTACTGGGCGCGCGGCTTCATACCGGTTTCCTGGATCACCTTCTTCATGTCCGCGTCCGTCTTCGCCAGGTACTGGGCATACTGCACGTGGTCCATGAAGTTGATCTTGCTGCCCATCTCGTCCTCGATCTTCTTCTTGAACTCCGGGTTCTCGGTCACCTTCTTCAGGGCCGCCTCGACCTTGGCGATGATCGCAGGAGGGGTGCCCTTAGGTGCAACCCATCCCCGGTTGGTGCCCCAGTTGAAGTTCAGCCCCTGCTCCTTGAAGGTTGGTACGTCGGGCGCCCTGGGATCGCGCTGTTCGTTGGCGTAGCCCAACAGCTTCACCCTCTTCGCCTTGTACTGCTCCAGGGCCGAGGAGAGGGGCGAGGCGCCGATGTCGATCTGCTTGCCCAGCAGCGCGGTGATCCGCTGGGCCGTGCCATCGTAGCCCACCGGCTTGAACTGCACGCCGCCGTTGTACATGATCATCCAGACGAACATCTGCGCGGTGGAGCCGAAGGTGACCCCGGCCGTGATCTGGCCGGGCCGCTTCTTGGCGTCGGCGATCAGCTCCTTCATGTTGTTCCACGGCTGGCTCGCCTCGGTCATCTGGAACTCGGGCGAGCTAACGATGTGGGCGATAGGCTCGAACGCGTCCCAATCGAAGTCGGCCATGCCGGTCCAGCGGGCGACCTGCACGTGGTCGTGGATGGAGAGAAGGGTGTAACCGTCGGGCTTCGCCCCCTTGGCCTGGCGGGTGCCGGTGACCCCGCTGGCGCCCGAGACGTTCTGAACCACTACGGGCTGGCCCAGCTCCTTGCCCATGAACTCGGCCACGACCCGCATCGGAACGTCGGTGTCACCGCCGGCCGCCCAGGGGACGACGAGGGTGATAGGCTGCTTGGGCCAGTCGGTGGCGGGCTGAACGGCGGCGGCCGTGGGAGCGGCGGCCTGCTGAGCAGGGGCAGCAGTCGGCGCAGCAGGGGCCGCAGGGGCGGCGGCCTTAGTGGGCTCCGGGGCCTTGGCTGCCGGTGCCGGCGCGGCGGAGGAACAGGCGACCGTGACGAAGATTACGAGCAGCAGGGTTGTGGCTGAGAGAACCGTCCTGAAGGCACGAACCATGGTCTACTCTCCCTTCTTTGCTCTGGAGCAACGACGCACGAGGGGAAGTCTCAATCATCAAGAGGCACCATGGATCCCGGGACAGTGAAGCGCCACAGAATTGTCCTCAGATGAGGCCCCGGCGGCCGGCCCAGGAAGAAGGTCCCAGACGCCGCAGGGTGAAGGTCACCACCTCCCCCCTCTTCCAGATAGCTGATTGGCCGGATTGTATACGGGCATGCAGGGTCCGTCAAGGAGCGCCTGGGACCGTCCGATTGAGGCAGAGTGAGAAACCGTGGCCTGCCACAGGATTCTGGCAGGGGCACTTACAGGGATCGCCCGACGCGGTGAAGGGCAACGGCCGGGGCGAACGGCAGATTCGTCCCTACATAGCAGATTCGTCCCTACATAGCAGATTCGTCCCTACACTGTAAAGAAATGTAAACCTATCCAGCACCCGGTTGCCCGCCGGGCGCTGCTCTCAGGGCTGGCCGTCGCCGGGCACGGGCTCCGACGGCGAACCGACGCCGTCGCCGGACTCGGGCGCGATCCCGACCGGCTCTGCGGGGATCGAGACCACCACGGCGGTGCCCTTGTCCACCTGGCTCTCCACCGCCACTTCACCGCCCATGGCATCGACCAACTGCTTCACGATAGAGAGCCCCAGGCCGGTGCCCGGTATGCATCGGGTCTGGCTCATCTCGCCCCGGAAGAAGGGGTCGAACATCCGCTCGAGATCCTCGGGCGGGATCCCGTACCCGGAATCGCTGACCTCGATCTTCAGCTTCTCTCCACCCACCGACACCCGCACCAGCACCGGCGACGGATCCTGAGAGAAGTTCAGGGCGTTCCGCACCAGCCTGACGACCACGGACTTCAGCTTGGCTCCATCCACCGTTACCGGCGGCAGCGGTTCCGCGACCTCCAGCAGCACCCGGTGTCCGTGAGTAGGTCCGCACGCATCGGCTATGGCCTCTCGAACCACAGCCGAAGTGTCGGACGGCTGGGTAGACAGCACCAACGAACCCGATTGCAGGTCGGCGAACTCGATGATGTCGTCCACTACCTCGGCCAGCCGCACCGAGCCCTGGTTCACAAGGCCCGCGACCTGGCGAAGCTGGTCCGGCTCGAACAGCCGCTGCATCAGCAGCTCGCTTCCCGCCTGAACGAAGCTGAGGGGGGTGCGCAGCTCGTGGGAGATGGTGGAGATGACCCGCGACTTGAGCTCGTTCAGATCCCGCAGGGCCGCGGCCTCGCTGGCCTGCCGGTGTTGGCGCTGGCTCCGGAGGGCCAGCCCAACGATGTCGGCCAACCCCCGCAGCAGATCCACCTCCTTGGCCGTGAAATCCTCGTCCGATCGAGATCTCACCACCACTATCTGTCCCACCACCTCGCCATCGATCGCAAGGGGCACCAGAGCCACCGACCGTATCTCCACGGAGACCAGATCCGCCTCCGCCCCCAGCTGATCGTGCTGCAACTCGCCCACCACCACCACATCCAGACCGCTCAGCATGCTGGCTACCGCCGGGATCCGGTCGGGGGAAATGGGGGCCGAGGTGAATCGCTCCGCTTTCCGGCTTGCCGGGTTGCCCCGCCACTCCGGCTCGAACTCCCCCTTGTCCGGAGCCCACGACCACACGGAGCAGCGATCGCACTCCAGCAAGGTTGGCACGATCTCGACCATGGATCGGAAGAGACCCGACTGCTCGGTCTCCCTACCCAGGTCCCGGGCGACCTGCAGCAGTGTGCTGGAGGACTCGGCTTCCTGCTTCTGCAATCGGTAGCGTTGAGCGGACTCGATGGAGGACGCGGCCCAGTTGGCCAGCATGCTGAGGATCGAGAGGTCTTTCTGGTCGAAGGCGCCCTGTCGGTAGCTCTGGACGGAGATGAAGCCGAGGACCTTTCCGCCGATGCTCATCGGCGCCCCCATCCACGATAGGGGAATGGTGCCCCGCTCGAGCTCGAAGTTTCGCACCAGCAGCGGTCTTCCCGTGCGGACGATCACGTCGCTGAGACCATCTCCGAGCTCGCGGGTTTGGGGCACCTGTTTGACCCCACGCTCGACCACCATCTCGTAGGTGATCTGGTTGGGACCGGGCCCGCATAGAGCGATCGAGAAGGACTCGACGGGGAGAACCTTCGCCGCCTGCGCCCAGATCGCCTCAAAGACCCCGTCTGGTCCTTCTCCCAACTTCCACTCCAACCGGGGGTGTACACACACGTCTAGCAAGAAAGTAGCACTAGGAGCGAGATTCCACAAGGGCTATTAGTCCCTGAAGTGCCAGCGAGTATCCCTGGTGCCCGAGCCCGGATATCTGGCCCGTGACCACCTCCGACGTGATCGAGTGGTGCCGGAAGGGCTCACGAGTGTAGATGTTGGAGAGGTGCACTTCGATGACGGGAATCGATAGAAATGCCAGGGCGTCCCGCACCGCCACGCTGTAGTGACTGAACGCCGCCGGGTTGATGATCAGGCCATCCACGACGCCTTCAAGCTCGTGAAGATAGTCAATTATAGCCCCTTCGCTGTTACTCTGGAAGAACTGCAACTGGACACCCAGGGATCGGGCCCGCTCCGTTAGTCCAGCTTCGATCTCCGCCAGGGTAGTCGTTCCGTAGATCCCGGGCTGTCTCTTGCCCAGGACGTCCAAGTTGGGGCCATTAACCACCGCGATCTTCACCTTCCGCTCCTTCGTTCGCGACAGGGAGACAAGGTCGCCTCCCCATCACCCCGCCACCAACATCTCCAGTACCTGCTTCACCAGTTCGACGGGCACGTCCCGACGGATCACCACCCGGCCGATCCCCTCGGGGAGAACCCACGCCAGCCGTCCCTGGCTCGCCTTCTTGTCCCGCAGCATGGCCTCCCACACCCGATCCAGGGCGACTTCCGGGCAGCGGGTTGGGAGATCCAGCCCGCTCAGCAGCGTCTCCTGCCGGCCGCCCACGGCGGCATCCACCATACCCAGCTCCGTCGTGATCCTGGCCGCGCCCACCATGCCGATGGCTACCGCCTCACCGTGGCGGTAGCGGGAGTATCCGGAGGCGGCCTCCACCCCATGGCCGATGGTGTGGCCGTAGTTGAGGATGGCGCGCAGGCCGGATTCCCTCTCGTCCGCCTGAACCACCTGCGCCTTCAGCCGCACGGTTCGGGCTACGATCTCCTCCATCGCTTCCGGCTCCGCCCGCAACAATCCCGCCCCCTGGGCCTCCAGTTGCTCGAAGAAAGGGGCATCCATGATGGCCGCCATCTTCACCACCTCACCCAGGGCCGCCGACAGCTCCCGAATTGGTAGAGAGGAGAGGGTGCCCGGGTCCGCCACCACCAGGGACGGCGGATAGAAGGAGCCGATCAGGTTCTTTCCCCGAGGGTGGTTGACGGCCACCTTGCCACCCACGCTGGAATCCACCTGGGCCAGCAGGCTGGTAGGCAGCTGCACCAGCCGCACCCCCCGGAGCAGGGTGGCGGCGGCGAAGCCCGCCAGGTCCCCCACCACGCCGCCGCCCAGCGCCAGCACCAGGTCGCGCCGCTCGGTGCCCAGGTCGATCATCCAATCGTAGAGACGCGCCGCCATCCCCAGCGACTTGCTGGTCTCCCCCGACGGGACCAGGAAGGAGGCGACGGCGAAGCCATCGGCCCGGAGCCTTTCCTCCAGCTCCGGACCGTAGAGCCGGTGCACCGCCTCGTCCGCCACCAGCCGAACGGCCCCCTCCAGGCCTGACTCTCTCAGCAGCCGGCCGGCGAAGGGGAGCAGCCCCCGCCCGACCAACACCCGATACCGGCCGGCCGTCGCCTCGATAGGAATAGAGATCATGGCTCCCTCGCTACCCCGGTCGACCGACCGTCCAGCGCCGTCTCGAGGGCCGCGGCGACCCTTGCGACCGCCCCCTCCGGCTCCATCTCCTCGGTGGACACCGTCAGGTGGGCGGTCTCTCGATAGATGGGATCCCTGACTGCCTTCAACGCCGCGATCCGCTCCCTGCCCCCCGTCCCCAACATTGGCCGGGGCTCCTCTTCGGCGGCCCGGGCCAGCCTACGGTACAGGGTATCGACCCCCGCCTCCAGGAGCACCACCAGGTTGCCCTCCCTCACGATCTCGCGGCTGCCCGGATCCACCACGGCCCCGCCACCCACGGCCACGACCCTGCGGGTCCCTCGGAGCGCCTCCCTCACGGCCTCGCCTTCGAGCTGCCGAAAGGCGGCCTCGCCCTCCCGAGCGAAGATCTCGTGGATCCGCCGACCGGCCTGCCGTTCTACCTCGACGTCGGTATCAACGAACTGCCAGCCCAAATGTTGCGCCAGAAGCCGCCCAACCGCCGACTTGCCGCTGCCGCTGAAACCGATCAGCACCACGTTCATCGTGTACTACTCCGAAAGACACTCGGTTGGGGGCGATCCCGGCGATCGCCCCGAGGCGGCCAGGTATCCCCGATAGTTGCGGTCGATCTCCTCCACCGAGTCGCCGCCGAACTTCTCCAGGAAGGCATCGGCCAGCACCAGGGCCACCATGGCCTCGCCCACGACGCCCGCCGCGGGGACCACGCACACGTCGCTCCGCTCGATGGTCGCTGCCACCGGCCGCTTCGTCACCAGGTCCACCGATGGGAGCGGCTGCATCAGGGTGGGTATCGGCTTGGCCGCGCAGCGCACCACGAAGGGCTCTCCGTTGCTCGTGCCCCCTTCGATGCCGCCGGCGTTGTTCCCCTGCCGCACCCATCCTTCCTCTGGGTCGTGCCGGATCACGTCGTGGAAGCCGCTTCCTCGCAGCACAGCGCCGCCGAAGCCGGCCCCCACCTCGAAGCCCTTGACCGAGTTGATGCTCATCAACGCCTCGCCCAGCCGGGCGCTCAGCTTCCGATCCCACTGCACGTGGCTCCCCAGGCCGGCCGGCACCCCGTAGACCACCACCTGGAAGACCCCACCCAGGGTGTCGCCCGCCCGCCGGGCCTCGTCGATTGCCTGCACCATCGCCTCGCCCGCCGCGGGGTCACCGCACCGCACCGGCGATGCCTCCACCGCCTCCCAGTATCGCTCGGCCCTCTCCCCCCAGGCCCCCCGCCGGTCGGTGCCGACCCACCCAGGTACCTCGGCCGCCACCCCACCGATGGCCACGGTCTCGCTCCGCAGCTCGATGCCGAAGTGGCCGAGCAGCGTCCGGGCGATGGCCGCCAGGGCAACCCGCGCGGCGGTCTCACGGGCGCTGGCCCTCTCCAGCACGTTCCGCACGTCCTGGTGGCCGTACTTGAGCGCTCCGGGTAGGTCGGCGTGCCCGGGCCGGAGGCGGGTCACCGCCTCCACCGGCTGCTCCGGGGGCTCCACGCCCATCCGCCCCGTCCAGTTGGCCCAGTCACGGTTCGGGATCAGAAGGCCTATGGGACTCCCCAGGGTGAGCCCGTGGCGCACGCCGGAGAGCAGCTGCACCCGGTCCTTCTCGATCTTCATCCGCCCGCCGCGGCCGTGGCCCCCTTGCCGGCGCCGAAGCTGCAGGTCGATCTCCTCGGGCGCCAGGGGCAGCCCGGCAGGCATGCCGTCCAGGATCCCCACCAGCGCCTGCCCGTGGGACTCCCCAGCCGTGAGCAGCCTCAGCACCCTAAGCATCATCGAGCCTCCTTCCCTCGCCCTCAGGGAGAGGCGTGGACCGGCCGGAGGGCAGATCCACGGGGTGAGGGTGCCGATGGCTGACGGCCGGCGGCTGATGGCTCTCGACCAGGGCCCGCTCCGCCGCGTCCTGCATGGCCTCCACCGGCGCCTTATGGCCGGTCCACAGCTCGAAGGCGGCGGCGCCCTGGTAGACCAGCATCGGGAGGCCGTCCAGTGTCCGGGCACCCCGCAGCGCGGCCTCCCGCAGCAGTCGGGTAGGTCGAGGATTGTAGATCAGATCCACTGCCAATATGCCCTCAGGAATCAATTCGGCAGGAAGCGGCGTTTCGTGAACGGCTAACCCCACCGAGGTTGCGTTTACCAGCAATCCAGCCCCGGCCAGCCCCATCGCCACCGCCGCCGGGTCCCACGGCTCCACCGCTACCTCGGTGTCCCACTGCCACGCCCGGGCCGAGGCCGCCAGCCGCTGCGCCCGCTCCCGGTGCCGGTTGTGCAGGCTCACCCTCGCGGCTCCGGCCCGGCAGAGTGCCCACACCACGGCCCGGGCGGCTCCCCCTGCGCCCAGCACCACTACCTTCCGGCCCCGCGGGTCGAACCGCCCCCGCTCTCGGAGGGCCTGGAGGAAGCCTATCCCGTCGGTATTGTACCCGACCAGCCGCTCCTGGGAGACCACGATGGTGTTGACCGCGCCGATGGCCTCCGCCTCGGGGGACAGCCCATCCAGTAGCGGGATCACCGCCTCCTTGTGGGGGACCGTCACGTTGATGCCCAGCCAGTCTCCGCTCCTGAGGTCCGAGACGAAGGCCGGTAGGCCGGCGGGGACCACCTCACGACGATCGTAGGTCGCCTGGACGCCGCAGGCCTCCAGGGCAGCCCCGTGGAGGGCCGGAGAGAGGCTGTGAGATATGGGGTAGCCGATCACAGCCAGCTGCTTCACGCCTGACCTCCCCGGGAGAGGCACTCCAGGTCCTTCCAGAAGCCGGGATAGGAGACCTCCGCCACCTCGGCCCCCTCGATGGCCGTCTCGCCCTGGGCCACCAGTCCGGCCACCGCCATGGCCATCGCCATCCGGTGGTCGCCGTAGCTGAGGCAGCGGTCGCCCCGGAGGCTCCGTCCCCCGCGCACCACCAGCCCGTCGGACAGCTCCTGCACGTCGGCTCCCAGCCTGGCCAGCTCCGTCGACATGGCTCGCACCCGATCGGTCTCCTTCACTCTCAGCTCTGCAGCGTCGCTGAAGCGGGTCTCGCCCTCGGCGAAGGCCGCCGCCACCGCCAGCACCGGTATCTCGTCGATCAGTCGAGGGATCAGCGCACCTCCGACCTGCGCCCCCCGCAGATGGCTGGATCTGGCCACCAGGTCGGCCAC
Source organism: Chloroflexota bacterium (assembly GCA_021845945.1). Next base: position 15,812 of record JAJZRD010000009.1, read on the forward strand.
GGGCTCGCCACCCCGCTCTCCCCTGGGAACCACCTCCAGGTCGGCGCCCATGGCGCGGAGCACCTCCAGAACCCCCGTCCGGCCGGGGTTGATCCCCACATCCCTGACGGTGATCTCCGCGTCGGGATGGATGGCCGCGGCCACCAGCCAGAAGGCGGCCGAGGAGATGTCCCCCGGCACCTGCACGCTCAAGACGGTAAGGGGGTCCCCCGGCGTCAGGGTGATGGCGCCGCCGGCCGGGGAGATGCGAGCCCCCTGGGCCGCCAGCATCCGCTCCGTGTGATCGCGCGAGGGCTGAGGCTCCCGCAGCACCGTGGGGCCCTCGGCGCAGAGGCCGGCCAGCAGCAGGGCCGACTTCAGCTGGGCGCTGGCCACCGGGAGATTGTACTCTATTCCCTTGAGAAACCCTCCCCGCACGGCTATCGGCGGCAGGGAATCGTCGCGCCGCGCCCACAGCTGGGCTCCCATCCTCCTGAGGGGCTCAATCACCCTCCTCATGGGGCGGGAGCGCAGGGAGCTGTCGCCGGTGAGGATGGAGAGAAAGGGCTGTCCGGCAAGCAGCCCCGCCAGGAGCCGCATGGCCGTGCCGGAGTTCCCCGCATCCAGAAGGTCCTCGGGCTCCCGCAGCCCCTGCAGCCCAACGCCCACGACCCGCAGTGCACCGTCCCCCAGGGTCTCGATGGTGACACCCAGGGCCCGCAGGCAGCGAAGGGTGGAGAGGCAGTCGGCGCCGGGGCCCAGGTTCGAGACGGTAGCCTCCCCCTCGGCGATGGCGTTCAGCATCAGGGCCCGGTGGGAGATAGACTTGTCCCCGGGAACCCGAAGCTCGCCCCGCAGCCGCCGGGCCGGTTTCACCACGATCATGCCGGCACCACCGTGGCGCCCACTCTGTCGGGCAGCTTTCGGCCCACGGCCGACCCCACCACCCGGAGCGAGTCCATCAGCTCGACGAAGTTGGGCAGGTTCAGCGACTGGGGTCCGTCCGAGGCAGCCGTATCCGGCGAGGGATGAACCTCGACCAGCACCCCGTCGGCGCCCGCGGCCGCCGCCGCCAGGGCCATCGGCTTCACCAGGTACCATTTCCCCGTGCCGTGGCTGGGGTCCACGATCACCGGCAGGTGACTGAGCCGCTTGACCACCGGCACGGCGCTCAGGTCCAGGGTGTTCCGCACGGCCGTCTCGAAGGTTCGGATCCCTCGCTCGCACAGGATCACCTCGAAATTGCCGGAGGCCATGACGTACTCCGCCGCCATCAGCCACTCCTCGATGGTGGCCGCCATGCCCCGCTTCAGCAACACCGGCTTGTCGACCTTGCCCACCTCTCGCAGGAGAGGGAAGTTCTGCATGCTGCGGGTGCCGATCTGGAGGATGTCGGAATGCTCGGCCACGACCTGCACCTGGTCCGGCTCCATCACCTCGGTGATTATCTTGAGGCCGGTGCGTTCCCGCACCTCCGCCAGGATCCGCAGCCCCGCTTCCCCCATGCCCTGGAAGGAGTAGGGCGAGCTGCGCGGCTTGAAGGCACCCCCTCGCAGCACCCTGGCCCCCGCCGCTTTGACGGCCAGAGCCGTCTCCATCATCTGGTCGAGGCTCTCCACCGAGCAGGGTCCGGCCATCACCACCAGCTCCTGCCCGCCGATCTCCAGGTCGCCCACCCGGATCACGCTGTCGAAGGGCTTGAACTCCCGGCTGGCCAGCTTGTACGGTTTGCTGATGGGGGTGACCCTCTCCACCCCCGGGAGCATCTCCAACTGCTCCCCCAGTTGTGGCTCGAAGCGTGTGCCGATCACCCCTATCACGGTTCGCTCCTCTCCTCCAGACCGGTGGCCTTGCAGCCCCTTACTCTCCAAGCGCGTCAGGACTCCCTGGATCTGCACATCGTCCGCATGTCTCGACATGATTACGATCATGGCGGGTTCCCTCTCCTTTCCGGCGGTGTTGCTCGGTGCAAGCGGTGTTGCTCGGTGCAAAAAGAAGGAGCAGAGGATTTCTCCTCTGCTCCTTCGGCATGACGGGGTCTGGGGGTTCCTATCGGCTAAGGAGCCCCGTCATGCCGGCTCTTAAAGTAGTACCAGGCGTACCAGATGGTGGGTATCATCGGTCCTTCAATTGGACGAGCTGCCGGGTTGACCCCGGGCAGGTTAGGTGGCAGTATACGGAGGTTCCATGCTCCTGTCAACAGTTGAACCTCTCGAGCTGTAGAAACAACTACTTGACGCCTCCCTTCGGCCGATGATATAAAGGCCGGAGATTGCCGCTAGCCTCATCCGCCTCCGCGAGGTTGGCTTGTGCCCCTTCACCGTGATGCCGCTGCTGTAGTGGCCACTCCCGTCTGCACTGTGTCCTGTGGCTCGGGACACGCCGCCCATCCGGTGAGCCTGGAGGTGTGAGAGGGCATCCAGGGCATTGCCCAGCCACTGCACTACGAGCCCAATTCCCTCGAAATGGTCCGCATGACAGAAGGGTTCTCCCACGGGATACGAGACACCATTTTATGGAGGTCGGACAGTGTCATTGGAGAGTGAGAAGTGGCGCATTTCCCGCCGGGCCTTCCTTCGCGTGGCCGCCCTTGCTTCGGGCAGCGTCGCCCTGTCAGCCTGCGGTGCTCCCAGTACGCCGGCTCCCAGCGCTGCTAGCACGCCCGGTGCTGCTGCCGCACCGGCAGCCGCGGCACCTCAGAAGGGCGGCACCCTGCGGGCGGCGATCATCGGCGAACCTCCCTCCCTGGACCCCCACTGGACCACAGCCAACGTGAGCACCGAGGTCGTCTGCCACATCTGCGAAACCCTCTTCACCCTCGACGAAAAACTGAATGCCACTCCGCTGCTGGCCGAGTCCCTGGAAACCTCCCAGGACGGTCTGACCAACACCGTCAAGCTGCGCAAGGGCATCCGTTTCCACAACGGCAAAGAGATGACCGCGGAGGACGTCGAGGCCTCGCTGCTCCGCTGGAGCAAGCTATCCGGCCAGGGGAAGATGCTGTTCCAGCGGCTGGACAGCTTGACCAAGCCCGACCCGTACACCATGGTCTTCAAGATGAAGACCGCCTACGCCGTCTTCGATTCGGTGCTCAACTTCCGCTCCCAGGCGGCGGCCATCATGCCGAAGGAAGAGGTGGAGGCGGCGACGGAGAAGAACCAGATCACCAAGCCCATCGGCACCGGCCCCTACAAGTTCGTGGAGTGGCAGAAGGATCGCTTCGTTCGGCTCGCTCGCTTCGAGAACTACCACAATGGCATCGGGGACAAGCCAAATGGGGCCGGCGGCAAGCGTTCCGTCTACCTGGACGAAATCAACTTCATGCCGGTGCCAGACCAGTCGGTGCGTGTGGCCGGTATTCAGTCGGGTGACTACGACTACGCCGAAGGCATCAACCCCGACCAGTTCGCACTGTTGAAAGACTCCAAGACCGTGACCACGATAGTGGGCATTCCTACCAAGTGCCCTACCCACTACATCAACAAGAAGTCGCCGGTCATGGGAGACGTCAAGCTGCGGCAGGCCATGATGGCTGTCATCGACCCGGGCGCGGCTCTGAAGGCGGGCTGGGGCTCGACCGACTTCTACCGCGTGAGCGGAGCGTTGATGCCGAAAGAGGGACCCTGGTATACCGAAGTAGCCACCGACAAGTTCAACGTGAAGAACGTGGATCTGGCCAAGCAGCTGCTGGGTCAATCCAAGTACAAGGGCGAGACCATCCGCTACCTGACCACCCAGGAGTATCCCAACATGTACCAGGAAGCGGTGGTGTTGAACCAGAGCTTCCAGGCCCTCGGGCTGAACACGAAGCTCGAGGTGATAGACTGGGCTTCCCTGATATCCCGCAGAGCCAAGCCCGAGGAATGGGAACTGTTCGTGACCTGGAACGGCTACTATACCGACCCTTCCCTCATGGACTGGATGAACCCGGACTACCCCGGCTGGTGGAGCAACCCCGAGATCGACGCGCTGCGCAACAAGCTATTGCAGACCACCGACCAGAAGACACGATTTGCCATCTTCGAGGATGTACAGCGCCTCTTCTACGAGCAGATACCCATACTGAAGCTGGGCGACGTGCGAGACCTGTGGCTCACCAGCCCCAAGTTGAAAGGGATCGGGACCTATCCGACACCCTACTTCTGGAACGCCTACTTAACCAAGTGAATCGGCCCTAAGGAGTAGCTGTGGGCACGCAGATACTTCGTCGTTTGGTAGCACTGGTGCCAGTGCTGGTGGTGGTTGGCATCGTCGTCTTCCTGCTGGTGCACGTGGCCCCGGGTGACCCCGCCGCCGTGATGGCCGGCAACGAGGCAACGCCTGAGCGGATAGCGCAGCTGCGCCACGATATGGGCCTCGACCGACCGGTATGGGAACAGTTCGTCTCATGGGTATCAGACGTAGCGCACGGAGACCTGGGGGAATCCTTCTTCCTGAACCAGCCGGTCTCGGAGTCGCTGGTGCAGCGGATGGAGCCCACGGGTCTCCTTACCCTGTACGCGCTGCTGTTCTCCATCATCATCGGCCTGCCGGCGGGCATCATCGCCGCCCTGAAGCGAAACTCCTGGATCGACCGGCTGACCATGGTGACGGCGCTGGGAGGGGTCTGCATCCCCTCCTTCTGGCTCGGTATCCTGCTCATCCTATCCTTTGCCGTCTGGCTGCGGGTGCTGCCGGCCGCAGGCTACGTCTCCTTCCTGCAGGACCCGCTGGAGAACTTCCGCTACCTGCTGATGCCGGCTTTTTCCCTGGGTCTGCAGTCGGCCGCGCTCCTCGCTCGAGTCGTGCGTTCCAGCATGCTGGAGGTGCTGCACGAGGACTACGTGCGCACGGCCAGAGCCAAGGGGCTGCGGGATCGCGTCGTGCTGGTCCGCCACGCCCTCCCCAACGCCATGATTCCGGCGTTGACGGTCATCGGCAACTCCCTGGGCACACTGCTGGGAGGGGCGGTGGTAACGGAACAGGTGTTCAACACACCGGGGGTAGGCCGGCTGGTAGTGGTGAGCGTGCTGCGGCGGGACTTTCCCGTCATACAGGGCGCGGTGCTGACCATCGCTGTGGTGTACGTGCTGGTGAACCTGGCAGTAGATATCGCCTACGCCTTCGCCGACCCTCGTATTCGAGAGCAAAACCGATGATGCAGGCAGATGGTCTGGTCCTCCGCCTCTCTCCATCGTCTTCGTCCCGCTCCTCGCCCTGGCATTGGGTCTGGCTCCTGTCTCGTGATTCGGGCGCGGTCCTGGGTAGCATCATCCTGGTGTTGATGACCATCCTGGGCCTCGTCGGTCCCTACCTGACGGGCTGGGACGTCCTCAAAGTGGACCCCATGAACCGTCTGCTTCCGCCGTCGGGCAGCCATTGGCTGGGGACGGACGGCTTCGGACGGGACATGCTCACCCGCGTGCTCTACGGGGCGCGCATCTCGCTCCTGGTGGGGTTGGCGACGATGATCGGCTCGACTGTGCTGGGAACCGCCGTCGGCCTCATCGCCGGGTACTTCAAGAGCATCGACGGCTTCATCATGCGGGTGATGGACGGCTTCATGGCCTTTCCCAGCATCCTCCTGGCCATCGCCATCATGGCCAGCCTTGGCCCCCGCACAGAGAACGTGATTGCGGCCCTGACGGTAGTCTACCTACCACGCATTGCCAGACTGGTACGGGGCCAGGTACTGGTGGTGCGGCAGCTGCTGTACGTGGAGGCAGCGCACGCTCTGGGAGCGGGCAGTTGGCGCATCCTCCTGCTGCACACGCTGCCCAACTGCGTCTCGCCCCTCATCGTGCAGGGAAGCTTCACATTCGCCTTCGCCGTCATCAGCGAGGCCTCGTTGTCCTACCTCGGGACCGGCGTACCACCCGAGTTACCCACCTGGGGCAACATGCTGCACGAGGGGGTGCCGCTGATGGCGGCGGCCTGGTGGATGTCGGTCTTCCCGGGCATCGCCATCGCCGTCACCGTGCTCGGCCTGAACCAACTGGGTGACGGCCTGAGGGACTCCCTCGACCCTCGCATCCAGGAGCGCTGACCGTTTCCGCGCTTATCACTACGCATTCTAAGTGGGAGACAACGCATGAACAGCTGTGCAGGCAACGTAGGGCAATCCAAGTGGGACTTGGACACCCCGGCGCTGCTGATAGATCTGCCGGCGATGGAGCGCAACATCGCCCGAATGAACGCGTTCTTCGCCGATAAGAAGGCGAAGTTGCGCCCCCACGCCAAGACGCACAAGTGTCCGACCATATCCCACAAGCAGCTAGAGGCTGGCAACGCGGTGGGGATTACCTGCGCCAAGCTGGGCGAGGCTGAAGTGCTCGCGGCGGCAGGCATCAAGGACATCCTGATCGCCAACCAGATAGTAGGGCCGCAGAAGACAGCCCGCTTGGTGGGTCTGGCCCACCAGGCCAACGTGATGGTAGCCGTGGACGACCCCGTCAACGTGGAGCAGCTGTCGGCGGCAGCGGTGGATGCCGGGGTGCGGCTCCGGGTGCTGGTGGAGGTCAACATAGGCATGAACCGCTGCGGCGTGGAGCCGGGCGAGCCGGCCCTGGCACTGGCCCGCAAGGTCGCCGAGGCCAGGGGCCTGCGCTTCATGGGTCTGCAGGGCTACGAGGGCCACCTGGTCATGCACCCGAACCTGGATGAGCGCCGCCAGCGAACGCTGGCCGCCATGAAGTCGCTGGTGGATACGCGGCGCCTCATCGAGGGAGCAGGTCTGGAGGTGGCGATCGTCGGCGGTGGGGGCACGGGTACCTACGACATCACCGGCACGGTGGAGGGCGTGGACGAAGTCCAGGCAGGCTCCTACGTCTTCAACGACGTGACATACCGGTCCGTGGGCGCGCACTTCGACTGCGCGCTGACGGTATTGGCCACGGTCATCAGCCGACCTACCCCAACGCTGGCGATCACGGACGCCGGGCACAAGGTGCTGACCAGCGAATTCGGTCTGCCGGAGATAAGGGGGATCGAGGGCGCTTCGCTGACTCGCCTCTCGGAGGAGCACGGCAAGGTGGAGTTCGAGGCGCCGAACCGCGAGCTGCGGCCGGGCGACAAGGTGGAGTTCATCCCCAGCCACGGCTGCACGACCATAAACCTCTTCGACTGCTACCACGCCGTCCGCGACGACCGGCTCGAGGCCGTCTGGGACATCGCCGGTCGCGGCAAGTCGCGCTAGATTGCCGCAGCTTCGATGTTGAAAGGTGACGCCGGCATGGCTCGTGTACTGCGTCTCGGCGAACTCACCCGCGAGGATGTGCGGGAGCTAGCGCCCCGCACCACTATCATTCTTCCGACCGCCTCCACGGAGCAGCACGGACCCCATCTGCCGCTCAACACCGACACCGCTCTGGGGGAAGCCGTGGCGATGAGGGCAGCAGAGATGGCCGCGACCGAGGTGCCGGTGGTAGTGGCGCCGGTGCTGGCCCTGGGCAACTCCGGCCACCACCTCTTTTCCTGTGCCCTCTCCCTCAGGAGCACCACCTACCTGGCCGTCTTGAACGATGTGGCCGACAGTCTGGTGGCCGGCGGCTTCAAGCGTATCTTCGTCCTCAACTCTCATGGAGGCAACGCGGAGTGCGTGAAGCTGATGGCGAAGGAGCTGGTACTTCGCCACCAGGTTGCTGTAGCCGTCGGTGCCTATTGGGAGCTGGCAGAAGCGGCCATCCTGAAGGCCGGTGGCGAGGAGATCGGCCGGCTCCCGGGACACTCCGGCGGCTTCGAGACTTCGATGATGATGGCGGTGGCTCCAGAGCTGGTGCGCCGGGACAGGATGCCGTTGAAGGAGGTCCAACCGCCTGCGATATGGGCCCGGGGCGTGGCCAAGGGACTGGTGGTGCAGAAAAGCGGCGAGTGGGAGCGGATCGGCGGATACACCGACGCTCCCCTGCGGGCCTCATCCGAGGCGGGCAAGACACTGCTGGAAGTCATCAGCCGAGCCGTGGCCGACGCCATAGTGGGTTTCCATCGGACAGCTTACAACTGATCCATTCGCCCCAGGGTCCGACGCCACGAAGACGCCGCCGCCACCGGGCACCACGGTAGCGTACGAGCAATCTTGGAGGGTTATCCATGAGCCTGGACCTCATATTCCGCGGAGGCATGGTGTTCGACGGGACCGGTACGCCCGGAAGGAAGATGGACGTCGGCCTGAAGGACGGACGGATCGCGGCTGTGGGCGATCGGGCAGCCGGCGAACTGGCCAATCGAGTGGTGGATGCCGGAGGCCTCGCCCTGGCACCCGGCTTCATAGACATGCACACACACTCCGACCTCACCCTTCCCGCTTTTCCGACTGCCCTACACTCTGTGACCCGAGGGGTCACGAGCGAGGTGGTCGGGAACTGCGGCTTCTCCCCGGCGCCGGTCTCGGGTGACCCCGCGCTGGCCGCGCAATTGCGCGGTTTCGTGAGCGGGTTCGGCCCGAATCTCGACTGGAGTTGGACCAGCTTCGGCTCCTTCCTGGATCGGCTGGATGCCGCGCGGCCGGCCGTCAACATCGTGCCCCTGGTCGGGCATGGGGCGCTGCGGATCGCGGTGATGGGCATGGAGGATCGTAAGGCCACGCAGGCGGAGCAGGACGCGATGCGCGCCGAGCTGGCCGACGCCCTGAAGGCCGGCGCCTGGGGCATGAGCAGCGGGCTTGCCTACGTGCCCGGCATCTTCGCGGATGTCGACGAGATTGCCCACGTGGCCGCCGCTCTCCAACCGGCCGACGGACTCTACGCGACCCACATGCGCGACGAAGGCGATGCCATCCTGCCAGGGATCGATGAGGCACTGGCGGTAGGTGAACGGTTGAACGTCCGGGTGGAGATTTCGCACTTGAAGGCTGTGGGCCGCCAGAACCACGGCAAGGCCGCGGATGCCCTGGGACGAATCGGGATGGCACGCGATCGCGGAGTGAGGGTCTGGTGCGATGTCTATCCCTACACAGCCGGCAGCACCTACCTCAGCCAGTTGCTCCCCGCCTGGGCCATGGAGGGTGGGATCGAAGCGATGATCGCTCGGCTGCGCTCATCGGAAGCCAGGGCTCGCATCCGAACTGAGATGGAGTCGGGGGTACCCGGGTGGAGCGGCCGGCTGAGGGCAGCCGGCGGCTGGCACAACGTCATGATCGCCAACGTGGGACACCCGGAGCTGCGATGGGCCGAGGGACGGCGAGTGACAGAGCTCGCCCAGGCGAGAGGAGTGGATCCCGCGGATCTAGCGATCGATCTGCTGATCCAGGACCGGGGCGCTACCGTCATGATCATCTTCCTGATGGATGAGGCCGACGTGCGGACGATCCTGAGAGACCCGGGATGTGCCATCGGTTCCGACCAGCTCGGGGTTACGAGCGCCGATAAGCGGGTCCACCCCCGCGCCTACGGCACCTCTGCCCGTTTGCTTGGCTGGGCGGTGCGTGATACCGGCATCATGCCGATGGAGGAGGCTGTGCGGAAGATGACGGGATTGCCCGCGGAGATCCTGGGAATTTCGGACCGTGGACGTGTGGCCCCAGGCATGGTGGCCGATCTGGTCGTCTTCGACCCGGCGACGGTGCGCGACGAGGCGACCTACGAGCAGCCCACCCGTCTTGCCTCGGGTATCGAGTACGTCTTGATCGGTGGGGATTTCGCCATCGACCGAGGAGTCCCGGCTGATCTCCGTCTCGGCCGCGTGCTGCGCCGCTAGTGTTATAATCCATAATTATGATGGAAGCCGATACCCGCTCCGAGAACCGACCGCGCATCCTCGTCGTAGACGACGACCGCAAGATCACGGGGGCCCTCCGGCGAAGTCTCGCCTACGAGGGCTACACCGTCGACGTGGCCAACAGCGGCGCCGAGGCCCTGACATTAGCCAGGGAAACCCGGCCGCAACTGGTGGTGCTCGACATCATGATGCCGGGCATCGACGGGATGGACGTGTGCCGCCTCCTGCGCCGGACCGACGACGTCCCCATCCTGATGCTGACGGCCAAGGACGAGGTGTCGGACCGGGTTGCCGGACTGGATGCCGGGGCCGACGACTACCTGGTCAAGCCCTTCGCCTTCGAGGAGCTGCTGGCGCGCACTCGGGCACTGCTGCGGCGGCGAGAACCGCGGCACCACACGGAGCTCTGTTTCCAGGACCTCTGTCTGGACACCCGTTCCCGAACGGCGCACCGAGCCGATCGCAAGATCGATCTGACCACCACCGAGTACAAGCTGCTGGAGTTCTTCATCAACCGGCCCGGCGAGGTGGTGTCCAGGCACACCATCCTCGAGAAGGTGTGGGGCTACGATTTCGAGGGCGAATCCAACGTCCTGGAAGTCTACATCCGCTACCTCCGGACCAAACTGGAGGGCGGCGGCGAGCCTCGCCTGATCCACACCATCCGGGGTGCTGGATACGTCCTGAGGGAGTGACCTCGTGTCCATCCGCCTCCGCCTGGCCCTGTGGTACACGGGCTTCCTGGCCGTCACGTTCCTTGTCTTTGCCCCCCTGGTGTACTTCACCCTGGAGGGGAAGCTGCTGTCGGAGACCGACCGCTGGCTCGCCCCTTTCAGCGAACACGTGCTCCACGGTCTGAGCAGCGACCCATCGGCACCCCTATCCGTGCCGGATGGGGCACTGGAGCCCTTCGCTTCCCCCGGGGTATTCGTGGAGCTGCTGGATCCCAACGGTCGGGCCGTCGCCCGCTCCTCCAACCTGGCGGGTGAGGCCATCCCGGTGCCCGACGGCTCCTTCGCCTCGGCCTGGTGGGGAACGCCCACCAGCTTCACCGCAACCGTCGGCGGCCGGCGCTATCGGGCCCTGCTGGCCCCGATCCCCGGTGGCAGCGAGCCCAAGGGCTTCGTTCTGGTGGTTAGCTCCCTGCTGCAGACGGACGACGCCCTGGCCAGGATCAGGGTCCTGCTGCTGGCCGGCAACGGCCTGGGGATGCTGCTGGCCGTGGGAGTGGGCTGGCTGATCGCCCGCAACGGTCTCCGCCCCATAGAAGAGATCACCGAGACCGCCCGCGCCATCGCCCTCTCCCAGGGACTGGGTCGACGGCTGAAGGTGGGGAAAGCCCGGGACGAGGTGGGCCGTCTGGCCGTCACTTTGAACGAGATGCTGGCGAGTCTCGACACCGCCTACGAGGCCCAGCGCCGGTTCGTCTCCGATGCCTCCCACGAGCTGCGCTCCCCGCTAACCTCCATCCGGAGCAACATCGAGTTCCTCAAACGCGCCCTGGATGCCCCCATGGAGGATCGGGCCGAGGCCCTGGCCGACGTGGCGGCGGAGGTGGAGCGCATGAGCCACCTGACCTCGGACCTCTTGCTGCTGGCGAAGGCCGATGCCGGCCACAAGATTGAGATGGACCGGGTTGCCCTGGGGGATCTCCTGGCGGAGACCCACCGCCAGAGACAGGGCACCACGGGCGGCACCGCCCTCGAGTTGGGACCCGTCGAACCCGTGGCGGTCCTGGGTAACGCCACCTGGCTGAAGCAGCTGCTGCTGATACTCCTGGACAACGCCCAGAAGTACACCCCCCAGGGCGGCCGCATCACCATCTCACTGGCGCGACAGGGCGATCTGGCGAGGATCCGGGTCGAGGACACCGGCATCGGCGTCGCTGCCGAGGATCTCCCCCACATCTTCGAGAGGTTCTACCGAGCCGACAAGGCCCGGGCCCGTGACGAGGGCGGAACCGGCCTGGGGCTGGCCATCGCCCGCTGGATCGTGGAGGAGCACGGCGGAGAGATCGAGGCTCACAGCGAGCCGGGCGAAGGCACGACCTTCACGGTGCGGCTGCCGGCGATCTAAACTCTTATCCTCGTCTCATGTTTCCCTCAGCCTGGTCTAATCTTCGCCCGCTATGATTGTGAACGCAGACACGAGGTGGATACTGGCATGGAGTTGGTCGTTCTCGCCACCCTGCTCGGCCTCTCCGCGGTGGTAGCGCTCCTTCTCTTCAGGTCGAAGAGCCGGCGCCGACACCAGGCTCGCCTGGCTTCGGACGGCGTGCAGGAGATGGAGATCGTGGTGTTGGAGTGCTACACCCCTAACGTGGCTATCGTCCGCGAGGGCATCCCAGTGAGGCTGAAGTTCACCCGGCTCGAGGACAACGACTGTTCCAGCCGCGTCGTCTTCTCCGACTTCAAGGTAGATAGACGGCTTCCGCCCTACAGGACCACGGTGGTGGAGTTCCTGCCGCCGGCCAGTGGTGAGTACCTGTTCACCTCGGACATGGGAATGTACCGGGGCAGACTGATCGTCGAGCCCGCGGCTCGCCGCCCTCGCTGGTTGCCCTGGTAGTCAGGGGAGAAGTGCCGATGCTGACAGAGGACTCCGTTGGAACCCGCCGACCCATCACCCGAGTTGCCGGGCGGCTCGCAGGCCGCCGACGATCCCGGGTCAGGGCTCGGTTCCTGATAGCCGGGCTGGTGATCGTGGCCGCCATCGGCTACATGATCTACGCCGCCACCCAGAGTGGCTCTGAGTACTTCGTCACCACCAGCGAGCTTACGGCCATGGGGGCGAAGGCGATCGACCAGCCTACCAAGCTGGGGGGTCGGGTTGTGGAAGGCTCCGTCCAACGGGACAAGGGAGCCAACACCATCGCTTTTAGCGTCACAGACGGCAACCAGACCCTACCCATCAGCTACAAGGGGGTCGTGCCCGATAGCTTTCAGGAAGGGGTCGACGTGATAGTGGAGGGCAAACTGGGAGCCGATGGGGGGTTCCAGGCCACATCCCTGATGGCTAAGTGCGCCTCCAAGTACGTGCCGGCCAACACCCAGTAGACTAGCTGCACCTCCCTCCTGGGGCCGCGAACGGCGGGACGAAACCTTCGCGGCCCCATCCAGATTCTGCGTGACAGGTAGGAGCCGGCTCCTGCCGGCGATCAGATCCCGCGCGGCGCTGGCGCGGGCCCGAAAGCGAGGAAAGCTGGACCACATGGCAGAAATCGGACGGATTTCCCTGGTTGTCGCCTTCGTCGTCACCGCTTACCTGACTGTGGCTTCGGCCTTCGGCATCGCCCGCCGCCAGGCCGACCTACTGGCCAGCGCCAGGAACGGCGTATACGCGACTGCCGCTTTGGTCTCCCTGGCATGGGGCACGCTGCTGTACGCCTTCGCCACCCACGACTTCACCCTCCAAAGCGTCGCCCACTACAACAGTCGCGACATCGACCTGGCCTACAGCCTCTCGGGCGCCTACGCCAGCCAGGAGGGCTCCCTGTTGATGTGGGCCTGGGGGATCGTCCTGATGATGCTGGTGGTAACCCTCCAGAACCGGGGTCGCCACAAGAGCCTGATGCCCTGGGTCACCGCGGTCATGGGCTTCGTGGCCACCTTCTTCCTCTCCTTGCTGGTCTTCTTCTCCGATCCCTTCGTCCGCATCCCGGTAGTGCCCGCCGATGGGCAGGGCCTGAACCCACTGCTGCAGAACGTGGGGATGTTGTTCCACCCTCCCGCCCTCTACCTGGGCTACGTGGCCTTCACCGTCCCCTTCGCCTTCGCCCTGGCTGCCCTGATCACGGGCCAGCTGGGCAACGAATGGCTCCAGATCACGCGGCGCTGGACCCTCTTCGCCTGGGTCTTCCTCAGCATCGGGAATCTGCTGGGCGCCCAATGGGCCTACGTTGAGCTGGGGTGGGGCGGCTACTGGGGCTGGGACCCGGTTGAGAACTCCTCCTTTATGCCCTGGCTAACCGGCACGGCTTTCCTCCACTCCGCCATGATCCAGCGGCGACGGGGCATGCTCAAGGTGTGGAACCTGGCGCTGATCGTCGCCACCTTCCTGCTGACCATCTTCGGGACCTTCCTGACCAGGAGCGACATCCTCTCCTCGGTGCACACCTTCGGTGAGACCAACATCGGACCGATGTTCGTGGCGATGATGCTGCTGACCATCACCGTCTCGGCCGCCCTCATCTGGGACCGGCTGCCTCTGCTGGAAGGCGAGAACGAACTGGACTCCCTGGTCTCTCGAGAATCCGGCTTCCTGCTCAACAACTTGCTGCTGGTGGGCGCCGCCTTCGCCGTGCTGTGGGGCACCATGTTCCCCCTGATCTCCGAGGCGGTCCGAGGGGTGAAGGTCACCGTCAACGCCCCCTTCTTCAACCAGGTGGTGGGGCCGATCCTGCTGGCCACCGTCATCCTCATGGGCATCTGCCCCATCATCGGATGGCGCAGAGCCTCCATGGAGAACCTGCTCAGGAACTTCCGCATCCCGGTCCTGCTCGCCCTGGTCGCCCTGGTTGCGGCTTTCCTCCTGAACGCCAGCCAGCCCTACGCCCTGGTGGCCTTCGCTGCCTGCGGGTTCGTCGTGGGGACCGTCGGCATGGAGTTCTTCCGAGGCGCTCGCGCCGAGGGCCGGATCCTGAAGCGCAACCCTCTGTTCGCCCTGCCCTCCCTGGTGTGGGGGAACAAGCCCCGCTACGGTGGCTACCTGGTGCACCTTGGGATCATCCTGCTGGCGATCGGCGTCGTGGGCTCCCAGGGTTTCAAGGTCGAGAAAGACGTGACCCTTTCCTCCGGCCAGGAGGCGACTATCGGCAGCTACCGCGTGGTGTACGGGGGGCTCGCCAGCAGCGTGGAGGGCAGGAAAGAGGTGGTGGCCGGAACCCTCACCGTCTACTCCGGAGACCAACTGCTGGGGAAGATGACCCCCTCCAAGGAGTTCTACCCGGGCTACGACTCGCCCAATACCGAAGTGGCGATCCGCAGCACGCCCGCGGAGGATCTCTACCTGATCCTCAACTCCTGGACCAGCACCAACGCCTCTTTCAAGCTGGTGATCAACCCCCTGGTGTCCTGGATCTGGGTGGGAGGCTACCTGCTTCTGATGGGCGCCCTCATCGCCTTCTGGCCCGACGCCAGGGAGAAGCGTCGGGAGGCGGCGAGGCTGGCCGTGGAGCGTCCGAGCGCCGAGATCCTTCAGACTGCCGATGTGTAACCGCCGTGGATGGCCGGCGATGACGGCGACGAGGAGGAGGCCGTTTGAGAACGCTGAAGACGACCCTGCTGGCCGCGCTGCTGGTGGGAGCCGCGACGCTCTGGTTGGTCTATCCGGCCGCTGCGGGCGACCCGGCGGACGAGCTGATCAACGAGCTAAGATGCCCGTCGGCCACCTACTCGCAGCCGCTGGCCACGGCCGGCTCCCAGGAGGCGCTCTGGATGCGAGCCTTCATCCGAGCCAAGGTGGCGGAGGGATGGCCCAGGCAGCGCATAGTGGACACCCTGGTGCGGCAGTACGGCGAGGGGATCCTGCCGGCGCCCACCAAAGAGGGCTTCAGCCTGGCCGCATGGATCACGCCTTTCGCCACCATCTTCGGCGGAGCAGCGCTGATGGGCTACGTCCTGACGGGATGGCTGCGGGAGCGCAAGTGGCACGACGCCTACCTGAACGCCGAGATGGCGCGAGGCATCGACGAGGGCGACCTGCAGAGGTACGAGGCCCAGCTGTCTAAGGAACTGGAGCAGTTCGAGTAGCACGGGAGGATAAGAGCCAAGATGTCTTTCCAGTGGACCATGGTGGCCATGCTCGCCATCACCCTTACCGCCGCCCTGTACGTAGCATGGCCGCTCCTGTTCGGGCGGACCCGCCCCGAGGAGTTCCTCGGGGGCGAGCCCAGCGAGCCCGTCCTGCAGCGGCTGCTCTTCCAACGAGACACCGTCTACGCCGCCATGAAGGAGCTGGATTTCGACCTGGCTATGGGGAACCTGTCCCAGGAGGACTTCCAGCAGCTTCAGGATCGATACAAGAGAAAGGCGGTCGCGATCCTGAAGCGGATCGACGACGCCAAGGCCGGAAAGCTCCGCCACGGGGACGTCCCGGAGGCTCAGGAGGAGTTCCTGGCCGATGTCGCCCGTTTGGACCGGTCCGGGGGGAGCCGGGACCCCGAGCACACCGGGCTGGACGTGGAGCAGGAGATCCAGTCCTTCCGGCGAAAAGCCAGGGAGCAGAACGGGCGGGGGGGCGCCGCCTCGACGGCGAAGGCCTCCCCTGGGGCCGCCTGTCCCAGTTGCGGCCAACGGGTCAGGGACCCGGAGGCTGCCTTCTGCAGCAAGTGTGGGGCTCCGATCCGCCGAAAGCGGTAGCGCACCAAAATGTAGGGCAGGGGCTTGTCCCCTGCCGCCGGGGTGGCGCCGCCGGCGCACGGCGGGGCACAAGACCCCGCCCTACAGGATGCGATAGATAGAACGTCTGAGAAGAAAAGAGGTCAAGGGGGACCGTACATGGATAAGATAGCGGGCGCAGTTCGATTGCTCGCGCTGACAGTGGCACTGATCCTCTTCCTCGGTCTGGCCACCAGCGCCCTGGCCGACGAGGCGAAACCGGCCGCCACACCCGGAGCCGCGGCACCAAGCGCGGCCACTCCGGCTGCCACAACGGCGCCGGCCGCCAAAGGGAGCATCAAGGGCACCGTAACGAACAACACCAAGGGCGGCGGCAGCGTCGCCGGTCTGGACGTCAATCTGTACGTCTATCAGGGTCAAACCCAGAGCGGCAAGCAGGCCATCAAAGCCGGTCAGGACGGCAAGTTCAGCTTCGACGGGGTCGACACAGGCCAGGAGTTCACCTACCTGGTCCACTCCCAGTATCAGGGCGCGGACTACGCCTCGGATCCGATAACCTTCCCCTCCGGATCCACCGACCAAACGGTCGACCTGGAGGTCTTCGACGCCACCACTTCCGACGAGAGCATCAAGACGTCGGCCAGACACTATCTGCTTGAGCCGCAGCCCGACGGCCTCTACGTGTCGGAGATCGCGATCATCAGCAACAGCGGGGATAAGACCTACGTCGGCTCCAAGGACGTCCATCAGGGGGTCAAGGAAACCCTTCGCTTCACCCTGCCCCAGGGAGCCCAGAACGTGGAGTACGGCGGCGGCATGATGGGGACGCGCGTATTCCAGGACAACGGCGACCTGGTGGATACCTGGCCCCTCTACCCCGGCGACTCCCAGCGGATCTTCCGATACGAGATCCCGGTCAGCAACGACGCGGCCGCCTTCATCTCCAAGCTTGCCGTCGACACCGGCAAGGTCAACGCGCTGATCCCCGACGTCGGAGTGGGCATCACGGTGTCCAACCTGCCCAACAAGAGCAACCAGGACATCCAGGGGGAGAAGTACCTGCTGTTCAGCGGCGACAACGTGGCCGCGGGGACTCAGCTGGAGTTCAAGCTGGATCACATGTCCAAGGCCCCGGCCGCCCCGGTGCAGCCCGCTCCGGGGCAGACGGCCCCGGGTTGGCAGGCGATGCTACCTCTGTTCGCCGGTAGCGGGATCATAGCCGTGGTGGCGATCGCATCCGTCGTGGTGATGCTGGTGCGCCGCCGGCGCGGCGGGGCGAAGAGAGCCGCCGGGGCGGATGGGGACGAGGAATCCGAAGCCGGCGGGCCGCCGGATGGCAGGGATCTCTCCGAAGCCGAAATGGAAGCCGATGAAGAGATCCTGGACGCCCAGAAGAGGGAGTTGGTGGCGGCCATCGCGCGACTGGACGACGACTTCGAGGCTCAGCGGATCGGCGCCGAGGAGTACGGCCGCCTGAGAGCGGAGAAGAAGCGACGGCTGGTGGAAGTGGTTGACCGCCAGAAGACCCTTGCTGCATCCAGGGGCGATCAGTGACAGGGGTATCCGAGGTGGCCGAAGCCTCCGCACCGGCGGCACTGAAAGCCACGGGCATCACGAAGCGCTTCGGCCACCGATTGGTGCTCAAGGGGATCAACTTCTCCCTGGCTCAGGGGGAGAGGGTGGCGATCTTCGGCCCCAACGGCGCCGGGAAGACCACCCTCATGCGGATACTGGCCACCGTGGCGGCGCCGACCAACGGCCAGGTGGTGGTGGATGGGATCGATCCCCAGGATGATCCCCTGGAGGCCCGGCGCAGGATCGGGGTGGTCTCCCACCATCCCTACCTGTACGACGACCTCACCGCCCGGGAGAATCTGCGCTTCTACGGCCGCATGTACGACGTGCCGGAGCTGGAGCGCAGGATCGCCGAGACCGTCGGGAGGGTGGGACTCTCGGCCAGACTGGACGACAGGGTCGGGACCTTCTCCCACGGCATGCAGCAGCGGATCGCCATGGCGCGGGCGGTGCTCCACGATCCGGAGGTGCTGATGCTGGACGAGCCGGAAGCCGGGCTCGACCAGGATGCCCTCGACCTGCTGAGCGACCTGCTGAAGGAGCCCCAGGAGGGGCGTCGACGGGCCGCCCTGATCGTGACCCACCACCTGGACCTGGGGCTGGCCCTCAGCGACCGGGTGGCCATCCTGGTCGAGGGTCGCATCGTCCTTCAGACCTCATCCGCGGAGCTGGACCCCGGCAGCGTGCGCCAGCTCTACTCTCGCCACGCCTCCAAAGGGATCAGAAATGGAGGCGAGAAGAGATGAGCTCATACCTGGACAAGGTGCTGGCCATCGTCGGCAAGGACGTCGCCTCGGAGCTACGCACGCGAGAGGTGCTCAGCTCCATGTTCGTCTTCGCCCTGCTGGTGATCGTGATCTTCAACTTCGCCTTCGAGCTGAGGGTCGAGAACAGGGAGGCGGTGGCGCCCGGGGTGCTCTGGGTCGCCATAGTCTTCGCCGGGATGCTGGGCCTGAACCGCTCCTTCATCACCGAGAAGGATCGGGGTTGCATGGAGGGGCTGCTGCTCTGCCCGGTGGATCGGAGCGCCATCTACGTGGGGAAGATGGCGGGCAACCTGCTGTTCATGGCCACCATGGAAGCCATGGTGCTTCCCATCTACGCGGCCTTCTTCAACCTGCCGGTCTTCACCCCGAGACTGCTGCTTATCGTCCTGCTGGGCACCATCGGCTTTGCCGCCGTCGGGACCCTGTTTTCGGCGGTGGCGGTCCACACTCGGACCAGGGAGGTGATGCTCCCGATCCTGCTGCTGCCGGTGGCGGTACCGGTGCTGGTGGCCGCCGTCAAGGCCACGGGAGACGCCCTGGCCAGCACACCCCCCACGGCCGAGGGGCCGTGGCTCGGGGTCCTGATAGGCTTCGACCTGATCTTCCTGACCGTGGCTTTCTTGACCTTCGAGTACGTCTTCCAGGAGTAGCTGCCCATGAGCGAAGACTTGAGAGTGCTGAATGGTCCCGAGGATGCGCCGGCTCCCGTCGGTAGGGGCGGGCCGGCGACGCCACCCCACGCCCCCACCGATCGGTCCCGCCATCGGGCCGGATACCTTCCTCGGACGCTCCTCGGCTGGGCGGTCGCGCCGGCCATGGTGGCCGCGCTCTATGCGGCCTTCGTCTTCGCCCCCAGGGAGGCCACCATGGGCGACGTGCAGAGGATCTTCTACTTCCACGTGCCCAGCGCGTGGGTCGCCTTCCTCTCTTTCGGGGTGGTGTTCGTCGCCAGCATTCAATGGCTGCGCACCAAAGCCTACCGATGGGATGCCCTGGCCGTGTCGGCTGCCGAGGTGGGCGTCACGTTCACCACGGTGGCGCTGATGACCGGCTCCATCTGGGCCAAGCCAACCTGGGGAAGCTGGTGGGACTGGGATCCAAGGCTCACCACCACCCTGATCCTCTGGCTGATCTACGTGTCCTACATGATGCTGCGCTCGGTGGTGGAGAACCCCGCCAAGAGGGCATCCCTGGCGGCGGTCGTCGGGATAGTCGGTTTCATCGACGTCCCCGTGGTCTTTATGTCGATCCGATGGTGGCGGACCATCCACCCGGTGGTGATCACCGGCGCCAGCATCGCGCTGGACCCCTCGATGGTCGCCACCCTGCTGGTGTGCCTGGTGGCCTTCACCCTCTTCTTCGTGCAGCTGCTCCGGCTGCGGGTGAAGCTGGAGCTGCAGCGCGAAGAGGTCTATCGGCTGCGGGAACTGGTGCTGTACGAAGAATAAGGGAGGACTTTCAACATGCAGGACTTGACCTATCTGTTCGCGGCCTTCGCCGTCATCTGGCTGGCAGTGCTCCTGTATAGCTACAGCATCGAGGCCCGGCAGAAGTCGCTGGAGCGTGAGATAGAGATGCTGAAGGCCATCCTGGCCGAGCGAGAGGCCACCGCGCCCTGACGAGCCATCCCCAATTCTGACCCCCGCCTGACAGAAAGCGGCCACCCCGGGTGAACGGGGTGGCCGCTTTCCTTCCCACAACAGGTCGAGGGCAACAGCATCGCTGTCCAAGATTACCCGTTCGGGTACCGAGATCAGCCCATTAGGGGGTTCAGCTTCGTGCCGGAGTGTACGATTATTCTACCAGGAACTCCGTAGGTTCCAGGTCCCCGTGGTGACCCTGGAAACGGTGCGCGGTCCAGCCGCCAGGCAGCGGCCAACCGGCGGCAAGAGCAGTAGGAGGGCAGAATGGAGAAAACCACCGCGAGCAGTAGCTTCCTCGGGTTCGTGCCGTTGCCCAGACCGAGGCTTCACCTCAGTCTCCGCTACCGACTGATCGCCTGGATGACCGTCGCCGTCGCCATACCCCTGGCCGCGCTGGCGGTGGTGGCGGTGCAGACGGTCGAGCAGGACTCCATGCGGCAGGCCCAGGAGAAGGTCGTGGGCGACCTCAACGTGGCCGGCCACATCCTCAAGAGCAAGGGGGTGCGGGCCGAGATCGTCGACGGCAAGATGGTCTTGGAGGGCGGCTACACGGTCAATAACAACCCCGAGATCGTCGACACCATCGCCTCCCTGGTTGGGGGCAACGCGACCGTCTTCCAGGGCGACACCCGGATCTCCACAACCGTGAAGAAGGACGACGGCACTCGGGCCGTAGGGACCCAGGCCGCGGCCAACGTGGTGGATCTGGTGCTCAAGCAGGGACAGCGCTACGTGGGGAGGGCCTGGGTCGTCAACGCCTGGTACATCACCGCCTACGACCCCATCAAAGACCCCAACGGCAAGACCATCGGCATGCTGTTCGTTGGCACCCCGGAGAAGCCCTTCGTGGAGGCGGCCGAGGCTTTCCGCAACCGCACGCTGCTGGTGGGCCTCCTCGGCCTTCTGCTGGCCCAGGTGATCGCCTTCCTGACGGCCCGCAACTTTGGCGGACCGGTGCGAGCCATGACGAAGGCAGCCGGGGCTCTGGCAGCCGGGGACGTACAGCACGATGCCCAACTCGATGAGAAGCGAGGCGACGAGCTGGGAGAGATGGCCGTTTGCTTCGGGCAGATGGTCGGCTACGTTCGAGAGATGGCCGCGGTCGCCGACGCTATCTCGCAGGGAGACCTCACCCGCGAGGTCCGGCCGCGCTCCGAAAGGGACGCCCTGGGCATAGCCTTCGGCAGCATGATCGCCAACCTGAGGGAAACGGTAGGGGGCGTCTCCGCCTCGGCCTCAGCCCTGGCTGAGGCCAGCCAGCGGCTAGCCGCTGTGTCCGGCCAGGCCGGCTCGGCCACCAACCAGATCGCCACCACCATCCAACAGGTGGCCAAGGGCAACCAGGACCAGTCCTCGGCCGTCCAGGAGACCTCTGCCTCGGTGGATCAGCTCGCTCGAGCCATCGATCAGATCGCCAAGGGCACCCAGGAGCAGACCAGGTCCATCGAGAAGACGGCCGCCTCCGTCGCCCAGCTGAACGGCTCCATCGCCCAGGTGTCGACTGCATCGAGAGAGCTGGCTTCAGCCGGGGAGCAGGTGGGAGCCGCCGCCACCTCGGGGGCGGAGACGGTGCGCAAATCGGCCCGAGGCATGATCGCCATCAAGGCCACCACCAACTCCGCCGCCGCAAAGGTGCAGGAGCTGGGCAAGTTCTCCGAGCAGATCGGCTCCATCGTGGAGGCCATCGACGACATCGCCGAGCAGACGAACCTGCTGGCCCTCAATGCCGCCATCGAGGCGGCGAGGGCGGGGGAGCACGGCCGGGGCTTCGCGGTCGTCGCCGACGAGGTCCGCAAGCTGGCCGAGCGCTCCAGCCGAGAGACCAAACAGATCGCTGAACTGATCACCCAGGTGCAGAAGGGGACCCAGGAGGCCGTCGAGGCAATGAGCCGGGGGGCCAAGGAGGTGGAGTTGGGGACCAGCTTCGCCGAGGAGGCGGGAGAGGCCCTGAAGAACATCCTCTCTGCGGTCCAGATCACCAACCAGCAGGTCTCCCACATCGCTTCGGCCGTGGGGCAGATGGAAGCTGCCTCCCAGCAGGTGGTCAACCTGATGGACTCGGTTTCCGCCATCGTGGAGGAGTCCACGGCCGCCACCCAGGAGATGGCTTCATCCAGCCAGCAGGTGGCCGGCGCCATGGAGAAGGTGGCCGCCGTCAGCGAGGAGACCAGCGCCGCCGCGGAGGAGGTGAGCGCGTCCACCGAGGAGATGAGCAGCCAGGTCGAGGAGATGGTTACCCAGACCCAGAGCCTCGCCCAGATGGCCGAGGAACTCAAGGACGCCGTCAGTCACTTCGAGATCGGGGGCGGGAGTCAAGTCGTCATGAGGCGACGCCAGGACGACTGGGGAAACCTGCCGTCCAGATCCCGATCCCAGGAAGGGAACGCGGTGCAGTAACGTGCCCCCTCAGGCGGCCATCCTGTCACTCCCCCAGCACACCCAGGATGGCCGCCTTTCCCCCCCACTTCGGCAGGGTACCCCTCTTCGACACCCTGCCCCGGCCCGCGCAACCGTCCTCCGCCCTGTCTCGAGGCCAGCGCATCGGCGGTCCAACTCTTCCACAGCCCCACCACCCTGCCATCCGGTTTCGCCCTCGGTTCGGCTTGGCGAACTCTAGCCCACAGGGGCAGAGAGCATCTTCTCCGCCAGTTGCGCCCCTCGCCGCAGTGCCTCCAGGTTGGGTGCGACGAAGCGCTCCTTCCCAGGGCCCAGCGCCTCGGGCATCACCTCCTCCACTATCTCCATAGGCAGCGCGTTGGTAGCCCGCAGCAGCGCCCCCAGCGCCACCATGTTGGCCGCCCGATCGCTGCCCGCCTCGACGGCGATCTCGTTGGCAAGAAGCTCCAAGATCCGGATGTCGGCCCGCGCGAAGGGCGCCTTGGCCAGGGAGCGGTTGATGACGAGGATGCCCCCCGGCTTCACCCTCGGTCCATACTTGGCCAGGGATGGCTCGTTCATCACTATCGCCGCCGAGGGGTGGCTCACGATGGGCGACCCGACCTCCTCGTGGGAGAGGATCACCGTGCAGCCTGCGGTGCCACCCCGCATCTCGGGGCCGTAGGAGGGGATCCATGCGACGTTGCGGCCGGCGTGGAGCGCCGCGTGGGCCAGCACCATCCCGGCGAACAGGACACCCTGGCCGCCGAAACCCGCGATTATCATCTCGTGGTCCTGCTCCATGTCGTTTCCTCCTGTAGCAGGTTGACGGAGCTATTAGAGCGATTCCACCCCCTGGGTGATCTTTATGTCACCCAACGGGTAGTAGGGGATCATCCGCTCCTCCAGCCAGCGCTGGCTTTCCTTGGGGCTGACACCCCAGTTGGTGGGACAGGGCGAGAGGATCTCCACCAGGGAGAAGCCCAGCCCCGCCACCTGGCACTTGAAAGCGCGCCGGACCGCCGCCCCGGCCTTCCGGATCGCCGCGGGGTTGTGGACCGCCACTCGGGTGATGTAGCGGGGACCTTCCAGGGTCGCCAGCATCTC
>JAJZRD010000191.1 GCA_021845945.1 Chloroflexota bacterium
CCCGACCCCGACGGCTCACCCTCGGTCCAGCTCCCTCCTCACCGCCCACGCGAGCCTTTCCAGGGTGACCGGCTTGCTGAGAAACGCCCCCGCCCCCATCTTCTGGGCCTCCCGGACCCGCTCCGCCTCCGCATAGCCGGAGAGGAGGAGCGCGCGCTGCCCCGGTCTCGCCTCCAGGGCGCGCCGGTAGCTCTCCAGGCCGTCCATCCCCTGCGGCATCACCATGTCCAGGATCAGCAGCTCCACCGGTTGCCCCCGGAGGCGGGCCGTCGCCGCTTCCCCGCTCGGAGCTACCTCCACCCTGTACCCCAGGGCCCCCAGTAGCTCCCTCACTATCTCCCTCTGGAGCCGGTCGTCGTCCACCACCAGGATGGTCTCGGTTCCCCGCGGCGGTTCCTCGCCCGATCTCTCCTCCGGCAGGTCGCGGGATGCCGGCAGGTACAGGGTGAAGGTGGTTCCCTTCTCCACCTCGCTCTCCAGGTCGATGAAACCGCCGTGATCCTCCACGACGGCCCGTACGACGCTCAAACCCAGCCCGCAGCCGCGTCTCTCCCCGTTGGTCTTGGTGGTGAAGAATGCGTCGAAGATCCTTCCCCTCACCTCCCGGGGAATGCCGCACCCGGTGTCCCGGACGGTGAGCTTGGCGTACTCGCCGACCTCGATGGGACCGGCGCCACCCGTGGGCTCGTCCAGGTAGACGTTGTCGGTCCTGAGGGTGAGCCGGCCCCTGTCCTGCATGGCCTCCCGCCCGTTGGCCACCAGGTTGGCGATCGCCCGCAGCAGTTGGGCCGGCGCCCCGCCGACGGGCAGCAGTCCCGCGTCCAGGTCCAGGTCGATCTTCAGAGTGCGTGCTGGCGCCGGCATCTGGTCGATCGCCTGCCGAACCAGCCGGTTTAGGTCGGCCGGCTGCGGGCTCAGACGCCCTCTGCGCCCCAGGGCCAGCATGTCCTGGTTGATGTCGGCCATCTGCAGGGCGGCCTCCTGCATGTCCTCGCAGTAGGCCAGGGCCTGGTGGCCCGCGGGAAGCTGCCGCCGGATCAGGTCGGGGTAGCCTATGAGGGGCGACAGCAGGTTGTTGAAGTCGTGGGCCACCTGGGCGGCTATTCGCCCGGCGGTCTCCAGCCGCTGCGACCGCAGGAGCTGCTCCTCCGCCAGCTTCTGCTCCGTGGTATCGGTGACGACCCCCAACGTCCCGGCGAAGCGGCCCCGCCGGTCGAGCTCGGGGCTCACGGAGACCCTCGCCCAGCGCTCGGTGCCGTCGCCGTGCCGGAACCTGAGCTCCCGCCGGGGGCCGGCTCCCTGCTGACACCCCTCAGCGGTGGCCTCCACGAAGGGCAGCCACGCGTCGTCGTCTATGAAGGCCCGGAAGGGCTCGCCTTCCATCTCCTCCACGGAGTGCCCGAGCATCTCGGCCATGGCTCTGTTGACGAAGACCGTCGTGCCTTCGCCGTCGATGGCCCAGAAACCCTCGGTGGCTCTATCGAGGAGGTGCCGCCACTGCCGTCCGATCCGGCGCAGCCTGGCTTCAGCCCGTTTGTGGGACGCGAGTTCCGCTTCCAGCGTCGCTACCCGCTGGAGCAGGCTCTCTATCGTGATGCTCGCACCGACCATGAGCTTCTCCTGGGAGGAGTGCGGGCACAGGTTCACCAACTGCTCGTCGATCTTGGCTATTCCTTGTGGTCGCGTTCTAGTGCATGACCGACAGCGGCGCGCGTCTGACGGTTTCCGCCTGCTTCGCGGCCGGAGCCCAGTCCTCCTTGCGACGCCTCATTGTAACCTGGGACTCGTCTTCCAGGTGGAAGCGGCTCGTGGCGGCCTGCAGTTGGGCGGCCAGCTGGCTCAGGTTCTGCGCCTGGGCCACGGTTTCCTCCACTTGGGCGCTCATCTCCTCGGTGGACGCGCTCACCTCCTCCGCGGCGGCGCTGGTCTCCTCGCTGACGGCCGCCACCTTCTCGATCGCTCCCGTCACCTGCTGGCTGGAGGCGGCCATCTCCTGCGTCGCGGCCGTCGACTCCTCCACCACGGCGGACACCGAGTCCATCACGCTCACCACCTGCTGGGAGGCCGACTCCATCTGCTGAACGGCCGAGGCGATGTGCGTCACCTGCCGGTTGGTGATCTGGACGGCCGAGAGGATGTTCTGGATCGCCTCTCCGGCCTCCTGGGCGAGCTGAGCCCCCGTCTCCACCTCTTGCGAGCCCTGCTCCATCGCCACGACCGCCTCGTGGGTGCCCGCCTGGACCTGGGATATCAGCCCCGCGATCTCCCTGGTGGATAGGGACGACCGCTCTGCCAGCTTCCTCACCTCGTCCGCCACCACCGCGAAGCCCCGCCCGTGCTCGCCCGCCCTCGCCGCCTCGATGGCCGCGTTCAGCGCCAGCAGGTTCGTCTGCTCGGCGATGTCGTCGATGGCCTCCACGATGGAGCCGATCTGATCGGAGAACTTGCCCAGCTCCTGCACCTTGGATGCGGCGGTGCCGGCGCTGGCCCTGATGGCCGCCATGCCCTCGGCCGACTTGCGGACCGTCTCCGCGCCGGAGGTCGCGGCGGAGCCGACCTGCTCGCCGGCTGAAGCCAGTTCGTGGGAGGCGGCGGTCACCTGCTGGATCGAGCCGTTGAGCTGGCCGACCGAGGCGGCCGCCCTCTCGATGGACCTCGCCTGGTCCTGCGAGCCCTTGGCGATCTGGTCGATCGCCCGTGAGAGCTGCACGACCGATGCCGACGTGTCCTGCACCGCCGCCGACTGATCCTGGTTGCCCCGAGCGACCTGCTGGATGGTCGTCGCTATCTGCTGCGTGGCGGCGCCTGCCTGCTCGGAGGCGGTGGAGAGCTGCAGGCTGGCCTCGTTCAGGGCCACCGTGGAGGACGCCACGTCTCCCACGATCTCCCGCAGGTTGGCGATCATCCGCTGGAAGGCCACGCCCAGCGCATCGCGGTCGGAGCGGGGCTCCACCTGCTGGGTGAGATCGCCCTGCGATACGGCCTCGGCCACCACGGCCATCTCCCGCATGTAGTCGATCGTCTTCCGGAAGGCGTCCGCCGTCGTGCCGATCTCGTCGCTGCTCCTCACGTCGACCTTCTGGTCCACGTCGCCCCCGGCAAGCCCCTCGGCCGCCCTCGCCATCGCGCCGACGCCCTTGGCGATCCCCCTGGACAGGAACAGCGCTATGCCGAGGCCCGCCAGCACCGCGAAGGCCAGGAGACCCAACATCTCCGTCCGGCTGCTCTCGTAGTCGGCCGAGCCCTGCTGGTCCGCCTCCTTGGCCGTGCGGCTGTTTACCTCGACCAGCTTGTTCAGAGCCTCCTCCAGGGGGACCGCGGCCCGCGCTGCCGAGCCGGTGAATACCGCCAGCGCCTCCTGTTTCTTGCCGTCTCGGTTGAGGCTCAACAGCTTGTCACGCTCGGCCTTGTAGGTGGACCAGGCGGCGTTGAACTTGGTCAGCCACTCCTTTTCCTCCTGGGTCAGCTGAGTCTTGCCGAACCTGTCCATTTGCTCCAGCAAGAGCTTCTCCGCGTCCGCCGACTGGGACTCCGCGTCCGCCATCTTGCTCTTGTCGTCCGCCATCAGGTGGGACAGGGCCGCGACGCGCGTCTTCTGGTAGCCCTCGCTGGCCTTCCCCAGCTCCTCGATGGGGACCAGCCGGTCGTCGTACATCGAGCCCATCAGGTCGCTGACGGTGCTGAGGTTGGAGATGCCGATCCAACCGACGGCGCCCATCAGGGCGAGGATCGCGGCGAAGGCGGCGAGCATCTTCTTCTGAACGGTGAGTCGCATGGGGACTGCCATCCTTTCTCTCGTTACATCACGCCGTGCACCGGCTCGCTCGGCTTCCCAAAGTCAGACATGCACTATATATATCGTCTCTAGCGGGCCGGTCTTGATGTACGGGTGTGAAATCCGTGTGAATAAGGAGAGGCTGCGGGGTGGCTTGGGGGGGGTCGCCGGCGGGACCCGGCTCCCACGGGGCGCAACGGACCGTCGCCGTAGCGGGGCAGGGGTAGGGGCGATCCTCGTGATCGCCCCCGGTGACCGTGTGGCTGGGCGAACCTCGTGTTCGCCCCCGGTGACTCGCCTCGATCCCTTTCACCACCGCCTAGATGCCCTCGTCGATCCTCGCGGCGGTCGAGTCCAGGCCGGAAGAACTGGTGGCCCCCAAGGGCTAGTTCCCCGGGATTTGTCTCCGCAGGTGACCGAGGGCTCTGCGCGCGTCGCCTCTGTAGACCCTGGCGACCACGATGTCGATCAGCAAGCCGCCGAGCTCGTCGCGAGAGACCAGAGGTTTGCAGATCAGCGGGCCCTGCCCCGGCTCGCGTTGAATCAGGCCGCGCCCAGTGAGGCGCAAGAGCACGGTGTTCACGGTGGTTTGACCGAGGCGAATGTCCCTGTCGCGCATCGCCTCGAAGATGTCACGGGATGTGGCCTCTCCCAGCTCCCACAGGATGTCGAGTACCTCCATCTCCAGCGGCCCCGTTCGCCAGGCGTGACCCGATAGGTCCCGCTCGGTGCCCGCTGTCGAGCTGTTGGTCCGGGCGGGAGCGAGCTTGCGGCCCGCTTCGGTCGACGAAGGATGGTGCTTCACAGGACGGGCCTCTGAGCTTGGTCGACGATGGTCCACCTAGGACCGGAGCGGCAGCGGGTGTCCATTCGGCTACCTCCTAATACCCGATGGATGACGGCGGCGCGAAAGCGCGGCTAGCCGGCGACGCGGGCCGACAGGGTGGAGATCCAGCGACTGTACCGGACCCGGTAGATGGCGAGCTCACGCTCTACCAGGGCGGCCGGATAGTCGAAGCGCGCGGCGAGGGCCTCGATGGTGAGGTCCGGCTCGGTGTCGAGGGCCTCGACCATCTTGGCCAGGGACTCATCAGGGACGCAGGAATCCGGGAACGGGATCGCGGCGGGCGCCCGGTGTGAACGCTGCTGGAGGTCGTGGATGGCGCGCGCCGGGCAGCGGGCCTCGTGGGCCTTGATGGTCTCCTCCACCGCAGCACCGAGCTGGTGGATGGCTCGCAGGGGCATTTCGTCTGGTGAGGCATCCTGCGGTGTCATGCAGCACCTCCGCTCTCGTTGCGTAGGCCGCTAGACAGCTACGTGGTAGTTGTACCAGATTGGTGTACGGCTGTCTAGTGGTCGCCGTAGGAGATTCAGGCTATTTCGACACAGGACGCGCGTCCTCTCCCGTACGTAGGAGCCGGCTGACCTCGCGCCGATCAAGCCGACCAGGGTGATCCGTCCTCCCCGGTAGGTAGGAGCCGGCTCCCGCCGGCGATCCGCCCCTTAGCGCGCGGCAGGAACCCTCTCGGCGATGATCCGCTCCCTGTAGCGGTGCATCGAGCGGTGAAGCGTCTCGAGGGTGGACGCAAGGAACTCCCTCTCGGCGTCGGTCATCTCCTCCCCCTGCCACATGCGGGCGACTTCGCGAGTGAAGACGTCCGCGTAGGCAGGCGAAACTCCCTCCCGCGTCGGGCGAGCGTTGCCCTCGGGCGCGGTCTCCACGAAGAAATCGGCCGGGTCCAGGCCCAGGACGGCAGCCAGGCGGGGGATTTCGTCGGCCTTGATGGGGGTGGCGCCAAGGGTACGGTTGTTCAGCCACTTGAGCGATACGTGCAGGCGCTTGGCGATGGCCGTCTGCGTCATTCCAGAGCTGTGGATGAGGTGAGTCAGCCTGTCGGCGGTTCCCATGGGTGCGCATCTCCTGAGCAAGAGGTGACTGGCCTCGAGATGTTTGCGTGGGCTGCTTGACAGAGATTGTTGCACATCGGGATAATCTTGTCAAGGCCTGGGAGCGGTGTGAACGTGCCAGAGGGCATGTTCACGGGGTGAGGGCTGTTTGGTTGGCAACGTCTCGGCCCTCACCCGCCCTTCGGGCGGCCTCTCCCAGGGGGAGAGGCGGTGAGGGGGTGGGCATGAGCGTGGAGGTGACGGGCAGGGTGTGGCGGGAGTCCAGATCGGACGGCTCGGAGTTGCTGGTGCTGCTGGCGTTGGCCGATTGGGCCGATGCCGAAGGGGTGTGCCGACCGTCTATTGGGTCGCTGAGCGAGAAGGCGCGGCTGCAGGAGGGACGGGTGAGCCGGCTGGTGGGGGCGCTGGTGGGCAGGGGCGAGCTGGCGGTGCTGAGGGGTGGGGGGAAGGGGCGGTTCAACCTGTACTGGGTGAGGTCGGGTCTTCCGGCGGACGCGCCTGCGCCCTGGGGGAGGGCGTCGTGGGGGACGGGTCTTCCCGGGGGAAAGGGTGTACCGGAGGGCGGGGAGACGGACCGAGAAGCTGTCATCGAGGACCGCGGTAAGAGGGTGGAACCGTCAGGAGAAGACCCGGGAATCAGGTATCCGGAGAATCTGGACCGCGGCGTCATCTTGCTGGACGCGCGGCTGCGGGGGCTGCGGGGGTACGAGCCGGACGAGGCGTTCTTCCGCAAGGTGGCGGAGGTTTACTGCGGCGGGGAGCTGGACCTGGAGGAGCAGGGGATACGGATAAGGGGATGGTTCGCTCGGCACCGGCGGCGGCTGTGCACGACGGGGTTCGTGCTGACGTGGCTCTACCTGGAGCTGCACCCGGAGAGGGGGTACAGGGCGGCGTGGGGGGGGCGTGCGGGTGGGGAGCAGGGCGGGTGGGAGGAAGCGTGCGGGTGGAGGGGGCGTGCCCGCCGCTAAAGCAGCGGGCTGAGACGGATCGGTGGCAAGGGCTGGGTCCTGCGGCGACGGTGGGCCCGGGCCGGGCCGGCGGAGGGCTGAGGGGTGAGGGATGGGGAGCGAGATGAGCGGGACGGCCGAAGGGCAGGCGGGGGCATGGGTTACAGGGCAAGGTGGGGAGACGGCTGGTGGACGGGGCAGAGAGAGAGGAGGCGGAGGCATGGGTTACAGGGCAAGGTCGGGAGACGGTTGGTGGACTGGGCGGAGGGAGGAAGCGGCGCTGCTGGTGGCGCAGGACGACCTGACCAACGAGGAGATCGCGGCGCGGCTCGGGGTGACGCGGCGGTCCCTGCAGGTATGGAAGGAGGCGCCGGAGTTCGCGGCGAGGGTGCGGGAGCTGGTGACGGCGATGGCGGAGGCGGTGAAGGGGCAGGGGATCGCCGAGCGGCAGAACCGGGTGGCGGCGCTGAACGATCGGTGGGAGAAGCTGCACGGGGTGATAGCGGCGCGGGCGAAGGAGATGGCAGGCGTGCCGGGCGGGGACACGGGGCTGCTGGTTAGAGAGGTGAGGCTGGTGAAGGTGTACCTGGTGATGCCGGAGGGGGAGGGAGAGACGGGGGGGCCGGGAGACGGGGAGCGAGCGGGTGGAGGCGGGAAATGGGGACAGCCCTCACCCCGACCCTCTCCCAGAGGGAGAGGGGGAGAGAGGGAGACGGAGGGAGAGGGTGAGGAGCTGGCTAGCGGCAGGCGGGCCGTCCAGGTGGCGGAGTACGCGGTGGACGTGGGGCTGCTGAAGGAGCTGCGGGAGCACGAGAAGCAGGCGGCTATCGAGCTCGGGCAGTGGGAGGAGAAGC
>JAJZRD010000192.1 GCA_021845945.1 Chloroflexota bacterium
TGGCCATCGCGAAGATAGGCGGGGTCACCGGCGACGTCTGCGGCGGCCTGGGGCTGGTAGTGGAGGCCACCGTTCTGCTGGCCTGCGTGGCCATCAGCGCACTGTAGGCGCACCCTTATGAAGGTTAACAACCTAATCGGGTAATGTAGGGGCGGGCCTCTGTGCCCGCCCCGGTCCTGGGCCAGCAGAGACGCCGGCCCCTACAAAGCGGCGATTACCCGATCGAGTTGTTAATGATCATTATGGGTGCGCGCGACCCGGTAGGGAAAAGAGGCTGCTTCGGGACGGAGCACGCGCAGGCGTAAAGCCTGCGGCTACAGAGAACGGACCCGGGCAATGTCCTGATCGACCGTCGGCTCCCACGACGGGCAATGATAAAGAGGTGAGCGTGAACCGAGGCAAAATGATCGCCCTGGCAGTCGCCCTGGACCTCTTGATGGGGGAACCGCCCGAGCGGTGGCACCCCGTGGTAGGGATGGGCCGGCTGGTGGAGAAGCTGGAGCGGCGGGCGCCCAAGGAGGGCCCGACCCGGCAACTCCTCTATGGTGGGGCCATGGAGGTCGCCTGCCTGACGGCGGCGGTCCTGCCGGCCTGGACGCTCGAGCGTCTGCTCCCCTCGAGCCTGCCCCTCAGGGGCGTCGCCCTGGCCCTCGCCCTGAAGCCCACCTTCGCCATAAGGGCCCTGTTCCAGTTCACCGGTCGGGTGGGGCGGGCACTGGAGAGAGGCGAGATGCCCGAGGCCCGCCGGGCCGTCGGGGCGATAGTGAGCCGCGACGTCGAGCAACTGGGCGAGGCGGGTGTGGCGGCCGCGGCGGTGGAATCCCTGGCGGAGAACGCCAGCGACTCGGTGGTCGCCCCGCTCCTTTACTACGCACTCTTCGGCCTGCCCGGCGCCTACCTCTACCGCATGGCCAACACCCTGGACGCCATGGTGGGCTACCGCGGGAAATATGAGTACCTGGGAAAGGTCGCCGCCCGGGTGGATGACACCCTCAATCTGATCCCCTCCCGGCTGTCGGCCCTCGCCACGGCCGCTAGCTGTTGGGTGGCGGGCGGCTCCCCCGCCGCCGCCTGGCGTGCGGCGCTCCGGGATTCGCCCCACACCGCCAGCCCCAACGCAGGATGGCCCATGGCGGCCGTAGCGGGGGCACTCGACCTGCGGCTGGAGAAGGCCGATCACTACGTCCTCAACCCCGGCGGCCGGTTGCCAGGACCTCACGACCTTTCCACCGTGCGAAAGATGGTGGGGGCAAGTCTGGTAGCCGCCCTGCTGGGGATGATCCTGATAGCGGGAGGATCGGAACGTGGCAGTCGAAGCTAGAAGCCACCTCCACAACGTGCATGTCTGCCCTCATGGATCCTTCTCCTATCGGGAGAGCGCGGAGCGAGGTATACCCAGGGAGCAGGTGCTGGACTTCAGCGCCAGCTGCAATCCCCTGGGGCCGGCACCCGGCGTGCTGGCCGCTTTGCGCCACCTTCAGGTAGAGCGGTACCCCGACGACGAGGCGGCAGAGTTGAGAGGCGCCCTGGCCCGGTCCCTCGGGCTGGACCCCGGCTGGGTGATCCCCGGCAACGGCTCCGTCGAGCTGATGTGGATGCTGGCCACGGCCTATCTGGACCCCGGTGATCAGGTGCTGGTGTCGGGGCCGACCTTCGGGGAGTATGCTCGCGCCTGCCAGGTAGCGGGGGCGACGGTGGAGACGATGCTGGCCAGCGAGAAAGCCCGCTTCCAGCCCGACCTGGCGGGACTCGTCCATCGCATCGATGCCCTGAGGCCCAAGCTGGCCTTCCTGTGCAACCCCAACAACCCCACGGGACAGCTTCTCCCGGCTCAGGCCATTTCCCAGCTGCTGGAGGCGTGCGAGGAGACCCTGCTGGTGGTGGACGAGGCCTACCTGCCCTTCTGCCAGTCGCCGCCTGATCTGGTCCCCTACCTGTCCAGTGGCCGGCTGTTGCTGCTAAGGTCGATGACCAAGGACCACGCCCTGGCCGGCCTGAGGCTGGGCTATGCCGTCGCTCGCCCCAACCTGATCGAGTGGCTGGATCGGGTCCGGCCGCCCTGGAACGTCAACGCCGCCGCCCAGGCCGCCGGAATGGCGGCGCTGCAGGAGCGAAGGCACCTGGAGGAATCCCGACGAGTGGTGGAGGAGGGTCGCCGTTTCCTCAACGACCAACTGACGAAACTGGGTCTCCGGGTGGTGCCCTCCACCGCCAACTTCCTGCTGGTAAGGGTCGGGCGAGGAGCCGGCTTCCGAGCAGCGCTGCTGCAGCGAGGGATCTGCGTTCGGGATTGCACCTCCTTCGGTCTGCCGGCCTACGTCCGGATCGGCGTGCGGACGATGCCCGAATGTCGAAAGCTGGTGGAGGCGGTTCGAGAGGTGCTCTCCAGTGACTAGCTTCTTCCTGGTGAGACATGCCTCCGCCGAGTCTAACGGGCTGGACCCGAGTCTCACGACCCGAGGCCGTGCCGAGGCTTCGGCGCTGGCCCAACGGCTGAGGGGTCGGACCTTCGACGCCTTCTGGAGCAGCGACCTGGCGAGGGCGGCCGAGACGGCAGAGACCCTGCTGGCCGGCAGGACAGAGCTGCCCCTTCGGAAATCGCCGCTGCTGCGCGAGGTGGAGGCGCCGCCCGAGGGGTTGCTGAGCGGAGATCCGGCGGGCTACGCCGCCTGGGAGAGGAAGATCACGGCGGACTTGGCCGAGAAGCTGTCGGAATGGCTTCGGACGGCTGCCGACGCCGAACGGAACAGCCCTCACGACTCGTCACTCATCACTCATCACTCATCACTCCTCGTCGTCTCCCACGCGGGGCCGCTCAGGGTGCTGATCTGCCTCCTGGTGGGGCTGCCCCCGGAGGCCCACTGGTCCTTCCGAATCGACCACGCATCCCTCTCCATCGTGGAGCGGGGCGAGGGGATGGGAACGATCCTGTTGCTGAACGACCGCTGCCATCTGGACATCGTCCTTAGCCGGTAGAGACGCGACATGTCGCGTCTCTACATGACACTCAGCGTAGCAGGTACCGGAGGTTCGTGTGACCGCTAAAGTTCTGATGGTGCAGGGCACCAGTTCCTCGGTGGGTAAGAGCCTGATCGTGGCGGGACTGTGCCGCCTGCTGCGACAGGAGGGGTACCGGGTTGCCCCCTTCAAGGCCCAGAACATGGCCCTGAACGCGGCCGTAACGAAAGAGGGGCTGGAGATCGGACGGGCCCAGGCGGTCCAGGCCGAGGCCGCCGGCGTCGAAGCCTCGGTGGACATGAACCCCCTCCTGCTGAAACCGGAGGGGGACAGCCGCAGCCAGGTAGTGCTCCTGGGCCGCCCCCTGGAGAGCCTCCACGCCCAGGATTTCTATCGGGACCGGAGTCGCTTCTGGACGATCATCTGCGACTCCCTGGATCGGCTGAGGGAGCAGTACGACGTGGTGCTGATCGAGGGCGCGGGGAGCCCGGCCGAGATCAATCTGCGGAAGGGGGACCTGGTGAACATGAGGGTGGCCCTCCACTCCCGGGCCCCGGTGCTGCTGGCGGGGGACATCGACCGGGGAGGGGTGTTTGCCTCACTTGTGGGAACCCTGGCCTTGCTGGAGCCCGAGGAGCGGGAGATGGTGCGGGGCTTCGTGATCAACAAGTTCCGAGGGGACATCTCCCTGCTGAAGTCCGGCCTCCGCATGCTGGAGGAGCGCACGGGGGTGCCGGTGCTGGGGGTGGTCCCCTACCTTCACGACCTCTTGATCTCCCAGGAGGATTCGGCGAGCCTGGAGGCGGGCTCCACGGGCAGCGGTCTCCTGGATGTGGCCGTGATCCGGCTGCCTCGCATCGCCAACTTCGACGACTTCGACCTGCTGGGAGCCGAGCCCGCCGTGGGTCTTCGTTACGTGAGCGACCCGCTGAAGCTGGGACGTCCCGACCTGGTGATCCTGCCGGGGAGCAAGGGCACCGTGGCCGACCTCCAGTTCTTGAGGCAGACGGGCCTGGACAGGGTTCTGATCGCCCTGGCCCGCGGCGGCACCCCCGTACTGGGGATCTGTGGCGGCTACCAGATGCTGGGGGAGAAGATCCTGGACCCGGAGGGCGTCGAGTCGGCCCAGCAGGAAACCGCCGGCCTGGGCCTACTGCCGGCCGTCACCACCTTCGCCGCCCGAAAACGCACGGTCAAGGTGTCGGCTCGGGTGCTGGACGGCCCCGGTCCCTTCGTCGGTACAGCGGACGAGGAGATCGCCGCCTACGAGATCCACATGGGCTCGACGGTCCACGCCGGCTACCCGATGTTCCAACTGGTGGAGGACGGCAGGGCCGTCCGGGAGGGCTGCGTGGCCGGGAACGGGCTGGTGATGGGCAGCTACCTTCACGGACTGTTCGAGAACGAGAGCCTCCGGCGGGCCCTGGTGAACTGGCTGGCCGGCCGGCGGGGAATCTCGGTCCCGGAGGGCGATGGGGTCGTCGCCGGCAGGGAGTCCGAGTACGACCGCCTGGCCGGCGCCCTGCGCCGGAACCTGGATCTGGGCGCCCTTTTCAGGATCCTGGGATTGGAGAGGTAACCGTGGGAAGGCTGGTGTTGATCCTGGGTGGCGCCCGCAGCGGGAAAAGCGCCATGGCCGAACGGATGGCCCGGGAGATGGGCGGACGGGTCACCTTCGTCGCCACGGCCCAGCCCCTCGACGAGGAGATGCGGCGGCGGATCGCGAAGCACCGGGAGGCAAGGCCCGCCGAATGGCGCACGGTGGAGGAACCGCTGGACCTGCCGGTAGCCCTGAAGAAGGCAACCGCTGAAAGCGACGTGGTGCTGGTGGACTGCCTGACCCTCTGGCTCTCGAACCAGCTATGCAGGATCGAGGCGCCCGAGGGGAGCCAGGGGTGGCACGAGGCCACGGAGGGGCTGGCCAGGGAACTGGAGCGGTCGGCGTCCCAGATGGTGGAGGCCGTTCGGTCCGCCGAGGCGACCGCGCTGCTGATCTCCAACGAAGTGGGCCTGGGGCTGGTACCGCCGACCACCCTGGGCCGGGCCTACCGCGACCTGCTGGGGCTGGTGAACCGGCGGCTGGCGGCGGAGGCCGATCAGGTGCTGCTCATGGTGGCCGGTCTGGCCGTGGACCTGAAGCAGCTTTCGGTGGGGCAGCTGTGATGGATTATCGCGCTCCCGGCGCGGGGATTGCGTTCGTCCCCTGCACCTGCGGGGAACTGGTTCAGGGCACCCTGGAGGGGGAGCCGTTCCTGGTCTCCTGCCCCATCGATCTCTACAGCCGGGTGAGGGTGGTGGTGGGCGGCGAGCACTCCGTAGTAACGACTTCAGTCGTTCGTTCCCGGTCAGTGGAGCGGGAGGAACGAACGGCTAAAGCCGTTACTACAGCACACGATCCCACCTTCAAGGCCCGACGGGCAGCTGCGAACACTCTGGCCGCCCTGGGCTATCCCGACCTCCCCTTCACCCTGGAGGTATCCTGCCCGCTGCCACCCTCCAAGGGCTTCGGGACCAGCACCGCCGACGTGGTGGGCGCTATCACCGCCGCAGCTGCCGCCGTAGGAAGCAGTCTGAAGCCCGAGCAGATGGCCCGCCTGGCGGTGGCCATCGAACCCAGCGACGGGACCATGTTCCCGGGGCTGGCCCTCTTCGACCACCGTGCGGGCCGCCGGTGGGAGACGCTGGGTCCTGCTCCGTCCCTGCTGGTGGCGGTGCTGGAGTTCGAGGGGGTCGTGGACACCATGGCCTACAACGCCCGACTGGACCTGGCTTCCCTGCGCTCGCTGGAGCCGGGCCATCGGGAAGCCCTGGGGCTGCTCCGGCAGGGGGTCCAGGAGGACCGGCCGGACTTGATAGGCCTGGCGGCCACCATCAGCGCCCGCATCAACCAACAGCTCCTGCCCAAGCCGGAACTGGAGGGGGTGATCTCCCTGGGTACCGAGGCGGGCGCCCTGGGGGTCTGTGCTGCCCACAGCGGAACGGCCCTGGGGGTGCTATTTCGGCCGGAGGAGATCCAGGGGGCGCGGACGTTGCTGGCCGAAGCCCGATGCCACCTGCAGGGGCTGCGGGACGGTTGGATCTCCCGCCTGGTAGGCGGAGGAGCACAAGCTGTGTTCGACCGCGGAGACACGGAGAACAGGCAGATGGACGAGGTCGAAACCGGAAGCCCCATGTCCCCATGGTGATGCTCCCTTTAGGGCGTCGTTCCTTACGGAATTGCGGAACAGCGCATATTTGGTGAAGAGAGGTATATCGACGACGTTGGAAGAGAGTGCGCAGATACGACGTTTGATTGAGTCCATCCGTCCCCTGGACGAGGTCGCGATGGCAGCGGCCCGAGAACGGCAAGGTCAGTTGACCAAGCCACCGGGTAGCCTGGGCAGGCTCGAGGCTTTGGCCGTGCAGTGCGCCGGCATCACCGGACAGGTGCGGCCCCTGGTCCCCAGGAAAGCAGTGGTGGTCATGGCCGGCGACCACGGAGTCACCGCGGAGGGCGTCTCCGCCTACCCCTCGGAGGTGACCCCCCAGATGGTGCTAAACTTTCTGGCGGGAGGGGCCGCGATCAACGTCCTGACCAGGCAGGCTGGCTCTCGAGTGGTGGTCGTCGACGTGGGAGTGGCCTCGGAGTTGCCTCTCCGTGACGGGCTCCTCATCCGAAAGGTGGCCCCCGGCACCAGGAATCTGGCTGTCCAGCCCGCCATGACCCGCGAGGAGGCGGTACAGGCGATCCGCGTGGGGATCGACACGGTGGAGGCGGAGGTGGCCAAAGGGCTCGACCTGGTGGCCACGGGGGAAATGGGTATCGGCAACACCACGCCCTCCTCGGCCATCGTGGCGGTGCTGACGGGCCGGCCGGTGGCCGAGGTAGTCGGGCGGGGCACCGGCATAGACGATACCGGATTCACACGGAAGATCCAGGCCATCGAGCGAGGGATCCAGGTCAACCGACCCGACCCCGGGGATCCCCTGGACGTCCTGGCCAAGGTGGGGGGGCTGGAGATCGCCGGCCTGGTGGGAGTGATCCTGGCGGGGGCTGCCCATCGCCTGCCGGTGGTGATCGACGGCTTCATCTCCGGGGCCGCGGCCCTGGTGGCCACACGGCTCTGCCCGGAACTGCTGCCCTACCTGATCGCCTCCCACCAATCGGTGGAGGTGGGTCACCGGGTACTGTTCCAGAGCCTGGGGCTACGGCCCCTCCTGGATCTGGAGATGCGGCTGGGGGAGGGCACCGGCGCGGCTATTGCGATGCACCTGATCGATGATGCCCTGGCCATCCAGAACGAGATGGCCACCTTCGCCGAGGCCGGCGTCAGCGAAAAGAGCTAATTGTTTCCCCCTCTCCCAGGGGGAGAGGGTCGGGGTGAGGGCTGACAATGACACAACAACCTCCTAAACTCAAGACCAAAGGGCTCGTCATCGTCTTCACGGGCGACGGGAAGGGCAAGACCACCGCCGCCCTGGGCATGGCCCTGAGGGCCGCCGGCCACCACTTCAAGGTCGCCGAGATCG
>JAJZRD010000010.1 GCA_021845945.1 Chloroflexota bacterium
TGCCCGTGGTGGCTTTCAGCAACTGAGCGATATTGTAAGCGATCACAGCGAATCACGTCCGTTCCCGATGCGCCCTTGACGTGTTCCCGTTGGTTAGATGGTCCCGTAAGAATACTGTGCAAGAACATCGCGCATAATAAGAAGGCCGCCTTTGGCGAGCCCCAATGAATTATACGGCCCGTCGCTCTAAGGCGTCAAGGATGGCAGCGCCCTACTCGGCCTTCGCTGCGCGCTCCTTGTAGCCGTTCTTGTCACCATCCACGCGGTCCAGGGCGCGGATCCCGTTCCTCACGACCGACAGCAGCTCGTTCAAACGGCCTTCGAGGTCCGATAGCGCCTCCACGGCATATCGGTCGGCCCCTTCCCGCCGATCCTGAGCCTCCACGTCGGCATCCTCAAGTATCCGTCTGGCCTTGGCCTCGGCCACCTTCACAACTTCGTGCTGCTGGGCCATGCCTGAAGCCTGCTCTTGAGCGTGAGACACTATCCTGGAGGCCCTATCCTCGGCCTCCTGCAGCAGCCGCTCCCGCTCGGTCTGCAGCTTCTTGGCCTGCTTGACCTCCTCGGGGATAGCGACCCGCAGTTGATCTATTATGTCAAGACACTCGTGCTCGTCTACCACAGTCTTCCCGGTCAGAGGGACCCGAGAGCCGCTGGTCAACACAGCTTCCAGCCGGTCCAGCAGATACAAGATATCCATGCGTCACCTCTACTCGCCGCCGAAGCTTACCTTACCAGGCTACTGGTAGGCAGTCCCCCCGCCCGAGCGCGCGCCTCGTACTTCTGTCGCAGAGCCCGCTCCACCGACTCGGGTACCAGCCCCTCCAGAGACCCGCCCAGCTTGGCGATCTCCTTGACGATGCTGGACCGCAGGAAGGAGTAGGGCAAGCTGGTCATCAGGAAGTTGGCCTCCACCTCCGGGTTGAGACTGCGGTTCATGTGGGCTATCTCAAACTCGTACTCGAAGTCCGAGATGGCGCGCAGCCCCCGGACCATGGCGCAGGCTTTCTTCACCTTGGCATACTCCACGGCCAGCCCCGAGAAGCTCTCCACCTGCACGTTCGGGATACCCTCGCAGGATTGTCGGGCGATCTCCAGCCGCTCCTCCGCCGAGAAAAGTGCGTTCTTCTCGGGATGCTGGTAGACGGCCACGATCAGCCTGTCGAACAGCTTGGCAGCCCTCTGTGCTATGTCCAGATGCCCGTTGTGAAAGGGGTCGAAGGTGCCGGGGTAAATGGCAGTCCGCAAGTCCTACTCCTGTCGCCCCGCGGTGTATAGGCTGATGCCGGTCCTCCCGTGAAACCGCGTCTTCACCAGCGTCAACGGCCCGCAATCCGAGGGAACCGAACGCTGCCGGGAATGCTCCAGCACCAGATAGCTATCGGGCCCAACCAGCGCCGACTCACACAACTGCCTGATGGCCGATTCAGCGGCGGGATCGTTATAGGGGGGATCCAGCAGTATTAAATCATAGGGGTGGTTAAATGTCGAGATGGCCGCCTCCGCTCGCATGGCGTGGACGCGAGCCCTGGAGGCCAGGTGAGTGCGCTTCAGATTCTCCGCTATGGCCTCCCGAGCCCGGGGGTCCGCTTCCACGAAATCCACCGCCTCAGCTCCCCGGCTCAACGCCTCGATGCCCAGGGCGCCGCTGCCCGCGTAGAGGTCCAGCACCGCCCGCCAGGGGAAGGCCAGCTCGCCCTCCTCCACCCGGGATAGGTAGCCCGGCTCGACCAGCCCTTGCCGGTAGGCCGCGGACTCCAGCATGGAGAAGATGGCTCCCTTTATCTTGTCCGCCGTCGGACGCACCGACCTGCTTTCTATGCTGCGCAGCGGATGCCCCTTGGCAATGCCGGCTATTACCCTCATCTCGATCGCTAACCTCGTCCATCAGCTATCTCGGGAACTCAGAGGGCTTGAACGTAGGGCAGGGCGCCCTGCCCTGCCGCCGGGCGGCGGGGCACAGGGCCCCGCCCTACGTCATCGACGCCATCGTCGGGCGGCAGGATACAGGCGTAGCGCTGTGCTCGCTCGCGCCACGTGCCCTACGACACCTCAAGGTCCTGGAGTCTCCTGAGTTCCTACGACTTGGAAGCCTGTCGCAGCTCCTCGATCCTCGCCACCAGCGGCCGGTGCTCCGGCCTCGCCAGCTCCGGATCCCGCTCGAGCAGCTGCACGGCCGCCTGCCGGGCAGTCTCGATCAGCCGGAGGTCGCGCAGGTCGGCCATCCGGAAATCAGGGAACCCGCTCTGTCGCACCCCGAAGTACTCGCCCGGCCCCCGCAGCCGCAGGTCTTCGTCCGCCAGCCGGAAGCCGTCGGCGACCTCGGCCACCATCCGAAGCTTCTCCAGGGTCTCCTCGTCCGTGGAGTCGGTCAGCAGCAGGCAGCTGGACGGATCCTGTCCCCGGCCTACCCTACCCCGGAACTGGTGCAGCTGAGCCAGTCCGAACCGCTCTGCCCCCTCAACCAGCATCACCGTCGCATTGGGCACGTCTATGCCGACCTCCACGACCGAGGTGGATACCAGCACGTCGTACTCCCCGTTGCGAAAATCCAGCATGATCCGATCCTTCTCAGCCGGGCGCATCCTTCCGTGGAGCAGCGCCAGCCGCAGGCCCGACAGGTCGCTTCCCTGCAGCCGCTGGTACTCCGCGGTGGCCGCCCTGACCTCCAGGTGGGGGCTGTCCTCCACC
The DNA here is from genome assembly GCA_021845945.1 of Chloroflexota bacterium. The sequence goes on from JAJZRD010000010.1 coordinate 2,692, forward strand.
AGCGGGCAGATGATGAAGGCCTGCCGCCCCTTCGCCACCTCCCGCCGGATGTGCTCGTAGGCGTGGCGGCGCTCCGGCGCCCTCAGGAGATGGGTCTTCACCTGCTGCCGTCCAGGCGGCAGCTCGTCGATCACCGAGAGATCCAGGTCGCCGTACAGCACCAGCGCCATGGTGCGGGGAATGGGGGTGGCGGTCATCACCAGCAGGTGGGGAGTCCCTCCCTTCTCCCGCAGAGCCGTCCGCTGCACGACGCCGAAGCGATGCTGCTCGTCGATCACGGCAAGACCCAATCGGTGGAAACCGAGGCCCTCCTGGATCAGGGCCTGAGTCCCCACCAGTATGTCCACCTCCCCCTCGGCTGCCCCCCGATAGATCCTGTCCCTGTCCGCCTTGCGGGAAGCACCGGTAAGCACCCCCAGTCGCAATGGGCGTCCCAGGGTGTCGGCCAGCAGCTGCTCCGCCCTCCCAAAGGCCGCCTCCAGGGTGCGTCCGTGCTGTTCCGCCAGGATCTCGGTGGGCGCCATTATGGCCCCCTGGTACCCCCCCAGCACCGCGGACAGCAGGGCCACGGCGGCCACGATGGTCTTGCCCGACCCCACCTCCCCCTGCAGCAGCCTCGTCATCGGTCGGGGTTGCTCCAGGTCCTTCTGGATCTCCGCCACCACTCGACTCTGGGCCCCCGTCAGGCCGAAGGGCTGGCACCCCAGGAAGCGGCCCAGCGCCTCCTGATCCGGACAGAGGGTTGGAGCCGTGGCGCCGGCCTGCCACTCGGCCCGCGCCTTCAACGCCGACAGCTGCACCAGGAAGATCTCGTCGAAGGCCAGGCGGTGGGTGGCAGCGTCCACCTCCTCCCGGCCGGCAGGGAAGTGAATCCTGGCCACCGCCTCCGGGAAGGGGATCAGCTGGCACTGCTCCAGGAGCCAGGCGGGCAGGAATTCGGCCAGCCGAGGCGCGTAGGCCGGCACCACCTGGTCCATCACTTCTCGCAGCCAGTAGTCGGAAACCCCCTCGGTCAGGGGGTACACCGGCACCAGCCGGCGTGTGTGGAGGGGCGGTCGATCGGCCGGCTCCCAGTCCGGACTGTCGAAGGCCAGCTGCCCGCCGTAGCCCGCCGCCGTGCCCGCCAGGGCTATCCTTGTGTTGGGCGCCAGCCGAAGCCCCACGTATCCGTGCCGAAACCAGTTGGCGGCGATCCTCCCACTGTCGTCCCTCACCTTGATGGTGGTGCGCACCAGCTTTCGTGGCCCCGGCGTCACCTGCACGTCTTCGACGGTCCCCACGATGCTGGCCGTCTCGCCGTACATCAGATCCGCGACCCGCTTCAGGGGCCGGAAGTCCCGGTAATCCCTGGGAAAATGGAGGAGGAGATCGCGAACCCGTTGGATCCCCAGCTTCCCCAGCAGGGAGGCCCTCTGCTTTCCCACCCCCTTCAGGGCGAGGACAGGGTCGTCCAGCTGCAGGGTCGCGGGCTGGACGAGGCGATCGGGGCGCCTGGAGCCGGACGTCACAGGGCGGGGGATGGGGCTCCGGTTCTGGGTTGTTGGTTCCGGGCTCCGAGTGGCAGGGCGACCGCGGGTCGCGCCTACTGGCCGCCCCGTCTCCCTGTCTCCCTGTCTCCCCGTCCGGCCCACGCTTTGGGTCTGGGCCAGCGCGACGATGCGATCCAGCACCTCGTCGACCAGCTCCAGAGCTCCCTTCGCGGACTCCACTCGCCCCTCGACGGTCCGTTGGCCATATTCTTTGAGCAGCCCCACCACGTGGTTGGCCTCCGGCCAGGTGGGGTAGGAGGTGTCGAGGGAGGAAAGGGAGGATGCCCAGTTGGACAGGAACTTTTCGAGCCCGCCGAAAACGGTGCGGTCCGAGCATCCAGTGCGCAGCTCCTGAGCCAGGATCTTCTGCGCGGTCGTCCAGAGCTTGAGCAGCTCGCTCCGACCCTTCCAGCCGGGTCCAGAGGTCGATCTGTTAGACATACACAGCTTCTACTGCACGCTACTTCGCCAGCAGGGCGTAGGCACCGTACAGTCCAGGGCCATTGTGGGCGCCGACCACGGCGCCGGTTCTTCCTCTCTTGATGGAGAGGTCCGGATAGGCCATCCGGATCAGCTGCTCCAGCTGCTCGGCGGGTGCGGGATCGTCGCCGTACAGCACCGCCACCTCCTCCAGCGGACCCAGGGCCGCCACCAGCTCGGCCATCTTCTTGATGGCAGCGACCCGGGTGCGGACTCGCTCGGCGGGGATGATCTCCCCATCCACCAGCTGCACCATGGGCTTGATCGCCAGCAGGGTCCCGGCGAAGGCCTGCGCTCGCGTCAGTCTTCCGCCCCGCCGCAGGAACTCCAGGGTGTCCGCGGCGGCGAACAGCCGCAGCCTGGGGACCAGGGCCTCGGCAAAGGCCACGCACTCTGCCATGGAGGCTCCCTGCTGGGCCACCTCGGCCGTTCGCGTCGCCAGCACCCCCAGGGGGTAACAGAGAATCTTGGAGTCCACCACGGCGATCCGGTCGGGCGCCACCTGCTGCGCTGCCAGCTGCGCCGCATTGTAGGTCCCGCTGATCTTGCTGGAGATGTGCACCGAGACGATCGACTCCGCTCGCTCCAGCAGCCGGCGATACACCTCTACGAACTGCCCCACCGAGGGCTGGGAGGTTCGGGGTACCCCCTCCTCTTCCCGCAGCTTGCGGTAGAACTCGTCGACGCTGATCTCCACCTTGTCCTGGTAGGCTTCTCCGTTCCAGTGGACGTTCAGGGGAACCATGGTGATCCCCAGCCGCTCGGGCTCGCCCTCGTCCATGTCGGCGGTGCTGTCGGTCACAACCCGGACTCTGGTCAATTCTCCTCCTGCCCTCAGCGGCCAGGGTATGGCCGATGGTTACTGCTGAAACGTAGTGTGAGAAAAGGGGCTCTAAAGCTAGCGACGCAGCAACACCCCGGCCCCAAACACCCCGGGGCCGGTATGGGTGCCCAGCACCGGACCGATCCTGCCGCGCTGCACCTCGGATCCTGCATGGAAGTCCAGCAGCAGCTTTAGAAGCTGATCGCCTGGTGCGGGATTGTCGCCGTACAACACCGCCAGCACCTCCACCGTCCCCAGGTCGCGCACCGCCTCGGCCGTCCGCTTGATGGTTGCCGCCCGGGTCCGCACCCTGTCGACCGGAATCACTTCGCCGCCCAGGATCTGGAACACCAGCTTGATGGACAGCAGGTTCCCGGCGAAGGCCTGGGCCCTGCCGATCCTGCCGCCTCGCCTAAGGAACTCCAGGGTATCCACGGCGGCGATGAGTCTCAGCCTGGGGATCAGATCCTCGGCCAGGGCCGCGCATTCCCGCAGGGTGGCGCCATCCTCCGCCAGTCTGGCGACTCGCATCGCCGCGATACCGAGAGGGAAGGTCGTCGTCAGAGAGTCGATCACGGCGATCTTATCGGGGGCAACGCTCTTGGCCGCCAACTCCGCGGAGTTGAAGGTCCCGCTCAACTTTGAGGAGATGTGGACCGAGACGATCCCGTCGCACTCCTTCAACAGAGCGCGGTAGGCCTCCTCGAACAGGCCGGCGGAGGGTTGGGAGGTTCGCGGCGTGCCCTTTTCCTCTCGAAGCTTCCGGTAGAACTCGTCGATGCCGATCTCGACCTTCTCCTGGTAGGTCTCGCCGTTCCAGTGGACGTTCAGGGGAACCATCGTTATGCCCAGCCGCTGGGCTTCCACCAGGTCCAAGTCGGCGGTACTGTCGGTCACAACCCGGATTCTGCTCACTTCTCCTCCTGGATTCCCTGCTAGACGCCGCATAGGGGCGGTTGGCCAACCGCCCCTACTGAAGCTCGGGATCGACGGGGCAGGCCAGGGTACCACCCCTCACGGGCTGGGAAAAGGCCGTGGGATCGCTGCAGTGCTACTACTCGAGAGAGATGATGTAGGGGTAGTGCGGCTGGCCGCCGTCCACCACCTCCACCTCGACGTTATCCCACCGCCCCCGAATGGAGTCTGCCAATTGCCGGCCATCCTTGGTGGGCACCCCCTCCCCGCAGTAGATGGTCACCACCTCGCGCTCGGCCGCCCCCGCCCGTGCCAGCACCAGCAGGGCGACCTCGGCCAGGGAGGCCCCTGCCTCCACCAGGGCACCGTTCAGCAGGCCGATGGCCTGTCCACCCTCGATCTTCAAGCCGTTCACACGGGTGGAGCGCACGGCTCGGGTCAGCTCTATGCTCTGCACCGAGGAGATGGCGTCGCTCATAGCAGCCAGGTTGGCCTCCAGATCCGACCCAGGGTTGAAGGCCACCATGGCCGCGATCCCCTCGCAGATGGTACGGGTCGGCATGACCTTCAACTCCACCGGGGACAACGCCTGAGCCTGCTGGGCGGTCATCACCACGTTGGGGTTGTTGGGCAGCAGTATCACTTTGGAGTAGCCGGAGGCACTTGCCCCGTGGACCAACTCCTCGATGCTGGGGTTCATGCTCTGTCCGCCCGGGACCACCGCCGCCGCCCCCAGGTCTCCGAACACCCTGGCCAGCCCTTCCCCGGCGGCCACGGCCACCACTCCCACGGCATTGGCCGCCACCGACCGCCTTGCGGAGACCGAAGCCGACCCGCTCACGTAGGCGGTGTGCTGCAGCTGCATGTTCTCCACCTTGATCCTGTCCATCGAACCAAAGCGGGACACGGTGTTGAGAATGTCCCCCGGCTGGTGGGTGTGGACGTGGACGTGTACCAGATCCCGCTCTCCCACCACGATCACCGAGGTGCCGATGGCCTCCAGCTGCTGCCGTATGTCGTCGGGCCTGAGCCTCTCACCCCGGATCAACACCTCGGTGCAGTAGCCATAATCGGTGGAACTGACGACCTGCACCGGCACCAGGGCAGGCTTCCGTGGAGCGGCCATCGGAGGCGGGGTGCGCTCTCCGGTGATGAACATGTGAGCGCCTTCCAGCAGCAGCAGATAGCCCTGGCCGCCAGCATCCACGACGCCTGCTTCCTTAAGGATGGACAGGAGGTTGGGGGTGTTATCCAGGGAATCGCGGGCGGCTTCCACGGCCCGCCGCAGGACCTGGCCGACGCTGCGCTCCTCCTGGGAGGCGGCGGTGGCCGCATCCGCGGCCTCTCGGGCGACGGTGAGCATGGTCCCTTCCACCGGCTTCCCGATCCCCCGGTAGGCGGTGTTGGCACCCTCCTTCAGGGCGGCCGCCATTTCGACGCCGTCCAGCGCCTTGCGCCCGTCGATGGACCGAGCCATCCCCCTGAGGATCTGGGATAGGATCACCCCCGAGTTGCCACGGGCACCCATCAAGGATCCATGGGCCGCGGCGTGGGCCACCATCCCCACGTCGTTGCTGCCGGCCTTGGAAACCTCCTCGAGAGCAGACTGCATGGTAAGCAGCATGTTGGTGCCGGTGTCGCCATCCGGAACGGGGAACACATTCAGCGAGTTGACCAGCTCCACGTTCTCCTCGAGGAGAGCGGTGCCAACCTCCAGCATCTGGCGCAGGTCGCTGCCGCTGATGCGCAGCCTGCTAACAGAGTTATCCTGATCTGCCACTTCTCTTCCAAGAGAGCGAGAGTGTCTCGCGAGATGGGGAAAGGAAAAGGAGCCATCATGACTCGACGGCTGTCGCAGCCGCTTGAGGCACCTGGTATTCCCCCAAGGTGCAGGTGAGACCGCCGCCGTCAGGCCTGGTCGCTGATGCGCAGCCCCTGCACGTTGACGTTGACCTCGGCGACCGGCATGCCTATCGCCTTCTCCACCGCGAACTTGACGTTCTGAGCGATGTTGCGGCCCACTTCGGATACTCTGGTGCCGTACTCCACGATGACGTACAGGTCGATCGTGATCTGACCATCCTTGAGGTGCACCACGATGCCGCGTTCCAGGTGCTCCCTCCTCAGCATCTCCGCGAGGCCATCCTTAAGCCTCGCCGAAGCCATCCCCACGACCCCGTACGATCTCAGTACAGCGTCCGCAGCGATAGATGCGATCGCCCTCTGGCTGACCTCGATCCTGCCCAACTTCTCCATGTCTGGCATCTGCATCCCGGCTGGCATAGGATAGGCCCCGTTTGCTAAGGGTCGGACCTTGTGATATTATAGCGGCGGTTAGCCCGGCAGTCGAGATTCCAGGCAGGTTCTTGTTGAAGGGCCTGCCTGCATTGCGCCAGGGCAGCAACTACGGGAACGAAGGGGGTGACAGCTTGCCTCTCTGCCAGATCTGCGGCAAGGGAGTCGGCTACGGCCATAACGTCAGCCACTCCAAGCGCCGGACCAACCGCCGGTGGCTGCCAAACATACAGAAAGCTACCATCACCATCAACGAAGTGAAGATGAGCGTACGCATCTGCACCCGCTGCATGCGCACCCTGCAGAAGTCGGCCTAGCTCCCCCCTCTCTATCGGCGAGCAAGAAAAGACCGGTGCCCCCTGGCACCGGTTCTCTGTGTCCGCGATCTCATCTGCCTGACGCCGGGACACGGGAACCACAAAGACGCCAGGACACGAAGATCCACCAAGCCCTCTTCTCTGCGATCCTTCGTGTCTTGGTGGCTGGGGCCAGGCGCCTGTCAGCGAGTCGCCGCTCCCGCCGCCCGGCGGAGCGCCGCCAGATTCTGCGACACCGACGCCCGCTGGTTGAATACGCTGGATCCCGCTACCAGCACCTGCGCCCCCGCCCGCACCAGTTCCCCCGCGTTCTCCGGGGTGATTCCGCCGTCGACCTCTATCTCCGGCGACGCCCCCGGGGCAGATCTCAGGGAAGCCAGCCGCCGCACCTTGTCGACGGTGGAGGGGATCATCTGCTGCCCCCCGAAGCCGGGGTTCACCGTCATCACCAGCACCAGGTCCACCAGGTCCAGCACCTCTTCCAGGACCCCTATGGGGGTGCCGGGGTTCACCGCCACGCCGGGCCGAACCCCCAGGCTGCGAATCCTGGAGAGAACGTAGTTCAGGTGGGGACAGGCCTCCTGGTGCACCGTCAAGATGCTGGCCCCCGCCTCCGCGAAGCTGGGAGCCAGTAGCTCCGGCGACCCTATCATCAGGTGAACGTCCAGGGGGAGGGAGGTGGAGCGGCGCACGGCGGCCACGACAGCCGGACCCACGGTGAGGTTGGGGACGAAGCAGCCGTCCATGACGTCGATGTGGATGTAATCGGCTCCCGCATCCTCAGCGGCGCGCACCTGCTCGCCCAGTCGGGCGAAGTCGGCGCTGAGGATGGAGGGGGCTAACTTGATATTCACCGGCACCTCCGCAGACAGCTGCTGAGTGCTGAGAGTGCCGAGCAGCACGGACTTCCCAGCACTCAGCACTCAGGACTCAGCACCCTCAGCTTCTTAGCCTGCTCAGTGTAGCGGAGTTGGCCGCAGGCCGCCAGTATGTCCTGCCCCTTGGTTTCCCTCACCGTGCAGGGAACGTGGCCCTCCTCCAGCACCTTTCGGAAGGTCGCGACCCTGTCCAGGCGAGACGGCTTCAGCGTCGGATCCAGCGACCGGTTCATGGGGATGAGGTTAACGTGGCACAGCTGCCCGGAGAGCAGCATCACCAGCCGTCGCGCCTGGGCGACGGTGTCGTTGACCCCCTCCATCATCGTGTACTCGTAGGTGACCCGCCGGCCCGTCTCGGCGGCGTACCGGGCGGCGGCTTGCAGCAGCTGCGCGATGGGGTAGCGCCGGTTGATGGGCATGATTCGGTCGCGCACCTCGTCGGTGGCCGCATGGAGGGATATGGCCAGCCCCAGCTGCAGCCCCTCGCCGGCCAGGCGGTCGATCCCCGGAACGATGCCGGCAGTGGATATGGTGATCCGCCGGGCCCCCAGCCCAAGTCCCTCGGGAGAAACCAGCAGCCGAACGGCGCCCATCACCGCCTCGTAGTTCGCCAGGGGCTCCCCCATGCCCATGAAGACCACGTTGGTCACGAAGCGCCGGTCGAGGCCCCCTGCCCCCCGGGAGATCTGCCGCAGGGTCCTCTCGAAATGGTAGGCCTGCTCCACGATCTCGCCGGGCGACAGCTGGCGGGCGAAGCCGACCTGGCCGGTGACGCAGAAGGAGCAGCCCAGGGCGCAGCCCACCTGGCTGGAGACGCACACCGTGTAGCGGTCCGCCTCGTGGCCGGGCGCAACCGCTTCCATCAGCACGGCCTCCACCCTCTGGCCATCGTCCAGCCGAAGCAGCCGCTTGCGGGTCATGCCGTCGGCCGACACTATCTCACGCTCCAGCTCCGCCCTGGTCACCTGATGCCGCCCCGCCAATACGACCCTGAAAGGCCTCGGCAGATTGGCCATCCGGCTCAGGTCGCTCTCCAGGCGGCCGTGCACCCAGTGGAAGAGCTGGCGCCCGCGAAAGAGCGGCTGGCCCAGGGAGAGCGCCAGCTGCTCCATGGCATCCTGGCTCATGTCGGTAAGCGATAGATTGTTCGGCTCGGTCAAAGTCATCGTCTAGCGCCAATCAAGCTTTCGACCAGGGTAGAACCAGAACATCGGGTCTTCCTCCGGTTTCCGGCCGTTGATAACGGCAGAAAACTGCTGCTAACTACAGTTCATAGTAGCATAGCCCGCACCCAATCTCAAGCCGTTGCCCCGTCACGGGTGCCCGTCACGTTTCCGGGTGGCCGCCAGCCTGTAGGGCGAAAAGCGGCAAATGGGCGTGAGCTAGTCAGCGGGCTCCGGGAGGAACGGCTACAGCCAGCTCAAGGGTTTCCCGGAAACGTGACGGGCACCCCCCCGTCACCCCTCTCAGCCGAGGCGGCTACCCACGAAGTCCCGGTGGCCCAGCAGGAAGTCGCGGATCGGCAGCGGCCGTCCCCCCTCCAGGGCCACCTCGACCAGTCGCAGGAGACCGCTGCCGGTGGCCACGCCCGCCTCTCGCCCGGACTCCAGCGACACTACCGTCCCTGGCGCTCCGGCAGCAGCTCCCGCACCCTCGGGCCGGCAAGCGGCGACCTTCAGCAAACGCCCGTTCCAGAAGCTGTAGCTCCCAGGCCACGCCCGATAGGCCCGGCTGGCCCGCCAGATCTCCACCGCCGCCCGCGACCAATCGATCAGGCCGTCCTCCTTCTTGATGATGGGGGCATAGGTGGCCAGCCTCTCCTCCTGCGGCACGGGAGCGACCAAACCCTGCAGGTAGCTAGGGAGAAGCTCCACCAGCAGATCCGCGCCCATGCTGGACAGCCTCACCTCCAGATCCGGCGCTGCCTCCTGCTCCTCGATGGGTGTCGACCTGCGAGCCAGGATCGGCCCGGTATCCAGCCCCGGGTCCATCCGCATGAGGGTAACGCCGCTGGCCTCGTCCCCGGCCAGGATCGCCGCCTGGATGGGCGAGGCTCCCCTCCAGCGGGGCAGCAGGGAGCCGTGGACGTTGAGGCAGCCCTTCGGCGGCAGATCCAGCACCGTCCTGGGCAGGATCTGGCCGTAGGCGGCCACGACGATCAGGTCGGGCTGCAGATCGGCCAGGGCGACCACCGACTCCGGCGCCCGCAGCCGCTTCGGCGTCTGCACCAGCAGCCCCAGCCTCTCCGCCGCTTCCATCACCGGCGGCGGGGTCAGCCTGCGATTCCGGCCGGCGGGCCGCGGCGGCTGCGAAACCACCCCCACCACAGGGTAGCCGTGCGCGACCAGCGCCTCCAGGGACGGGATGGCGAACTGCCCCGTCCCCATGAAGACGACCCTTACCGACTGTGGAGAAACCATCTGCCACCCCCGGATTCAGTGTCTTTCTTCCACATCATACCACCTCCGCTGTGCTATACTGCCGTCGATCCACATCTATGTTGGAGGTGGACCATGGCTGTTCCCGAGAGCGCGGAGTATCACCTGGGCGTGAAGGAGCTGCTCCCCGAGGACCGCCCCCGTGAGCGGCTGGCCAATCTTGGCGCTACCTCCCTCTCCAACCACGAGCTGCTCGCCATCCTGATCGGCAGCGGGACATCCGGCCACAACGTCCTCCAGGTGGCGCAGGCGCTGCTCCACCGCTTCCAGGGGGTGGCGGGGCTGGCCAGGGCCTCGGTGGAGGATCTGTGTCGTGTGCCCGGCATCGGCCGGGTCCGGGCACTGGAGCTGAAGGCCTGCCTGGAGCTGGGCAGAAGGCTGCTGACCGCTCCGGACCTGGATCGCCCCATCATCCGCTGCCCCGCCGACGCCGCCCAACTGGTGCTGGACATGGGGCTCCTGGAGCAGGAGCATCTTCGGGTCCTGCTGCTGAACACCAAGAACCACGTCCTCGGCAGCCACGAGGTGTACAAGGGCAGCCTCAACAGCTCCCTCATCCGGGTGGGGGAGCTGTTCAAGGAGGCCCTCCGCCAGAACTGCGCCGCGATCATCCTCGTCCACAACCACCCCTCCGGGGATCCCTCCCCCTCTCGCGACGACATCCAGGTGACGCGCCAGGCCGTGGAGGCCGGGAAGCTGCTGGACGTTGCGGTGCTGGACCACCTGGTCGTCGGCCGCGGCGATCGCTGGCTCAGCATGAAGGAGCGAGGGCTCGGCTTCGACTGAGGGAGCCTTGCTGCATCCAGGTCACCGGAGACGAAGCTGTTGACAGTGGACCCCGTCGGCCCTATACTGGCGCCACTTTCCACTATAGTCGAGTAAGTCGATCGGTCAACACGACAATCCCCATTGCCCAGGTGGCGCGTTTTGGAAGGAGATCAACATGAGCGAGCAGTCCTGGCGCTTTGATACCCTGGCCCTCCATGGAGGCCATGTGCCCGACCCCACTACCGGGGCCCGGGCGGTACCCATCTACCAGACCACATCCTACGTCTTCGAGAACGCCGATCACGCGGCCAGCCTCTTCGCGCTGGAGAAGGCCGGCAACATCTACACCCGCATCATGAACCCCACCACCGACGTCTTCGAGCAGCGGATGGCGCTGCTGGAGGGCGGGGTCGGGGCACTGGCCCTCGCCTCGGGCCAAGCGGCCGAGACGATCGCCCTGCTGAACATCCTGCGGGCGGGCGACGAGCTGGTTTCCTCCAGCACCCTTTACGGCGGGACCTACAACCTGTTTGCAGTCACCCTGCACAAGCTGGGGATAACGACCCGGTTCGTCGATGCTTCCGATCCCGAGAACTTCCGGCACGCCATCAACCCCAAGACCAAGGCGCTCTATGCCGAGACCATCGGGAACCCCAAGATGGACGTGCTGGATATCGAGCCGGTGGCCAGGATCGCCCACGAGGCGGGCGTTCCCCTGATCGTGGACAGCACCTTCGCCACCCCCTACCTGTGCCGCCCCTTCGACTATGGCGCCGACGTGGTGGTCCATTCGGCCACCAAGTACATCGGGGGCCACGGCACCTCCATCGGTGGGGTCATCGTCGACTCCGGACGCTTCGACTGGAGCAACGGGAAGTTCTCCGAGCTGGTGGACCCCGATCCCAGCTATCACGGGGTGAGCTACACCCAGAGCTTCGGTCCGGCCGCCTACATTGCCAAGGCGCGGGTCCAGCTTCTGCGGGACCTCGGGCCGGCGCTGAGCCCCTTCAACGCCTTCCTCTTCCTCCAGGGGCTGGAAACCCTCTCGCTCCGGATGGATAGGCACTCGGCCAACGCCCTCAAGGTGGCCCGGTTCCTGGAAGAGCACCCCAAGGTGTCCTGGGTGGCCTATCCGGGCCTGACCTCCCACCCCAACCACGGACTGGCCCAGAAGTACCTCCGGAAGGGGATGGCCGGCGGCATCATGGGCTTCGGCATCAGAGGGGGCCTGGAGGCCGGCAAGCGGTTCATCGACGGAGTCAAGCTGCTGTCGCTCCTGGCCAACGTGGGGGACGCCAAGTCCCTGGTGATCCATCCGGCCAGCACCACCCACCAGCAGCTCACCACGGAGCAGCGGCTGGAAGCCGGCGTAACCGACGACTTCGTCCGGCTCTCCGTGGGGATCGAGGACGTCCAGGACATCCTCGGCGATCTGGATCAGGCCCTGGCCAAGGCCTAATCTGGAGAAGACCCAACCCCCTGCCCCCTTCCCGCATCGGGAAGGGGGTTTTGGTACCCCTCCCCGAAACGGGGAGGGGTTGACCTGTTACCACAGCAAACCCTCGCTAACCACAGCCAACGCGGGGAGACTGCTCGAAACCCACTCTTTGGGAATTGACTTGCCCCTATGGGTGTCCTATAGTCTCTCTTGCCCCGAGAGATCCGGTAAGTGGCACCGAACGGAGCAAGGGAAATCGGCGGAGCGGGGAAACCCGAAACGCAGGATCCGGAGCGAGGTTCGGGACTCCGAAACGGGACGGCTGACGGAGCCAGCAGGGCGGAAGCCCGAGAGGCCGTCAGAGCGGGCCGGTCGGAGATCCGAGCGCGGGTGACTGGCGGCCGACAAGGGCGGAAGCCCGAGCGGACGAAGGGAACCAAGCGAACGGACGCAGAAAGGTCGCTCGGGGCACTTCTTTGCCCTGGATCGGCGGCCGACTCCCCCGGTGCAGGGCCTTTGCTTCTTTCTTGTCCGCCCTTCGGCAGCATGGTATAGTATCCAGGTCGCTCTTGATCAACGTGATGGGGCAGCGCGCGTGCGCTCAGCCGCTTGGCCGGCCGCCCCGTATCGCCCCGATCAGCCTCATACCTCCGTTACTCGACACTGGGAGGAGTCCGTGTTCAGCCCCCTCAACGCCATCCTGGGCCTTATGTCCAGGGACATAGGGATCGACCTGGGAACCGCCAACACCCTGGTTCTGGTACGTGGAAAAGGGGTCGTCATCAACGAGCCTTCAGTGGTCGCCATCAACAAGAAGACCAGGAGGGTGTTGGCCATCGGGGCCGGGGCCAAGCTAATGGTGGGCCGCACCCCCGCCAATATCGTCGCTATCCGGCCACTCAAGGACGGAGTCATATCCGACTTCGACGTGACCGAGCAGATGCTCCACTACTTCATCGGCCGGGTCCACGAGGAGTTCACCCTCATTCCAAGACCGCGGGTCGTGGTCGGGATCCCCAGCGGAGTCACGGAGGTGGAACGGCGGGCGGTCCACGACGCCACCTGCAGTGCGGGCGCGCGGGAGGCTCTGCTGATCGAGGAGCCGATGGCGGCGGCCATCGGGTCCGGGCTACCCATCACCGAGCCCTCGGGCAGCATGATCGTGGATATCGGCGGTGGAACCACCGAGGTGGCGGTCATCTCTCTCGGCGGCATGGTGTCCCTCCGCTCCATCCGCATCGCGGGCGACGAATTGGACCAGGATATCGTGGGTTACGTGCGCCAGCGCCACAACCTGATGATTGGGGAGCGGATGGCCGAGGAGATCAAGATCACCACCGGCAGCGCCCATCCCAGCACCGACGACCGCACCATCACGGTCCGGGGCCGGGACGTCCTCACAGGGCTGCCGGGCGAGATACAGCTGACCAGCTCCGAGATCCGCGAGGCGATATCGAGCTCGGTGAACAGCGTCGTCGAAGCGGTGACCGAGACTATCGAAGAGACCCCTCCGGAACTGGTGGCCGACATGATGACTAGAGGCATCACCCTGGCGGGCGGCGGCGCGCTGCTGCCCGGCATGGATCGGTTGATCGCTGAAAGAACCGGCATCCAGGTCCACATCGCGGAGGACCCCCTCCAGGCAGTGGTGCGCGGGACCGGCAGGGTGCTGGAAGATCTGGACATGCTCCGAAAGGTGCTGGTAGACGTCCAGGACAACAAGAGCCCGCGGCGCCGATAGCCACCCGACGGCAGAGAGGTACGGCTGTTGGATCGCAAGCCTATACCTTGGTGGGCGAGCGCTCTAGCCGCGGTGGCGGCACTATTCCTTGTCTTCCAACCCGCCAGTGCGAGTAGAGCGCAGGACTTCGGCAGCCAGCTGCTGGCCCCCCTATCATTCTACATCAGTGGCTTCGCCAACTCCTTCTCCGACTTCTTCGGGACCGTCGGCAGCATCGGCAGCCTTCGCGGCACGTCGCAGCAGCAGAAGGAGGAGATCGACCGCCTCAACTTCGAGCTGGTGCGAATGGGGGAGTTGGAGCAAGAGAACGAGGATCTCCGTAAGCTCCTGGGGTTCAAGCAAACCCGACCTCAGCTGCAGCTGCTGCCGGTCCGCATGCTGGGCACCGATGCCACCGGCATACTGAACACCATCATCATAGACAAGGGGAGCAACGACGGCATCCGCGAGGATACCGCCATCATCACCTGGCGAGGTCTGGTGGGGCGGGTGATCCGGGTGCAGCCGACCGCGGCCTTCGTGCTGCTGGTGACCGACGTGAGCAGCTCGGTGGCCGCCAGGGTTCAGGATCCGGTCTCTCGAGCCAGCGGCATCGTCGGCGGTCGCAAGGAAGGAGGCCTAATCATGAGACACATCCTTCAACAGGAGCTGATCCAGACCGGCGACCTGGTGATCACCTCGGGGGTCGGGGGCAGTCTCCCCGAGGGGCTGCCCATCGGGAAGGTAGTGCGGGTCCAGAAGCGGAACATCGAGATGTTCCAGGAGGCCATCCTGGAGCCCGCCGTCGACACCTCCAAGCTGGAACGCATCTACGCCATTCTCGATTTTCCGAAGAACTGATTACCGCTCCGGCCCTGAAGGGCCGGGTTAAGCGGGGCTGTGGTAACCCGGCCCTTCAGGGCCGAGGTCACGAAACCCCAAGACGCAGCCCTTTTTGTGGGAGGCCGGGTGCACTCGCGAAGGATCGGGATCCTCGCCGCAGCCCTGCTGGTGGCGGCCGTCTTTCAGGCCACCCTGGGCGCCAAGCTCACGCTCTTCACAGCGAGACCGGATCTGGTGCTGCTGCTGGTGGTCACCTACAGCGTGAGCCGGGGCGTTGAGGAGGGGCTCATCGGTGGCCTGCTGGGCGGCATGCTGATAGACCTGCTCTCCGCCATTCCCTTCGGCACCGCCACCATCGCCATGGGGCTCATCGGGCTAGCCACCGGCCTGGGCGAGGCCAACATCTACCGAGCCAACCTGATTATCCCCCTGGTCGCGGTGTTTCTGGCCACGGTCTTCTATCACAGCATTATCATGTTGACCCTTCAAGCCGCGGGCTGGAGCGTCGAGTGGGTCAGCACCCTGGCCCTCCAGACGGTGCCGGGGGCTTTCCTCAACGCCATACTGGCACCGGTGGCCTTCGCCTTGGTGAAGAAGCTCGGACCCTCCGCGGAAGGCGAGGAGCAGATACGATGGTAGCCTCTGGACCCGTCAAATGGATCTCCCTCCCGAGCAGCCAGGACCCGCAGAAGAAACATGGCATCGATTGGAGGCTTCTTCTCCTGCGG
Organism: Chloroflexota bacterium; assembly: GCA_021845945.1. The sequence goes on from JAJZRD010000010.1 coordinate 17,864, forward strand.
ATCGGGATAGTGCTGGCCTTCAGCCTGCTGCTGGCCCAGCTGTGGAGGCTCCAGATCGTGGAGGGCCACAGCTTCCGCCAACTGGCGGATATCAACCGTTTTCGGGTGAGCCCCGTGGATGCCCCCCGCGGGGTAATCTACGATCGAAACCACCAGATCGTCGCGGCCAACACCCCTAGCTTCCAGGTCTCCATCGTCCCCGCCGCCCTGCCCAAGGACGATCCCGGCCGGGTGTACTCGGAGTTGAGCGGGCTCCTCAGCGTTGCCCCTGCCGACATCGCCGACAAGGTGAGCAAGCGGAAGGGGGACGACTTCACCCCGGTGATCATCAAGTCGGACGTGGAGCGCGACGTCGTCCTGCGGGTTGAAGAGCGGCACCTGCGGCTGCCGGGGGTCATCGTCCTGCCCGAGTCCAGCCGCCTCTACCCCTACGGTCCCCTGCTCTCCCACCTTCTGGGGTACATGCTCCCCATCACGGAGGAGCAGCTGGCCGCCCGCCAGAACGACAAGGAGGCCGAATACCGGGGAGACGACCGGATCGGGGCTGCCGGCATCGAGGCTACCTACGAGAAGGATCTGCGGGGCAAACCGGGAGAGAAGCTGTACGAGGTGGACGCCACCGAGCGGCCCGTCAACGACCTCCGCATCGACAGCCCGGATCCCGGCCACAACCTGACCCTCAGCGTCGACGTACAGCTGCAGAAGGACGTGGAGAAGATCCTGGCGGACGCGATGGTGAAGAAGAAGGCCGACTCGGCCGTGGCCATCGTGATGGATCCCCGGAACGGGCAGATCCTCTCCATGGTCAGTCTGCCCAGCTACGACGACAACCTCTTCTCGGGAAAGGTCCGCCCCTCGGAGCTGGAGAGGGTGATGAACGATCCCCTCAAGCCGATGATCAACTACGCCATCAGCGGCACCTTCGCCCCGGGGTCCGTCTTCAAGCTGGTGACGGCCGCGGGCTCCCTCCAGGAGGGCGTGGCCAACGCCAATACGAAGATCCTGTGCGAGGGTGCGCTCATTATTCCTAACCAGTACAACCCGGCCCTCTCCACCCGCCTCCCCTGCTGGGGGGTTCACGGCCTGCAGGATTTCGTCACCGGCCTGGCCAACTCCTGCGACGTCTACTACTTCTCCCTGGGAGGGGGCAACCCGGGCCAGAAGTTCGAGGGTCTGGGCAACGAGAGGCTCGCCAAGTGGGCCCGGCTGATGGGGTACGGCGCCCCCACCGGCATTGACCTGCCGGGAGAGGTGGATGGGCTCGTCCCCACCGCGCAGTGGAAGCAGGACACCTGGGGGGAGGAGTGGCTGAAGGGCGACACCTACAACATGTCCATCGGGCAGGGCTTCGTGCTGGCTACTCCCCTCCAGGTCGCAAACGTCACCAATGCCATCGCCAACGGGGGCCGTCTTCTAGAACCTCGACTGGTCGCCTCCATCCGTGACGCCGAGGACAATCTCATCCGCGATGTGGACCCGGTGGAGATCCGGAAGCTGGATGTGAGCGAGACCAACCTGAGCCTCATTCGCCAGGGGATGGAGCGGGTGCCCCGGAACGACGACACCAAGGCGTTCAACGTCCCGGCTCTGAAGATCGCGGGCAAGACGGGAACGGCCGAATTCCCCGGCCCCAAGGACGCCAAGGGGATCATGCCCACCCACGGCTGGTTCACGGCCTACGCCCCCTACGACGACCCACAGGTGACGGTGACCGTGTTCCTCCAGAAAGGCGGCGGTCCCAGCGATGCCTTCCCCGTGGCCATGCAGATCTTCAAGCGATACTTCAACCACTCGGAACCGGTAGCGACGCCCACCCCACAGCGGGCCCGATAGAGGTTGCGGACGGACCGATGCGGTCGATAATGAAGCGATGGCGCTACGCCGATTACCTGATGCTGGTGATCCTGCTGGTGATCCTGGCCTACGGCATGGCGCTGGTCTACAGCTCCACCTTCCCCTCCACCAATAACGAAACCATCTCCTTCAGCAGCTACGTCACCAAGCAGATGGGCTACGCCGTCGCCGGCCTCCTGCTCCTGGTGTTGGTCGCCTCCATGGACTACCGGATCCTCTACGCCAGCGCCTACTTCATCTACGGTGCGTCCATCGTGCTGCTGGGGGTGGTGCTCTTCACGGCCCACGGGCAGGCTGAATACGGGTCTCAACGCTGGATCGATCTCAAGATCTTTCCACTCCAGCCCTCCGAGCTGGCGAAGCCCGCCCTGGTGCTGGCCCTGGCTCGCTACTTCGCCGATCACCAGGCGGACGTTCGGGCCTTTCGCCACTTCGTCGCCTCCTTCCTCCTGGCCGTGCCCCCCGTGGCCCTGGTGTACGCCCAGCCGGACCTGGGGACCTCCACCACCTTCCTGATGATCTGGTTCCTGATGGCGATCGCCGCAGGGGTCCGGGTCGGCTACCTGCTGTTCACGGCGGCAGCGGCGGTAGCCTCGGTGCCCCTCATCTGGTCCATGCTGAAAGACTACATGCGGGACCGCATCACCATCTTCCTTCACCCGGAGAGCGATCCGTGGGGCCAGGGCTACAACATCATCCAGGCTCAGATCAGCATCGGGTCGGGCGGCATGTTCGGTCGGGGTTTCCTGGCGGGCACCCAGAGCCAGGGGCACTTCCTGCGGATCCAGTACTCCGACTTCATCTTCTCGGTCCTGGCCGAGGAGTTGGGGTTCGTCGGGGCCGTAGCGCTCTTCTTTCTCTTCGCCGCGCTGCTGCTTCGGATCCTGCGGATCGCCGGCATCGCCCGGGACAGTTTCGGCCGCATGGCCGCCACCGGCATAGCCATGACGCTGCTGTTCAGCATCACCGTGAACGTGGCGGCCAACCTCCGCCTCATGCCGGTCACCGGCATCCCGCTCCCCTTCATCAGCTACGGCGGCAGCTCTCTGATCACCAATCTGGTCTGCATCGGGATCGTGCAGAGCATCGTCATGCGCCGCAAGCGGTTCCTTCCATGATGGAAGATTCCCCTACGGCCACGCTCGGCCTGTCCGGTTGTCAAGCTATGCTTCCCCATCTATGATAAGATCCACGTAGAGTTGAGGGCTCTGCCCATAACACTACAGAGGCTTCTCGCTCCCGATGGCGCCCACGGCGCCGTTACAGGCAAAGAAAGGGGTATCACGGATGAGTTTCATCTCCACTGCGGGCACAGGCCTGATCTTCCTGCTCGTCTTCGCCTTCATCCTCGTGGCCTCCGCGGTCAAGGTGGTCCAGGAGTACGAGCGGGGGGTCATTTTTCGCCTCGGCCGGCTGATCGGCGCGAAGGGGCCGGGGCTGTTCTTCATCATCCCGGGGATCGACAAGATGCAGAAGATCGATCTCCGCGTGGTCACCATGGAGGTTCCCGCCCAGGAGGTGATCACCCGGGACAACGTCACCATCAAGGTGAACGCGGTAATCTACTTCCGGGTCGTGGACCCCAACCAGGCAGTCGTGAAGGTGCTGGATTACATCCGGGCCACCTCTCAGATCGCCCAGACCACGCTTCGGGCCGTCCTGGGCCAGTCGGACATGGACGAGCTGCTGGCGCAGCGGGACAAGGTCAACCGCCACCTGCAGCAGATCATCGACGAGCAGACGGAGCCCTGGGGGATCAAGGTCAGCACAGTGGAAGTCAAGGACGTGGAGCTGCCCCAGGCGATGCAGCGGGCAATGGCCAAGCAGGCCGAGGCAGAACGAGAGAAGAGGGCCAAGATCATCCACGCCCAGGGCGAGTTCGACGCCTCTGCCAGGCTGGCCGACGCGGCCGACCAGCTCAACCGGACACCGGCGGCGCTCCAGCTGCGCTACATGCAGACCCTGACGGAGATCGCGGTGGAGAAGAACTCCACCATCATCTTCCCGCTGCCCATCGACCTCCTGGAGGGACTGATCCCGGGCCTCTTGAAAAAGAGCAACGGCCACGCCCCCTCCGCGGATATCCCGAAGGAGCCCCTCGCCCCGATCGAATAGCATCGCGACGAGAGGCTGAGGACGTAGAGAAAGGCGACCCGCTAAGCGGGTCGCCTTTCGCGTTCTTAGAGGCACGGGCGGAGGGACTCGAACCCCCAACCGGCGGTTTTGGAGACCGCTGCTCTGCCAGTTGAGCCACGCCCGTTCGCACGATCTACCCTAGCACTCTACCCTGTTGCGGCGCTTCGGTCAAGTGGAATCGCTCAGCATCCCCAGGAGCCCACTCACTGTTCGGCCCTCCACCTTCACCTTCGGCGGCTGCGGCCCTCACCGGCAGAAAAGCAACAGCCATGGCCGATCTGTCAGCCATGGCTCCTGGTAGGCCTCTATTCAGGGTACGCCCGGAGGGATTCGAACCCCCGACACCTGGTTCCGAAGACCAGTGCTCTAATCCGCTGAGCTACGGGCGCAAGAAGGTGAGCTTGGGGTGAGGAATGGGATTCGAACCCACGATCTCCAGGGCCACAACCTGGCGCCTTAAACCACTTGGCTACCCTCACCATGCGCGAGTCGCCCCGCCAGCTGGAATTATACCAAACCGTCAGGCCCCCTCGCAATGCATGGCTGCGTCTCGAGCCGTCCAGGCGGCCGCCGGCGAAACCTTCTCTTCGCTTCCAGGGTCCAAAGGTGTGACGGAGGTAGGCAGCGGCCTACCCCCGGCCGGGTCGCGGTGTGGTGATGCTTCTGCCTACCTTGACTTGACCTTGGAAGGTGGTATCCTTTCACCCAAAGTGCCCGATCACCCAAAGTGCCCGATAGTTGCCCCGGAGGAACTCCCCATGAGCTGGCGTAAGTTCTTTGGCATGGAGAAAGAGCCCGAGAAGATCGAGGAGCGCACGCCCCAGACCCTCCAGGTGGGCGACGTAGTGTCCTACCACGACGAGGACTACTTCGTCGAGCAGAGGATCGAGTACCACGGCGACGGGGGGGATGTCTGGTGGGACTTTCTCCTGGTGAACCCCCAGGACAAGTATTGGCTGGGCGTCGTCGAGGACGAAGGGCTGGCCCTAACCCTCTATCACGACGTCCCGTTCCACCCCCACATGCCGCCCTCGGATCCCCTCTCCTACCAGGAGGAGGAGTACCACCGCACGGAGTACGGCTTCGCCAACGCCATACTCAAGAAGAAGTCGAAGCTGTCCACAACGGAAAGGGTGGAGTACTGGGACTACGAGAGCGAGAGCGGCAAACAGCTTTCCATCGAGAGATGGGGGGACAACGAGGTGAGAGAGGACCAGTCGCAGATGACTGGGACCATCCATTGTTCCATCGGCGAGACCATCAAGCCCTACCAGATAACCATCTACCCGGGAAACCCCGAGGGGTAACCGAGCAGGGTTCTTCCCCTGTGGCCCCGAGCGAGACGAAGGGACTCGGCTGTCCTTCGGAGGCGACGCTTTGCCGCGCTCGGCGTGGCGGCGAAACCGCTCGTTCGGCAGTCGCTGCCGCGGCCGGGAGCAATGATCTGAGGCCGGACTGCACGACCCTGCCAGGTTATGTCGACCAACGCTCGACGGATCTGACTTTCTATCTCTTCGACTCCGCGGCGCCCAGGGGGGTCGTCCGTGTCCTGGCCGAGCGGACCATCGACCTACCGGGCGGCAGGATCAGCCTGGCCATCATCGGCAGCAGCCACTTCCTGGAAATCGAGACCGGCGGCAGGCTGCTGTGCGAGATGCTGGCCTGCCCGAGGCCGGGTCTGGACCGTCTGCCGGGGCATGCCGAAACCATCGGGGCGAGAGACGGGTCTCATTGGGTGGAGGAACGGGAAACCCTTTCCTATCGGTTCGACCTGTGGCGGCATCGCTGCTCCCCGACCGAGTTCCAAGAGGAGGTCGCCCTGCTGGCTCTCCCCGGCCCGGGCCGCCTGCGGTACGCTTTCCCATCCTCGGATGAGGCCGGAAGCGCGGTGACTTGTCTGGAATGGCAGTTGGAGGGTCGGAGTGCCACCCTCGTCACCTACCACACCTTTCCTGGCGAGTTGACCATCGTGCACACCCGCTCGGTGATCGACTTTGCGTGCGCGGAGGCGTAACCCATGAGTAGCCGAGTGGTTCTCATCGCAGTCTTTGTCCTCATCATAGCCATCTGGTTCTCGGCGTTCGCCAACGCCTGCACACCCCGAGGGTACGGCGGTTTCTTCGGCCCCTCCTTTGGACCGCCCATCTTCATCGGTGGCGGCGGATGGAACCGGGGGGGCTGGGACCGGAGCACTTCGAGCAACTCCGGGTCCTCGAGTCCCACCAGCCCTGCCCCCAGATCCCCGAGCAGGAGCAGCGGCGGTAGCTTCGGCGGCGGCGGAATTCGCGGAGGAAGTGGAGGTAAGTAAGTCCATGGATGCAACTGCGGTATTGTCGTCCATCGCGTCATCGATCGTCTGGGCCTTTATCGGCGTCATACTTCTCATCGCGGCCTTCCGGATCTTCGACATCTTCGACCCCGTGGCGTACCACGAGGAGATCAAGAAGGGAAACGTGGCCGCGGGGGTCGTGGTTGCCGGTGTCATGATCGGCATGGCCATCATCATCTACGCGGCGATCCGGTAACTACTAGCGATCAGCCATCAGCCATCAGATGTCAGCCACCTTTCGGCTGAACGCTGACCGCTGGCTGCTGATCGCTGAGGGCTTCCCATGCGAGAAACCATCAACGATCCGCGGGCAGGGGGCGAGGCGCGTCCCCTGCCTCTGCTGTTTTCCGTCTTCGTCATAGCCGCCTGCGCCATCGTGTACGAGTTGATGATCGCCACCATCAGCTCCTACCTGCTGGGCGACTCCATATACCAGTTCTCCGTCACCATCGGGCTCTTCCTCACCTCCATGGGGGTGGGGTCCTATCTCTCCCGACGGTTGCACCGCAACCTGCTGCTCACCTTCATCGCCATCGAGCTGCTGGTCGGGGCCGTCGGGGGCACCTCAGCCCTGCTGCTCTACTTCACCTACGGCAGCCTCAGATCCGTCTACGGACCGATCATGTACGGGGTGATCGCCGCCATCGGCATCCTGGTGGGCCTCGAGATCCCGATCCTCACCCGCCTTCTCTCCGAGAAGTACACCCTGCGGGTCAACATCGCCAACGTGCTCTCCTTCGACTACCTGGGAGGCCTCCTCGGTTCCCTGGCCTTCCCGCTGCTGCTGCTCCCCTACCTGGGGCTTATCCGTACTGCCCTGGTGGTGGGGCTGCTCAACGTTGGGGTAGCCGGCATGGTGCTGGGCACGGCCTGGCGGCAGCTGCCGGAGCGCCGGTACGCCGCCGCACTGCTGCTGGCGGTGGCCGGGTTGCTGGGCACGGGGCTCGGCCACAGCGACGCCCTGTGGGAGCAGCTGGAGCAGCAGCTCTACCGGGATCCCGTCGTCTACTCCGCCCAGTCCCCATACCAGCACATCACAATCACCCGCTGGAGGGACGACCTCCGGCTCTTCCTGGACGGCAACCTCCAGTTCAGCTCCCTGGACGAGTACCGCTACCACGAGTCCCTGGTCCATCCCGCCATGGCCGCTGCCCGGGACCGTTCGGAGGTGCTGGTGCTGGGAGGCGGCGACGGGCTGGCGGTGCGGGAGCTGCTCAAGTACCCTGACGTGAAGCGGGTGACGGTGGTGGATCTGGATGGTCAGATAACGAAGCTGTTCCAGACCCAGCCGGACCTTACGAAGCTCAACCAGGGCTCACTCTCCGATCCCAGGGTGCGGATCGTGAACGCCGACGCCTTCAAGTTCCTGGAGGATGACGCCGGCTTCTACGGCGTCATCCTGGCCGACCTCCCCGACCCCCGCAACGAGAACATCCAGAAGCTCTACACCGTGGAGTTCTACCGGCTGGCGGCTCGCCGGCTGGCGGTGGGTGGGGTCTTTGTCACCCAGGCGACCTCCCCCTACTTCGCGTCCCAGGCCTACTGGTGCATCTACGCCTCGATGCAGGAGGTGTGGCCCCAGGTGGCGCCCTACCACGCCAACGTCCCCGCTTTCGGCGACTGGGGCTTCGTGATGGCCTCTCAGGCCCGGCTCAACCCCAACGACCTGAAGCCGTCGGTGCCGACCCGATTCCTGGACGGTCCCACCCTGCGGGCCCTCTTCGTCTTCCCGGCGGACATGCCGCGGCAGCAGCTCCTGCCCAACAGCCTGATCCAGCCCGTCCTGCCGGGCTACTACCGCGAGGGCTGGCGGCAGGCCCACTGACCGAAGCAGTCAGCTATCAGCTATCAGCAGTCAGCACCCAGGTCTTGCAGCCTAGTGCTCCGTCACGCGTGATCCGAAGGCTAGGAGTCGGGGTCGTCCCTGACCCAGGCGGCCCTCATCGACCGCCGGCATCAGGGACGATGCCGGCTCCTAGAGTTGGGGCACTCAGTCCTCGGCCCTCGGTCCTGGGACTAGGCTGCCTTCTCTTCCGCTTCCACGAGCCGCTGGCAAGAGGGACAGAGGTAGGTCTCCCGACCTGCCGCCCAGACCTTCTCCACGGTGCCGGGGCACCCGACGCAAGGCTGTCCGGCCCGAGCCACCACCTTCAGCTTCTCCTGGTAGCCCCCCTTGCGACCCAGCACGTCGCGATAGGACCTGGTGGTGGTGCCGCGCAGGCGGATCGCCTCCGGCAGGATGGTGCGGATGGCGTGGTGCAGCCGCTCCACCTCCTGGGGCGAGAGGCTGTTGGCCGGCCGCAGCGGGTGGATGCGGGCCGCGAAAAGGGATTCGTCCGTGTAGATGTTGCCTAGGCCGGAGACCACCCGCTGATCCAGCAGCAGCGCCTTGATCTGCCGGCGGGTTCCCCGCAGCACCCGGCGGAAGAACTCCAGGGTGAACTGGTCGGAGGTGACCTCGGGGCCCAGCTCCCCCAGGGGAACCCGCACGTTCAGCTCCTGCTCCTCCACCAGGTTGACCCTGGCCAGGCGGCGGCTGTCCACCAACCGCAACTGGTGCCCATCGTCCAGCTCCAGGATCAGCCGGGCCGATTTCTGCATCGGAGCCTCGGGCTCCACCAGCAGCAACTGCCCTGTGAGGATGAGATGCACCACCAGGATCCGCCCCGAGGAGAGCCGCAGCAGCAGGTACTTGGCACGCCGATCGACGGCAACGATGCGCTCTCCCGTCAGGCCGGCCTCGAGCTCCGGAACGGATGGGTACCTCACCAGCGGGGGGTCCAGCACCTTGGCCCCCTCGATCCTCCGGCCGAGGACCAGCGACCGAAGGTCGTTCTTGATGGTCTCCACCTCAGGCAGCTCCGGCATCGCTCACACCGGATGGTGATCGTAGCGGGGAGGGAACAGCTCGCTGATGGAGCGGTTCTCGTGGAGCCGGCGCACGGCCTCGGCCAGCAACCCGCCTACGGAGAGGATGTGCATCTTCGGCAGCCGCTTCTCCGGCGGCACCGGCACCGTATCGGTGACCACCACCTGGGCGATGACCGGATCCTGCAAGCGATCCACGGCGCCGTCCACCAGCAGGCCGTGGGTGGCAGCTACGGTCATCTCCGGCCTGGCGCCGGCCTCCAGCAGAGCGTGCACCGCCCCCTCGATGGTGCCCCCGGTGGTGATCATGTCGTCGACGACGATGGGCCGCAAATCGTGGACGTCGCCGATCACGGCGTGCACCTCGGTCTCCGCGCCACCCAGCCGCTCCTTGTGAAGCACCACCAGGGGCAACCCCAGCCCCCGGGCGTACTTCTCCGCCAGCTTTACCCGGCCCGTGTCCGGAGAGACCACCACCATGTCCGGCTCACGATGGCGCAGCAAGTGCTCGATCAGGAGAGGCACGGCCGTCAGGTGGTCCATGCCGATGTTGAAGAAGCCCTGTATGGCCGGAGCGTGCAGGTCGAGGGAGACGACCCGGTCGGCGCCGGCCACCGTCAGCAGGTCGGCTACCAGCCGAGCGGTGATGGGTTCCCGACCTCTGGACTTCTTCTCCTGCCTGGAGTAGCCGTAGTAGGGGATGAGGGCGGTGATCCGGCCCGCCGCTGCACGGCGGCAGGCGTCTATCATGATCAGCAGCTCCACCAGCTGCTCGTCCACGGGGGGACAGGTGGACTGCAGCAGGTAGACGTCGTGGCCTCGAACGGTCTCGTCCAGCCGAAAACTGACCTCGCCGTCCGGAAACCGCTGCAGCAGCCTCTTGCCGAGCGCTATTCTCAGTTTGCCGGCCATACCCTTGGCCAGCTCTGGGTTCGCCGAGCCCGAAAACAGTTGGATGCCCATTTCGAGAGGCGGCGAAGCACTCGCTGTGCCAGCTCCCCCGCTACCAGCCCGGCGCGGGGCGTTTCTCCAATCTGGCATATTCCAGCAGGGGATCGCCGATCAGGGGCAGCGCGTAATCCACGTAGGCCTGAGTGACGAAGTTTCCCTCGGCGTTGAGGTACTCGGCTGGGAAGGGCTTCACCGTGTTGGCGATCTCCTCCAGGGAGGCGGAATCGGTGGAGCAGCGGTACCGAGGGCCCGGCTCCCTGAGCAGTACCACCATCTGGTCGCTTCGCCCCTCCGTCGCGTATTGCACCGCTCGCTGTCCGACGAGATAGGCCTCCTCCAGGTCGGCCCTGGAGGCCAGCGCCATGGACATCCGCTGAATGGTCCCCGGCTTGTCGAATCGGGTCCGGAGTCCAAGCTCCCTGGCCACCAACCGGCAGAGGTATGCGGCGGGGCTCTCGAAGTAGCCATGGCCAAAGGGATCCACGAAGTAGGGCTCCTCGCTGCCGACCACCCGGCCCCGGTGGTCGCGGATGGTCTCCGTGAGCACCGTCACCACGAACCCCATCTCCTGGTGCACCGCCTTCACGTCCTCCAGGAACCTCTCTTCGTCGAAGGCCACCTCGGGCACGTAGATCAGGTGAGGGGCGTCCAGCAGGCTCTTCTTTCCGAGGGCGCCGGCCGCCGCGACCCACCCCGAGTCGCGGCCCATCACTTCGATGATCTTCACCGGGTCGTACCGCTTCATTGCCTCGGTGTCCAGTCCGGCATCCAGGGCGCTCTGGGCCACGAAGCGGGCGATGGAGCCGTAGCCGGGGCAGTGATCGGTGATGGGGAGATCGTTGTCGATGGTCTTGGGCACCGCCATGATCCGAAGGTCGTAGCCCATCTCGGCTGCCGCGATGGAGATCTTGTGGGAGGTGTCCGCGGAGTCGTTGCCGCCGATGTAGACGAAGTAGCGGACGTCGTGCTGCCGGAAGACGTGGATGATCCTCTCGAGATCGCCCTCCTGCAGCTTATAACGACAGGAGCCCAGCGCAGCCGATGGGGTGCGCCTCAACCGCTGAAGGGTGGCCTTGCTCTCGCCCCCTAGCGCCACCAACTCGCCCCGCAGCAGCCCCTCCACCCCGTGAAGGGTGCCCAACACGCCGAGGACGTCCGGTTGCCGTTGGGCCTCCTCGATGACGCCCACCAGGCTGCTGTTGATGACGGCGGTGCAGCCGCCCGACTGTCCGACTACCAGCTTCCCGCGCAACGCCGCAGACAATCTCGTCTCCCTATCCTCATCTTCTCGGTGGACCGGCCGCCCCATTGTAGCGGTTCGCGCCGCAAAGAAGAAGCGGGCAGGTGAAAAGAGGCCGGCCGACCCCTGCAGCGGTAACCCGTTCGTATATAGAGCAAGAAGGTTGCCTGGACCATCCACTTTGCGGCCAGCTTGACACCGCGGGAGCGCAACTGCTACGCTGGCACCAGTTGAAGAAGGGTGTAGATGGATACGATACGGGGGCTCGGGGTTAGCCGGGCTGAGATGGCGGCCGAATTCCGCCGCCGACCGTCGAACCTGACCTGGGTAATGCCAGCGTAGGAAACGGTTCACCGACAGTCTCGCGAGAGGCGCTGGCATTCGGACCGGCGCCTTTCTCTTTGTCTGTTTCCGGTGGGGGACACCCGGGTGTGCAGCGCGGAGACCAACCAACCGAAGATCGAGCTAGAGGGGGTCAGCGTCGACTTCTCCACTGGCCAGGGGCTCCTGCCCGTGTTGAAGGAGGTCGATCTCCACGCCCGCGACGGGGAATTCGTAACCCTCATAGGCCCCAGCGGCTGCGGCAAGAGCACCCTCCTCAACGTCATCGCCGGCCTGGAGGAACCATCCTCCGGCTCCATCCGGTTCGACGGCCATCCGGCCGGCCACCGGATCGGAGCGGCGGCCTACATGCCCCAGAAGGACCTGCTGATGCCCTGGAGGTCGATCCTGGACAACACCATTCTGGGGCTCGAGATCCAGGGTGTTCCTCGGTCGATGGCCCGCAAGAGGGCGCTGGCCCATTTCGAGCTGTTCGGCCTCCAGGGGTTTGAGAACGCCTACCCGGCGACGCTGTCGGGCGGTATGCGCCAGAGGGCTGCCTTCCTGCGGACCGTACTGACCGATCGGCCGATCATGCTGCTGGACGAGCCCTTTGGGGCGCTGGACGCCCTCACCCGCTCCGACATGCAGGAGTGGTTGCTCCGGCTCTGGGACAGCCTTCACAAGACCATCCTGTTCATCACCCACGACGTGGACGAAGCGGTGCTCCTCTCCGATCGCGTCTACGTGCTGACGGCCCGTCCCGGGCGGGTGAAGCTGGTGCTGGACGTCGACCTCCCACGGCCTCGAGAGTACCAGTTGGTGACTTCGGACCGATTCAACCGGCTGAAGGCCGAGCTGCTGGGCTCCATCCGCGAGGAGGCTCGCAAGGCGATGGACGAGGACCTGCTGGGATGGCCCGGCCAAGACCGGAGGAGAGACCGCGCCGGCGAGGGCGGGGCTGCTGAAGAGGTCGGCCGGCTGGCTCGCGAGCGAAGGGGGCTCTGACGTGGAGATCCCTCGCGCCCTTGGTCCCAAGAACGAATGGACTCCCCCGCCGACCGCCGGCAAGACCCTGCTGGAGTGGCTGCCCCCCTCTGCCCTGGTGGCGGCCCTTCTGCTGGCCTGGCAGCTGGCCGCCACGATCCTGGAGCTGCCCCGCTGGCTGCTGCCCGCTCCCACCGACGTCGGCGCTGCCATCTACAGCTCCCGAGATCTGCTGGCTCGCCACGGCTGGGTCACGCTGCAGGAGGTGCTGGTGGGCTTTGCCATCGCCTTCCTGGTGGGCACGTCGCTGGCCGTGGCCATCGCCTACTCTCGCACCCTGGAGCGGGCCCTCTACCCCTTCGTGATAGCCTCCCAGACCATCCCTGTGATAGCCATCGCGCCCATCCTGTTGATCTGGTTCGGCTACGGTCTGCTGCCCAAGGTGATCGTGGTGGCCCTGATCTGCTTCTTCCCCATCGTAGTGAACATGGTGGACGGCCTTCGGGCCGTGGATGCCGAGCTGGTGAACCTGCTGCGCACCCTCGGTTCCTCCCGCCGGCAGATCTTCCTGAAGGCGCAGCTCCCGGCCTCTCTCCCCTTCATCTTGTCCGGGACCAAGGTGGCGATCGCCGTCAGCGTCATCGGCGCCGTGATCGGGGAATGGGTGGGCGCCAGCGCCGGTCTTGGCTACTTCATGGTGCGCTCGGCCTCCCAGTTTCAGACGGCCCGGGTGTTCGCCGCCATCGTGGTGCTGTCCGTCATGGGCATCGCTCTCTTCGGGCTGGTGGCGCTCTCCGAACGCTACCTCATCCCCTGGAATTCCCAGGACAAGAAGTGATGAGACGCAGGGGCCACCGGCACTGCCGGTCTCTGCAAGCTAGCTAGGAAGAAGGTATCTACCATGAACCGTCCCACCGCGTGGGTCGTCCGGCTACTCTCTATCCTCCCCCTGGTCGCCCTCCCGCTCCTCTTCGCCGGCTGCCAGGTTGCGCCTGCGCCCGGCCCGCCTCCGGCAACGGCAGCAGCACAACCCACCATGGCCGCCGCCGAACCCACCAAGGCGGCCCAGCCTGCCGCCCCCAAGACCCCGATCAAGCTGTCCGTCGCCCTGGATTGGTACCCCAATTCCGACCACGCCGGGCTCTACATGGCCCAGGAGAAGGGCTACTACCGTGACGAGGGGCTGGACGTCGACCTCTATGTGCCATCCAACCCCGAGGACGTGCTGAAGCTGGTTGGCTCCGGCAAGGATGCCTTCGGGATCAGCTACCAGTCCGACGTCCTGCTGGCCGCCGCCGAGGGGATCCCGGTCGAGTCGGTGGCCGCCCTCGTGCAACACCCCTTGAACTCCGTGATGACCCTGAAGGCCTCGGGCATCACCAGACCCAAGCAGTTGGAGGGGAAGAAGGTGGGCTACCCCGGCATCCCCGGCCACGAGGCGCTGCTCACCACCATGATGGAGAAGGATGGCAGCTCCATCGACAAAGTGGAGCTGGTGAACGTCGGCTACGATCTGGTGCAGGCCCTCGTCGGCAAGAAGGTGGACGCCGCTCTCGGGGCCTACTGGACCCACGAGTCGATCCTGGCCGAGCTGGAGGGCTACCCGGTCGACGTCATGCGGGTGGAGCAGTGGGGCGTGCCCGACTACTACGAGCTGGTCCTGGTGACCAACGAGAAGACTGCGAAGGAGCGGCCGGAGGTGATCAAAGCCTTCCTGCGGGCCACCGCCAAGGGGTTCAACGACGCGATCGAGGACCCCGAGAAGGCCCTCGACCTGCTGGTGAAGGCCAACCCTGAGACCAACCGCAAGATGGAGGAGCGGGGGATCCGGCTGCTGATGCCCCTCTGGAGCGAAGGGGTGCCTACCTTCGGCTGGCAAACCAGGGAGCGGTGGCAGAGCTACGCCGACTGGATGCGCCAGATGAAGCTGCTGGCCGCGGACGTGAAGGTCGACTCCGTCTTCACCACCGAGTTCCTGCAGAAGTAGCCACGGCTGGGGACAGCGCCGGGGTCCAAGACGTAGGGCGGGGCGCTCTGCCCTGCCGCCGGCCTACCATCGCCTGCCGGGCGGCGGGGCACAGGGCCCCGCCCTACGGGTTTGCGCCCTGCGCCACCAGGGCCTCGCGGGTGACCTTCATTGCCTTCTCTACGTCGCTCCTGGTGATGCCGTAGTGGGTCACCATGCGCACCAACTGGCCATCGAAGGGGGAGACCTTCACTCCCCTCTCCCCCATCCGGCGGACGAACTCCGCTCCCGACAGGCCGGGTCGCTGCAGCTCTATCACCACGATGTTGGTCTGCACCGTGTCCAGCTCCACCCGCACGCCCGGCAGATCGGCGATCCCCTCCGCCAGCACCCGTGCGTTGGCGTGATCCTCTGCCAGCCTGTCGACCATCTCTTGCAGGGCGACGATGCCGGCCGCGGCCAGAACCCCTGCCTGCCGCATGCCTCCCCCCACCATCTTCCGGTTCCGCCGCGCCTCGTTGATGAACTCCCTGGAGCCCGCCAGCACCGATCCAACCGGCGCACACAGCCCCTTGCTGATGCAGACGTTCACGGAGTCGCACTCCCTCACCAGGCGGGCCGGGGCGACACCCAGGGCCACGGCCGCATTGAACAGCCTCGCCCCGTCCAGGTGAACCTTGACCCCATTCCGGTGGGCCACCGCGGCGACCGCCTCCACCTGCTCGGGGGTCAGCGCCACGCCCCCGCAGCGGTTGTGGGTATTCTCCAGGCAGACCAGCCGGGTGTGCGGGTAGTGAAGGTTGTTGGGGTCGCGAACGGCGGCCTCGACCTCCGCCGGATCCAGCGCACCCCGGTGGTTGGGAACGGTTCTGACATGCACCCCTCCCAGGGCAGAGGCCCCACCCACCTCGTAGTAGAAAATGTGGGCCTGGTCGCCCACGATCATCTCGTCGCCACGGCCGCAGTGGGTTAGGGCGGCGACCAGGTTGCTCATGGTGCCGCTGGCGGTGAAGAGGGCATCCTCTTTACCCAGCATCTCCGCCGCCAGCCGCTGCAACCGATTCACGGTGGGGTCCTCGCGGTACACGTCGTCCCCCAGTTCCGCCCGGCTCATCGCCTCCATCATCTTCGGCGTGGGAAGGGTCACGGTGTCGCTGCGAAGATCGATGATGCCATCCATTCCATCACGCTCCTGTGAGGAAGTATCGGTGAGTGATTATACCAGGCACGGCCCGTGCTTCCTGCTCGGGATCGCTCGATGTCCTCGGGAGAGCGTCGTCGAGCCTCCCATCCGAGTGGAGGCGGTGAAACCGGTACTATGAGCTTGATATCCTGGGCCCTGGTGGGGCTCACCGTGGGGTTGGTATCCGGGCTGGTGACCAACGGCTACCGGATCGTGGAGGACGTCATCGTCGCCATAGTGGGGTCGGTCATCGGCGGTTGGCTCTTCGTCACCCTGACGGGAACGGCGGTGACGGCGTTTAACCTCGTCGGCACCTTGGCATCCCTGGTGGCTTCCGTGCTGTTCCTCTTCCTCGCGAGGAGTCTCACCCAGGGACGAAGCACCATCTAGCCGCCGGCCATCAGCGGTCGGCCATCGACGCGGATGCCGTCGTGCCGAGCGAAGCGAGGCGTCTCACCCCCCCCAACGTAGACCCTCCGCTCCGCTCATGGTGGCAGATTGCCCGATGGCTGATGGCTCCTCCCCCACATGCTATACTACCCCAACCTCATTCATCCCGCTTAGGCGGTCCCATCCTCACGCTTGCGTCATAGGAGTCGTCCACATGAGGAGGAGAAGCGCACTGCTGCCCGTCCTGGCCCTGGTTCTCCTGTGCTCGATAGCCCCCCTATCCACCCTGGCCTGCAGCCTCCCACAGCCCTTTGGTAGCGTTCGACAAGAGGCCAAGGCTTCGCAACCCGAGCCGACCCGGCCCTCGGTGGCCTCCCCCACCGCCCCGGCCCTCCGAACGGAGCCGACCGCCAAAGCAGAGCCGGCCCTTCCGCCCGCCCCGACTTTGGCCCCAGTCGTCGCTGAGCGCCGCGAGCCGGCTCAGCCCGCAGCAGCGGTCCAGGGCGGCCCCCTGAACGTCGTGCATGTGGCGGCCCGGGTTCGGCCCGCCGTGGCTCAGATCATGGTCAAGGGCACCGCCCCCAGCTTCTTCGAGGCCGTGCCCACCAGCGGAGTCGGGTCGGGGGCGATCATCGACCGAAAGGGCTACATCATCACCAACAACCACGTCGTGGAAGACGCCAACGAGATGATAGTGACCCTGCCCGACCGGGATAAGAGCTACAACGCCCGACTGGTGGGTCGAGATCCCTCCACCGATCTGGCCGTGGTCCGGATCGAGGGCGACGACCTTCCCCTGGTCACCCTTGGGGACTCCGACGCCCTGCAGGTCGGCGAACCGGTAGTGGCCATAGGCAACGCCCTGGGGCTGGAGGGCGGGCCCACCGTCACTGCCGGCGTGGTCAGCGCCCTGAACCGGAGCATCGACGAGCCCAACGGCGCGACGCTCCACCAGCTGATCCAGACCGACGCCGCCATCAACCCCGGAAACAGCGGGGGCCCCCTGGTCAACAGCTACGCCCAGGTGATCGGCGTCAACACGGCGGTCGCTACCGGCTCCGGCGAAGCCCCAGCCCAGGGCATCGGCTTCGCCATCTCCATCAACAGCGCCAAACCGATCATCGACGACCTGATTACCTACGGCAAGGTACGTCGACCCTACCTGGGCATCGAGCTGGCCACGGTCACCCCTGCCCTTGCCCGACAGTACCGCCTCCCGGTGGACCGGGGCGTCTACATCGTTCGGGCCGTGAAGGGTGGACCCGCCGCCAAGGCCGGCATGGAGGCGGGGGACATCATCGTCAAGATCGAGTCCGACGAGATCCGCAAGGACGCGGATCTCCGCAACAGCCTCAGCAAGCTTAAGATCGGCCAGAAGGTGAGGATCGAGGCGTCCCGGGCCGGCAACCGCCGCACCTTCGACGTCACCCTGTTGGAGTCGCCGGCCCCGTAGGCGGCGGGGTGCGGCAAGGATGCAGTACTCCCACCCCATGGCACAGCGATTGCCTCAACTGCGTACGTGGTTTCCCGCAGCGGAATTGCGTGAGAATGCGATACGACAGCCCCCAGGGGCCGAGCGGCGAACGCCGAAACCAGAGGAAAAGCCCGTCACGGCCCTTGCCAAGGGGTGGGCTCACGCCACTATCAACGTGGAGGAGCCCACCGCCTTTCTCAATGCGCCGGGCAGGTCGATAAGAAAGGTCCGCCTCACCAGGTTGGCGCTAGGTTAGAGCAGTGAACCGAGTGGCTGCGGAATTGGATCAGCTCCGAAAGGAGCTGGAACAATGCGAGACCTGCCCTCTCGCCGAGTCGTCGCCCCGGGTGGTCTTCGGCGAGGGCGATCCCAGTTCCCCCATGGTTATCGCGGGGGAGGGACCCGGTGAGCGCGAAGAGATGGAGGGCCGGCCCTTCGTGGGACGTGCGGGCCAACTGCTGGACAGGCTGCTGGATTCTGCCGCGCTGAGCAGAAAGGAGGTGTGGATCACCAACGTCCTGAAACGGCGGGCCTCCAAGCTGGTCGAGGGTCGAGTCAAGAACCGGTTGCCGAGGGCCAACGAGCTGGCCTACTACAAGGAGTATCTGGACCGGGAGCTCAAGATCGTGTCGCCCAAGCTGATCCTCTGCTTGGGCAACCTCGCGGCCAACGTACTGATCCATCGCAATTTCCGTATGACCCAGGAGCACGGCAGCTGGTTCAGCGGCCTTTCCGGCAAGAAACTGATGGCCACCTACCATCCGGCCTACATCCTCAGGCTGGAAGGTGGCGATTACGACGAGGTGCTCCGAGAGACCATGGAGGACTTCGCGGCAGCCGCCGCGGAGTACCGGGCCCTTCGCGCGGGCAAGTAGCCGGCCGCCGGCCTCCCACAACACCGGCGAGGGCGAAGGAAAGGCTCCTCACTGAACGAAGGGGTCAGAAACGGATCGCCGATGATCCTACGTCCCCACAAGTCGGCATACATCTCCCGGGGAGATCGAGTTCCCCTACGGCCGAGCCGAACTCCGACAAGCCACCAAGTGTTTGTTGCTTGAAACCGCCAGTCCAATGAGGTATAATAATGCTTGCAACAATTAGCAATAGGGAGCAATGGGAATGTCAAAGAAGCAAATTCTGATTGCTGACGACGATCCCTCCATCCGATTGCTCTTGAAGAACTTCCTGGAGAGCGAGGGGTACGACACCACCGAAGCCAAGTCGGGCGGTGAAGTGCTGCGCATGCTCCCTGAGCTGACTCCGGATCTTCTCATCATGGACCTCCGGATGCCCGAGTGGGATGGCATCGAGGTCATGAAGAAGTTGGGCGAGCAGAACCTCAAGGTTCCCGTCCTGCTGATGACGGCTCACGGCACCTCCAGCTCCGCCATCCAGGCAATCCAGTTGGGAGCCTTCGACTATATAACGAAGCCCTTCGAGCTGGACGATGTCCTGCTCACCGTCCGCCGCTTCTTCGACTACCAGGAGCTGGCGGCCGAAGTCAAGAAGCTCAGGGTGCAGCTGGAGAAGCCGGATCCCTCCGATAGGATCATCGGTAGGACCGGGGCCATGCAGGAGCTCTACAAGACTATCGGTCGAGTGGCTCGCAGCGACGCCACCGTCCTGATTTGGGGCGAGACGGGCACCGGCAAGGAGTTGGTGGCCCAGACAGTCCACATGAACTCCGGCTACCGGCAGGGGCTTCTTGTGAAGGTGAGCTGCGCGGCGCTGCCCGAGACTCTGCTGGAGAGCGAGCTGTTCGGTCACGAGAAGGGCTCCTTCACGGGAGCGATCGTGCAGCGCAAGGGCCGATTTGAGATGGCCCACAAGGGAACCATCTTCCTGGACGAGATCGGCGAGATGTCGCTGGGCACCCAGAAGAAGCTGCTCCGAGTCCTCCAGGAGAAGCAGTTCGAGCGGGTCGGGGGGTCCATCCCGATCCAGGTGGACGTGCGGGTGATGGCAGCCACCAACAAGGATCTGGCCTCTGAGGTCACGGCGGGCCGGTTCCGCGAGGATCTCTACTACCGGCTGAACGTGATAGCGATCTTCATGCCCCCCCTGCGAGATCGCAAGGAGGACATCCCTCTGCTGGTGGAGCACTTCCTCCACAAGCATCGGTTCAGCATCAGCAGCCCCCCCTCTCGCATCACCGAGGAGGCGCTGAAGGTGCTGGAGAAGCACGACTGGCCGGGCAACGTGCGCGAGTTGGAGAACACCATCGAGCGGGCGGTGGTGATGGCCCAGGGCGGCATCATAACCAGCCAGCACCTGTACCTCACGCCGTCCAAGCTGAAGCGCTTCGTGGACCTGGACCAGAAGCTCCAGGGAGATCAGTCCTTCAAGGAGATCATGACCGACATCGAGAGGCAGCTGCTGCAACAGGCCCTGAGCCACTCCGATGGCAATCGGTCGGCCACGGCGAAGATGCTCAGCATGGACCCGTCGGAGCTGGAAACGAAACTGCGCCAGCACGAGATCGGAGTGTAGCTAAACCGGCATGCATCTTGCCCCTCCTGCCGCCGGCGGGGAGGCGACCCGTCGCCGCCCAGGTTCCCTCACAGGCGACAGGCCCTCCGGCAGGTGAAGGTTGGCAGGAGGAACGAGGATGGACGGAAACAGGTTTCCGATCGGCATGCTGCTCGCGAGCGGCCTGATCGCGGGGATCCTGGCCTACGCCATATCCCGCAGATCCGCTCGCGAGGAGCGGATGACGTCGGCTCAGATGGTCATGGAGCGGGCCAAGGATCTGGGCGATACTGAGGCAGCCCGAGTCGGGCGCGAGTTCGTCTCGGAGAGGGTTGTGCCGGAGATGAAGCCGGTGATCCTGGATCTGCTGAAGGACGCCGAGGAATACGTCGACCACTACTTCAAGCGAGCGGAAAAGGCCGTCAAGTCGATGTAGCCGAACCTGTGGGGGCGAAGCATCGAACGCCAGCGATCGATGCTTCGCCCCTGCGGCATCTAGCCGCCGAGTACCTCTTCCCACCTCTGCACCAGGTAGGGCTTCAACAGCTCAAAGCGCCGCGCCACAGCCTCGATGGTCTCCGACTCCACCTGCGCCGTCGACACGTCGAGGGTCTCCCGGCAGAAGGCGGCGGTGCGACCGTAGTAGAGACCGGTCAGCGACTCGAGTACCCGCCCCGAGTCCAGGTCGTGTCGGTGGCAGGCGACGGCGAAGTCGTACACCAGCTTCACCCAAAGATCCACGGGGAAGCGGAACTCCTCGTCGCCGAGGCCGCTGAGGGTCTCCAACCGGCGGAGGTTCTCCGTCGAGACAAAGGTTCGCCAGAGCGCGGCGTCGCTTCGGTAGGCTCCCCGGAACCGCTCGATCATCGCCGGCACTGTCACCGGGATCGGCTCCGGCTCCAGCGCAACGGTCTCCCCCACCCGGGGAGCGGGTCTAGAGCCAATACTGTTCACTTAAGCGATCAACATAGGAGAAGGGACGCCTCCCGTCGAGATTTGTGGCATCCTTGGAAGTGTCAACACCAGGCTGACCACAGCCCTCGAAAGGAACCGTCCCTTGG
>JAJZRD010000193.1 GCA_021845945.1 Chloroflexota bacterium
CAGCTCCAGATCGACGAGGAGCACGAGATCGAGCGGATCCTCCGCCACCTGGGCGGCCTGGTGGGTCGTGAGGCCGAGGGGCTGGGGCGCACCCTGGAGGCGCTGGCGGAGGTGGACCTCTACCTGGCCCAGGCGAAGCTGGCCGAGGCCATGCGGGCGGAGAGCCCGGTCCTCGTCGACCTCTCCCAGGGGAGACGGGGAGAAGGGGAGACGGGGAGAAGGGGAGATGCGGAAAGTGAGAGACCCCTCCCCCTGCCCCTCCCCGCAGCGGGGAGGGGAGAGGGGTGGGGTGAGGGTGGCAGCACCCAGCACTCAGCACCTGTGCTGCGGCTGATCAACGCTCGCCACCCGCTCCTCTCCGGCCACGTCGTGCCCATCACCCTGGAACTGGGGGGCGATTTCGACGTCCTGGTGATCACCGGGCCGAACACGGGTGGCAAGACCGTCGCCCTGAAGACCGTGGGGCTACTCTGCCTGATGGCCCAGTGCGGGCTCCAGATACCGGCGGAGGAGCACTCCGTCGTCGGGATCTTCCGATCGGTGTACGCCGACATCGGGGACGAGCAGAGCATCGAGCAGAGCCTCTCCACCTTCTCCTCCCACGTGACTCGCATCGTGGACATCCTGGGGAAGGCGGACGGCGAGTCCCTGGTGCTGCTGGACGAGCTGGGCGCGGGCACCGATCCCCAGGAGGGCTCGGCCCTGGCGCGGTCGATCCTCTCCCACCTGCTGGAGCGCGGGGCCCCGACCGTCGCCACCACCCACTACTCGGAGCTCAAGAGCTTCGCCCACACCACGCCGAGGGTGGAGAACGCCTCGGTGGAGTTCGACCTGGAGACCCTGTCGCCCACCTACAAGCTGAGCATCGGGCTGCCGGGCCGGAGCAACGCCCTGGCCATCGCCTCCAGGCTGGGCATGAGCCAGCAGGTCATCGAGGGGGCAAAGCAGCTGCTGGAGCCCGCCGACCTGGAGATCGAGGGGCTGCTGGCCCACCTCCAGACGGACCGGGAGCAGGCTCGGGAGTCGCGGGCGGAGGCGGAGAGGCTGCGGGATCAGCTGCGGAATCAGCGGGCTAGACTGAACGCCGAGCTGGCAGAGCTGGACGAGCGGAAGCAGACCGTCCTGGAGAGGGCCAGGGAGCAGTCGGAGCAGGAGCTTGCGGCCCTGAGGCAGAAGGTGCAGCAGGTAATGCGGGAGCTGGAGCGGGTCCGGACGGAGCGAGAGGCGCCCGCTCCCATCGCCGCCCTGGCCCAGCAGGCCGAGGCCCTGCGCCCCCTGCGAGCCCCGAAGCAGCGACGGCGGCGCCAGGAGCCGATGCCGGCCCAGCAGCTGAAGGTGGGCCAAGCCGTCTACCTGGCCAGCCTCCAGACGGTGGGGGTCGTGTCCTCCCTCCCCGACGACCGGGGTGAGGTGGAGGTGCAGGTGGGCAACCTGCGCACCCGAGTGAAGGCCCAGGAGCTGTCGAGGACCGATCAGCCCCAGCCGGCGGCCCCGCCCTCGTCGGACATCACCTACCGGTTCCACCAGCAGGCGCCCGACATCGGCATACAGCTGGACCTGCGGGGGCGGCGGCCCCAGGAGGCCGAGGAGGAGCTGGATCGCTACCTGAACGACGCCTACCTGTACGGCCTGAAGATGGTGCGCATCATCCACGGCAAGGGCACCGGCGCCCTGCGTCAGACCGTCCGGCAGCAGTTGGCCTCCAGCCCCCTGGTGCGCCACTTCGAGCCGGCCGAGGCCCGCGACGGCGGCGACGGCGCGACGGTGGTCTCCCTGGCGAACTAGGCACCAAGTCCGGAGTGCTGCGTGCTGCGTGCCGGGTCAGCCCTCACCCCGACCCTCTCCCAGAGGGAGAGGGAGAGGGCGGGTCCAGGGCGCAGCCCCACTGGATGGCGACGTCCCCATCGAGCGGGTCCAGGGCGCAGCTCTGCTGGGTGGCGACATCCCCATCAAGCAAGCGGGTCCAGGGCGCAGCGCCTGGCGGGGTTTGGGGTGTCCCCAAGAAGTCACTCCTCAGTCTCCCCTCTCCCGCGTGCGGGAGAGGGGTTGGGGGTGAGGGCCCAACCCTGCTACAATGATGGCACCTTTCGTGCGTTTCCTCCTCACAGCACTGCTAAGAGAGGTTCATCCTTATGGATAAGCTGATCCAAACGGCCCTGATCGTCGTAGGGGCCTACGTTCTTGCTCTCTGGGTCGCCGCCATCTGGTGGACCTACCGCGACATCCGCAACCGAACCAGAGACGTCCTGCTG
This sequence comes from Chloroflexota bacterium, assembly GCA_021845945.1. Next base: position 2,253 of record JAJZRD010000193.1, read on the forward strand.
CAAATGGCCGCCACGCTGCTGGTCGCCGTCTTCAGCTTCCCAGGCCTGCTGATCTACCAGGTCTTGAGGCCGCCCCGGACCCTGGGCGACGCCTACTCCCATGCCCTGGAAGAGGAAGCCCTGCTCCAGGACATCGAGATCAGGACGGCCTGCCCGGAGTGCAAGCACAGGACAGAGGAGGAGTACATCTTCTGCCCCAACTGTGCAACCCGACTGAAGAGGGTGTGCAGCAACTGCCGGCGACCGTTGTCGCTGCGGTGGAACACCTGCCCCTACTGCGGTGAGGGGGTGGATACCCTCTCCACCCTCAGGGAGCGCGAGTCGGCCCAGCGAGGATAATCGCTATGAGCCCATCCCGTAGCCGTGGGACTGCATGGCCATCTTCCGCAGGCGGGAGACCCGCTCCTCGATGGGCGGGTGGGTGGAGAAGAGACCCGACAGGCCACCCGAGAATGGGTTCACGATGAACAGGTGGGCCGTGGCCTGGTTGGCCGTCAACATCGGCCTGTACTTGACCCCCGCCTCCAGCTTCTCCAGGGCGTTGGCCAGGCTGTTGGGGTCTCCCATGATCCGGGCGCCGGTGGCATCGGCCTCGTACTCGCGGGCGCGGGAGATGGCCAGCTGGATGATGGTGGCCGCGATGGGCGCCAGAATGATCATCAGCAGACCGCCGACCAACCCGCCGGCTCCCTCACCCTCCTCGCCGTCTCTCCGGCCGAAGCCGCCGAACATCATGGCCCACTGAGCCATGTTGGCCAGCATGGTGATGGCCCCGGCGATGGCGGCCACCATCGTGGCGATCAGGGTGTCGCGGTTCTTGACGTGGCCCAGCTCGTGGGATAGCACCCCGGCCAGCTCGCTCCGGCTCAGGATCCGCAGGATGCCGGTAGTCACCGCCACGGCGGCGTGCTGGGGATCCCGCCCGGTAGCGAAGGCGTTGGGAGAATCGCTCTCGATCAGGTACACCCGAGGCTTGGGCAGCCGGGCGTAGGTAGCCAACTCCGCCACCAAGCGATGGAGATCCGGAGACTCCTCTTCGGATACCTCTCTGGCACCGGACATTTGCAGGGCTATCTTGTCAGAGAACCAGTAGGAGGCGAGGTTCATCACCATCGCCAGCATGAAGGCCATCAGCATTCCGCCGCGACCACCAAGCGCCTGGCCCACCAGGATGAACAGCACCGACAGCAGCGTGAGAAGAAAGACCGTCTTGATCGTGTTTCCCGCACTCATCCACTCACCTCCTATGGAAGAGGATTCCAGTCCTTATCCGATATTAGACAGGCCCGAGGCCCATCTTGTTTCGTCCCAATTCCCGGCGGCCAGAGCCTCGGGCGACATCGCGTCCTCGAGCCCCCGAACCGTCATGGATAGTGTACAGGATTTCTATTAGGATAGCATTAAAAATGTGGCAGCAATAGGTGAAACACGGGGCGCCAGCGCGATCGCCGGCAGGAGCCGGCTCCTACCCCTTCTCGCTGCGGGGCTTGAAGATCGTCCGGATGGCGGTTCCCTCGAACCCGAAGCGGGCTCGGATCTCGTTCTCCAGATACCTCATGTAGGAGAAGTGCACGATCTTGGGATCGTTCACGAAGAAAACGAAGGTGGGCGGCTCGATCCCTGCCTGGGTAACGTACAGCAGCTTTAGGGCCTTGCCGCGAGCTGTGGGCGGGGGATGGTGGACGAAAGCCTCCTGCATGGCGTCATTGAGGGTAGAGGTAGGGACCCGCTTCTTTCGCTCCTGGGCTATGGTCAGCGCCGCGTCCAAGATCTTCGTCACCCGCTGCTTGGTGAGAGCCGAGGTGAACAGCAGCGGCACGTAGTCCATGAAACGGAAGGCCAGCCGGATCTGGCGAGTGTACTCCTCGGTGGTGGTAGGGCCCTTCGTGACCAGGTCCCACTTGTTGGCCACCAGCATCATCCCCTTGGCGGAATCCAGGACGTACCCCGCCACGTGGGCATCCTGGGCGGTCACCCCCTGCTCGGCATCGATCACCAGGGCCGCCACGTCGCACCGCTCCACCGCTTGAACCGCCCGCAGCACGCTGTACTTCTCGATGCCTCGCTCGATCCGCCCCCGCCTGCGGATCCCGGCCGTGTCCACCAGCAGGACGGACTTGCCCTTGTACTGGATGAGGGTATCGATGGCGTCGCGGGTGGTTCCGGGTATCTGGCTCACCATCACCCGGACCTCTCCCGCCAGGGCGTTGACCAGGGAAGACTTGCCGACGTTGGGGCGGCCCACGATGGCCAGCCGTACGTCGGCCGCCTCTTCCACCTCCTCGGCCCCCTTGGAGAAGCCGCGAACCACCTCGTCCAGGAGATCGCCCGTACCATAGCCGTGGATCGCCGAGACGGGAAGCGGTTCGCCCATCCCCAGTTGGTAGAACTCCACGACCCCCAGGGTGCGCTCGGGGGTGTCGGACTTGTTGGCCACCAGGATCACCGGCTTGTCGGTGCGGCGCAGCAGATCCGCCACGTCGTAGTCGACGGAAGAGGGCCCCTCCCTGGCATCTACCACGAACAGGATGACGTCGGCCCGGTCGATGGCCTCCTCGGCCTGGGACAGGATTCCCTGTCCCACCTCGCCCAGATCCTCGAATGCCAGCCCGCCGGTGTCCACCAGGGTGAAGGGGATGCCGTTCCACTCGACCGTCCCATAGATCCGGTCTCGAGTGGTGCCGGGGGCCTCGTCCACGATGGCGCGCCGCTCCCCCACCAGTTTGTTGAAGAGCGTCGACTTGCCCACGTTGGGACGGCCAACGATGGCCACTATCGGTTTAGCCAAGTCTATCCTTCCTCAGGCAAGGGCGGGTTTCAGACCCGCCCCTATGGCTCACGATTCTATCGGCCGGATCCCGCCGATGGCGTCGGCGTGGTGGGGGCTCCCACCCCCGGGGGCCGCGCAGCCCCGGGGGTGGGAGACGGAGTGGGGGTCACCGCGGAAGTCAGCACTAGGCCGACGGACTCCGGGTTTACCGACACCACGCTCACGGCCGGCGGGGTACTGATGCTGGGTTTCACGCTCTGCACGCCTTCCCCAAGGCCCGAGACGTCCACGGTGGCCACCAGATCGTCGACCCTGAGCCTCTGCATTATCGGTGCCGGTCCCTGGAGCACCACCTCGATGTAGGCCGGCGCACTGGCCACCTGGAGTCCGAAAGCCACGTTGACGATGCGAGGAGCCACCCTCACCACCTGGTTGCTCTGCAGCGAGGAGACGGTCACCCGCATCCGGATCGACTGCTGCTGGACCAGGGAGATCCCCTGGGGCACCGAAACCCCCACGTCTTGGACGACGCTGGCGGAAGCACCGTCCACGCTGAGGGGTGCCGTATCCAGGTAGTTGATACCGGCCAGGGTCTTGGGATCGCCTACCACCGTCACCGAGGAGGGCTCGGTGCCGACCGATTCGATCCAGTAGCCCTGGGCCACGGTCCCAGCGATGGTCGGTCGAATCCCAACCTGCTTGTAGCTCACCTGCTGCTCCACGGGCAGCCGGACCTTCACCGTCTGGGGGTTCAGTTGGATGTTCCGCACCGGGCTTCCCGTCGAGTCGATGGCCGTGGGATGGAAGGCCGAGTCGATCTCCACGGTGATCCCCTCCAGCCGAACCTCCACCGAGGCCGTCTGGACGCTCTGCAGCAGGCTGGCTGGCCCCGAGGCCACCACGACCTCCGGATCGACCTTCGGGGTGCGATACACGTAGCCAAAGGGCACGTTCCCCACCAGGTTTACCTTGACGGGGATAGTCCGTTCCTGGATCTCTTCCAGCCTCACGGATACCGTGGAGGGAACCACCTCCAACACCCGAATCTGAGGGTCTGAAGACTCCGCGATCACGGAAACCGCCTGAATCCCCGGGCCCTGGTGGGAGAGATCCACGTAGGCGCGGAAGCTGGAGGTGCGCAGAGAGTTCCACTTATCCTTGGGGGCGCGGATCTTGAACCGGACCGGCTCCAGGCTGCTCATGACCACCAGGCCAGGGGGTACCTTGGCAACCTCCACCGGTATGGCGAAGTCCGAGGTGTCGGTCCGCTCCGGATTCTGGTCGTTCACCACCAGAACCCACAGGCTCGTGGAGAGCAGGAGGGCCAGAGCCACCAATCCGAAGTTGATCCTCATCGATCCTACTTTGCCGTCTCTTCTCGTCGTGGTGCCCTGGCCGACAGTCGATCGTTGAGCCAGGTGGGAAGCCAGGGAGAAGGGTTCTGCGGGCGGTAGAGCGCGGGAAGCACCTTCTTCAACTTGGACTCGTCCAGATTGCGCACGATGCGCCCATTGTTGGCCAGAGAGATCGTGCCCGTCTCCTCGGAGACGATGATGGAGATCGCATCGGTGCGCTCGGTGATGCCAACCCCGGCCCGGTGCCTGGTCCCCATGTGCTGATCGGAAAGGAGGGTCTCGGTCAGGGGCAGGAGGCAAGCCGACGCCACCACCCGATCCCCACGGATTATGGTCGCACCATCGTGGAAGGGGGAGTTGGGAAAGAAGATGGACATCAGGAAATCCACGGACACCAGGCCGTCGATCTCCACGCCGGTGTCCAGGTACTCACCCAGCCCGGTCTCCCGCTCCAAGACGATGAGGGCGCCCCACTTTCGGTCGGACATGCGCCGGCAGGCCACCGCGATCTGCTCCATGGAGCGCACCACCTCGTTGCTGGGCCCACCTCGGGCCAGGAAGCGGCTGGTGCGGCCCAATCGCTCGAGGGCACGGCGAAGCTCGGGCTGGAACAGGATCGGTATCGACACCAGCAGGGCGGGGATCGAGTTCCTGAGCACCCAGTTCAGGACCACCAGGTCGAAGACGTTGCCGAGAATGGCCGCCAGCAGGATCAGGGTGACCATGCCCCGCACCAGGGCCACCGCGGTGGTTCCCTGGATGAGCGCCAGGATCCAGTACACGATAACGGCCACTATGAGGATGTCGATGGCGGCCCGCAGGTCGAGACGCGATAGCGTCGACACGACCATCTCGACGAAGCTCGTCATGTCACCAGTCCTTCCCTCTCCCAGAGAGGGGATTCGAGCCCTCTCCCAGAGGGAGAGAGTCAGGGCGAGGGCTCGGTCGGCAGCGCCGAAGCAGCCCTCACCCGCCCTTGGTTCCCCCTCTCCCTCTGGGAGAGGCGATCATC
>JAJZRD010000194.1 GCA_021845945.1 Chloroflexota bacterium
TCTCCCGCCTCAACCGCGCCCACCCCCAGAAGCACGACGTGTTCATCCTGGACTTCATGAACGACGCCGATGCCATCAGGGAGGCGTTCGAAGACTACTACCGTACGACGATCCTGGCCGACGAGACCGATCCGGACAAGCTGCACGACCTGAAGGCGGAGCTGGACGGCTACCAGGTGTACTCCGATGCCCAGGTCCAGCAGCTGGTGGAGCTTTACCTGGCGGGCGGAAACCGGGAGAAGCTTGACCCCATCCTCGACACCTGTGTTGGCGTCTACATCCGGGAGCTAGACGAGGACGGCCAGGTGGACTTCAAGGGGAAGGCCAAGGCGTTCCTGCGGACTTACGGCTTCCTCGCCTCGATCCTTCCCTACACCAACGCCGAATGGGAGAAGCTCTCGATCTTCCTGAACTTCCTCGTGCCCAAGCTGCCCGCGCCGGTGGAAGAAGACCTCTCGAAGGGCATCCTGGAGTCCATCGACATGGACTCCTACCGTGTCGAGAAGCAGGCGGCCATGAAGATCCAGCTGCCGGACGAGGACGCCGAGATCGGGCCGGTCCCGACCAGTGGCGGGGGAGCCAAGCCCGAGGCGGAGCTCGACCGCCTGTCCAACATCCTGAAGACCTTCAACGACCAGTTCGGGAACATCCCCTGGACGGACGCCGACCGGGTCCGGCAGCTGATCACGGAGGAGATCCCCACCAAGGTCGCGGCCGACACGGCCTATCAGAACGCGAAGAAGAACTCCGACAGGCAGAACGCCCGCATCGAGCACGACAAGGCCCTGGCCCGCGTGATGACGGCCCTGCTCGCCGACGACACCGAGCTCTTCAAGCAGTTCAGCGACAACGAGTCCTTCCGCCGCTGGCTCACCGACGCGGTGTTCGCCCAGACCTACACGTGACAGTGCCGAGACGCGATGGCTGGGACTTCGACAACCGTCTGCTCAGTATCTGCACAAACCTGCCACGCACCAGCACCAGGTCCACTCCTGCTAAACCGTCGTGAGTTGGAGGTACTTGGCAATGCGCAAAGTCGGTTCAGACAAGATCCGCAAAGCCTACGGTTTCCTCCGGGAGTCAGAGGTCACAGGAAGCAGCTTCGCTGTCGAGGATCTTAGCCGTGCTAGTGGCTGGAGCCTTAGTACTGCGAAGGCTTACCTGACCAAGAAGCTTGCGGGTTTCGTCCAACCTTCTGGTACATCCTTCACGTGCGCTGGGCTTAGTCGGGTATCCGAGGAGGCCTTCTGCCGGATGTTCTCCCAGAAGACGGCTCTAGCCCGAAATCCCGATCAGCCGCTACTCGACCCGCAAGTTGAGGGTCTGGTGCACAAGGCACGTGATGCTGCCTTCGCTGCGGTCCAGCATTACAACAACCCGACTTCCGTGTTTCGCAGCGGCAACTACATCGTCTTGATGACTATTGCGTACACGGCGCTTTTCCACGCTATCTTCACTCGCGATGGGCAGGACCTCATAGCCCGAGACAAGAACGAGCTTCCCAAGCTAATACGCGATGAGCCGATGCTCTTGAGTGCTCTAGATTGCGCTAAGAAGTACGACCCCAACCCGAAGTCGCCCATGGTAAAGAACTTGGAATTCATGGCCCCGATCCGCGACAAGATCGAGCATCGTTTCATGCCAATGTTGGATGCTGAGATCGCCGGGCATTGCCAGTCGATGCTGATGAACTTTGAAGAGATACTCGTAAAGAAGTTTACTCCGTACTACTCGCTCAATACATCTCTGAGTCTCGCACTCCAGTTCTCGTGCGTCCGATCTCCCCAGACTGTGGCGGCCTTGAAGAGGTTTCAGAGCGCCGAGTACGAGGAAATCAAGGCATACGTCGACTGCTTTCACGCGCAACTGCCTGGAGAAGTCGCGGGTGATCCCAAGTTCGAGTTTCGAGTGTTCCTGGTTCCGAAGCCCGCACGCAGCGCTCGGCAAGGAGACATCGCCATCGAGTTCGTATCTTTGGCTGATGTTCCACCTGAACTCCGAGAGGATCTTCAGAGACGGATCGTTGCCATCAAGCCTGAGAAGGTAATCGTGGAGACTCACGCCTTCTTCAACATGACCATCGGGGATCTTGCCGAGGCATTCGGCTATTCCATGTGGCGGACAAAGGCGATGATCGAGGAACTGAAGCTTCATGATGACAGGGACTGCTACCGAGTAATGGAGTTCAAGAAGAAGCCCTATGCCATGTACAGCGCTGTCGCCCTGGATCGACTAAAAGAGGCCGTGGAGAACGGCATGGACGTCGATAGAGTGTGGAGACGGCGACGAAGAGAAATATGGCCCAGAAGTAGGGGCGCGACGAAGTCGAAAACCGGAGCCAGCAGGTCCCCAAGGAGAAGGTAGAAGCAGGTCAGGTGGCTGATGGCCTGCGAGTAACCGGGGGGTCAGCTTACGGATGTCGGCAAGAATCAGTTGACGACGTAGAATTTCCCGGCGGCTGGCCCCCCGCATTCGAACGAGAAGCCCGCAGAATTGCATCGGTTTACGCAGTTCTCAACTGCTATCCCACCGCCAAAGTTCTGCGGGCCTATTATGTACAAAGATTCGCGCAAACGTTCAGAGATTCCCGCGAACTCGTACAAGACTATACGCCTTTTTCCAGAGACAGCAGCCAATCGTTGGCTCTATGGAACTGCCAACCTATCCTTTCATATTGGCCAGAGTATGCCTATAGTCGCAAAGCAGCCTACCAGCAGGCCGTTTCACAAGGGCTGCCGGGCCAGGATTCGAACCTGGGTAACGGGATCCAAAGTCCCGAGTCCTACCGCTAGACGACCCGGCAATGGGCGGGAATACGGGGAGAACACCCACACTCGGGCGCCCTCCTCACGTCTCATTTTACCATGGGCCGAGCCGTCGCGTCTTCACGCCGCCTTGCCGGCCACGGTGCGCCTGCGCCCGCAGATGGCCCAGTCCAGCTCCTTCTCCAGGGGGGTGAGCTGCTCCGGGGCCCCCTCCGTCACCAGGACGTCGTCGTTGATGCGGAGGCCGAACTCCTTCATGTAGACGGCAGGCTCCGCGTTGTGGACCATTCCGGCCTGCAGAAGGTCGAGGGAGACCGGGTGCAGACGGGGGGGTCGGTCGTGGGCGGTAGCCTGGAAGCCCACCCCGTGGCCGAGGCCGTGGCGGAAGGCGTCGCCGTATCCCCGCCGGGTCAGCACCGTCCGAGCCGCGATGTCCACCCCGGCGGCCTGCACTCCGGCCCGCTCCACCTGCCGGGCCCGCTCCATGGCCTCCAGGCAGGCCTCGTAGGCGGCCCGCTGCTCCGCGTTGGGCTCGCCCACGAAGAAGGTGCGGGTGATCTCGGCCCAGAAGCCGTCCAGGTACACCTCCAGGTCAACGAGCACCTGCTCGCCCCGATTGATCTTCCTCCCCGAGGTGTAGCTGAAGGGCCGGTAGGCCGTCTCGGCACGGGGGCCCGATAGGATGTGGGGGTAGGGCATCACCCTCCGCACCGGCTCCATCCGGTGACCCGTCGCGAGCACGGCGTCGCTCACGATACCGGCCACGTCGCACTCCCGAACGCCGGACCGGATCGCCCATCTCGCGGCCACGATCCCCTGGGCCGCCACCAGGTTGGCCAGCCGCACCAGGTCCACCTCCCGCTCCGTCAGCACCGCCTCCAGCTCCTCCAGATCCCGGTCGGCCGCTCTCCACTCGGCATCGCCGAAGGCATCCTGAAAGAGCTGGAGAGTGCCCGGCGAGGTCACCGCGAACTGAGTGTAGCTGGCTGGGACCTCGCCGAACTGGTGCTCGTACCCGATCACCCCGCCCAGCAGATCCCTCTCCCGGGCCAGCTGGGACAGGATCGGCTCCACCACGTCGGGTACCGTCGACAGCCGGTGGAGGGTCTCGGCGGTGAAGGTCCGTACGTCCCTCACCCATCCCCGGCGAGCCAACTCCTCTTCGGACTCCGGCACGACCAGGGCAGGCTCTCCCTCCAGGGGGAAGAGCGCAAAGGAGTTGCCGGTCACCGGAGGGTAGCCGGTGAGCATCAGGACGTTGTGGGGGAGGCGGCAAAGGAGGGCGTCCAGCCCCGAGGTGCGCATCTGGCGAAGCACCCGATTCACCCGCTGCCGATCGACTTCCATGGTTGCACCTCAAGGCGGGCAGGGTATGCATGCGGCGCATGCATACCCTGCCCGTGCGCCGTCATCTGGGCTGCTGTCCGCCCTGCTGCTGGCTGACCCCGATCTGCTGGGATTGCCCTGCCCCCGATTGCACCTTGATCCGCTTGGGCATGGCCTCCGCCGACTTGGGCAGTCTGAGGTAGAGCATCCCGTTCTCGAACCGCGCGTCGGCCCGATCCGCCGACACCGGGAAGGGGAGCGAGACGGTGCGGGTGAACTGGCCGTAGTCCAGCTCGCGGAAGTACCAGTTCCACTTGGCGGCGTCCTCCTTCTCCGCCTCACTGTGGATGGTCGCCCGGATGGTCAGGGTGTCGCTGGTCACGCTGATGTCGACGTCCTCGGGCCTGGCGCCGGGGACCGCCGCCATCACCATCAACTCGTCCTGCCGCTCGAACATGTCGATGGGGAGGGCTGTAGCCGCCATCCGGGTCATCCCGCCCCGGCCAAAGGCCTCATCGAACATCCTGTCGATGGCATCCCGCAAGGTCACCAATCGCGTGAAGGGCTCGTACCTGCTGATCGTCATGTCCTCTCTTAGCCTCCCAACCTGTGCTAGTAAAGCTGCGGCCCAAGCCGCTCGAAGTGGGCACGAATCACGGAAGTCCGAACAACCTCCCGGCAGCCCTTTCCCCCGCAAGATCGATACCGACTATGACTTTTGTTACCTGGCATCCTCTGGCTTTGCCGGCATCTTGCCCCGACATCAGAGCGGGCGCCGGAGCAGAAAGTCCCGGCACGGCCCTTGCGGTACTACCACAAGGGTCGCGACGCTGCTAGCTACAACCCTACTCCATCGACCAGCATGCACTTCACGCCACCCTTACACCAGGATGTGGAGGATCCCGATGTCACACATCGAAATCGATCGAACCGTGCAGATGATGACGTCCAACCTTACGGAGTTGCTGAAGGGTCACGGCTTCCAGATAGTCACCGAGGATAAGGCGCTGTTTCCCTACTTCACCCCCGGCGTCGCGGCGTTCAACTCGGGGCGGCTGCTGGTCTTTGGCCTCCGGGTGTTTCCGGGCGTAGGGGAGTTCCAGCAGGAGGTCGGCTCCATTCAGAGCTACTTCAAGGACGCCGTCGAGACGAACACTCCGGAATCCGATCCGCGAGTCCAATTCATCGAGAAGGTGGCCCTGGTGCTGGCACCCGAGACCATCGAGGATATAGCTCCGGCCGGCGACATCCACTGGATCGGCCTGGGGAACCCGTCGGAGTTGGCGGAGAAAGTGCGCCGCGAGCTGGCGCTGTAGTGTGGATCGAAGATGAACCAAGATGAGTTGATCAACCTCTACTACCAGATGCTGTTGATCCGCCGCTTCGAAGAGAAAGCGGCGGAGGAGTACGCCCTGGGGAAGGTCGGAGGCTTCCTGCACCTCTACGTGGGCGAGGAGGCCGTGGCAGTGGGGGCCGTGTCAGCCATGGAGAAGGACGACCACCTGGTCACCCACTACCGCGACCACGGTTACGCCCTGGCGAAAGGATGCGACCCGAAGCAAGCCATGGCAGAGCTGTTCGGCAAGGCCACCGGGCTCTCCAAGGGCAAGGGTGGCTCGATGCACATGGCCGACGTGAGCCGCCACTTCTGGGGCGGCTACGCCATCGTGGGCGGCCACCTGCCCCTGGCCACCGGCATAGCCCTGGCCTGTCAGTACGAGGAGAACCGGCAGGTGGTGCTGTGCGTCATGGGCGAGGGGGCAACCAACATCGGCGAGTTTCACGAATCGCTGAACCTGGCCGCCCTCTGGCGGCTGCCCGTGGTCTACCTGGTGGAGAACAACGCCTACGGCATGGGCACCCACCTGGCCCGGGCCTCGGCCCTCAAGACGATCCACGCCAAGGGGTGCGCCTACGGGATGCCCAGCCGGCAGGTGGACGGAATGGACGTGCTGCTGGTGCGCGAGGCCATCTCCAACGCCCTGTCGTATGCCCGGGACGGGCTGGGACCCAGCATCATCGAGGCCATGACCTACCGATATCGGGGACACTCCATGGCCGACCCGGAGCTGTACCGGCATCGGGAGGAGGTCGAGACCTGGAAGCTGCGGGACCCCGTTCGCCACTTCGAGACCAGCCTGCAGCTGGGAGGCTTCCTGACCCCGGAGCAGGCCGAAGTGGTCTCTCGCCGGGTGGACCAGGTAGTGCAGGAGTCGGTGGACTTCGCCGAACAGAGCCCTGAGCCCGAGCCGGCTGCCATCTGCGAGGACGTCTACGCCGGTTCCCAGGAGATGGAAGTAGGCACCCCGGCGGCCGCTGGGGTGGGGAGGTAGCCATGCCCGATCTCACCTATCGCGAGGCGCTGCGCCAGGCGCTCCAGGAGGAGATGCGCCGCGACGAGCGGGTCTTCGTCATGGGGGAAGACGTGGCTGCCTACGGGGGCACCTACGCCGTCACCAAGGGGCTGGTGGAGGAGTTCGGCGAGAAGCGGGTGAAGGACACACCCATCGCCGAATCCGTCATCGTCGGTTCCGCGATCGGTGCAGCCATGGCGGGCCTCCGACCGATCGCCGAGCTGATGACCGTCAACTTCGCCCTGCTGGCGCTGGATCAAATCGTCAACCACGCCGCGAAGATGCACTATATGTTCGGAGGACAGGTCGATGCGCCGCTGGTGATCCGCACCGCGGCCGGCTGGGGGCAGTTGGGTCCGACCCACTCCCAGACCTTCGAGAACTACTTCGCCTACGTCCCAGGCCTGCTGGTGGTGGCCCCATCCACTCCCCGGGATGCCAAGGGGTTGCTGAAAGCGGCCATTCGGGACCCCAACCCGGTGGTGTTCCTGGAGCACAGCCTCCTGTACAGCCTGCGGGGGGAGGTCCCCGACGACGACTTCGTGGAGGAGTTGGGCAAGTCCAGGGTGCTGCGCCGGGGTGGGGACGTGACCATCGTCTCCTACTCCCGAATGGCGGTGGCCTCCATGATAGCGGCCGAGCGGCTCTCCAAGGAGGGCATCGAGGCGGAGGTGATCGACCTGCGCACCCTGCGCCCGCTGGACATGGAGCCGGTGCTGGAGTCGGTGCGAAGGACCAACAGGGCGGTGGTGGCCGAGGAGGGCTGGCGGAGCTGCGGGATGGGGGCGGAGATCGCCGCCCGGATCTACGAGCACGCCTTCGATTACCTGGATGCCCCGGTGGCTCGGGTCGCCGCCTTCGAGGTTCCGGTCCCCTACAACAGGACTCTGGAGCGGCAGGCGATCCCCGACG
>JAJZRD010000195.1 GCA_021845945.1 Chloroflexota bacterium
GTGCGGGAGTGGCACACGGTGACGGTGGCGTGCTCCTGGAGCAGCAGGAAGAACATCGGCTTGCCCACGATGTTGCTGCGGCCGACGATCGCCGCCTCTTTACCCTTCAGCTCGATGCCCGACCTCTTCAGGATCTCCAGCCCGCCCATGGGGGTGGCAGGGACGAAGGTGGGCCGCCCCAGGGCCAGCATGCCGGCGTTGTAGGGGTGGATGCCGTCCACGTCCTTGGCCGGCGACAGGACGGAGGTCACCATCTCCTGGTTGAGGTGGGGAGGCAGCGGCATCTGGACGATGATCCCGTGGATCCGCTCGTCCTGGTCCAGCCCCACCAGCGCTCCTTTGAAGTCCGCCTCCGAGATCTGGACCGGCAGCTGGTGCAGCGTGCTCAGCATCTCCGCCCCGGCGAAGGCCTTGCCGATCCGCTTGACGTAGGCCGTGGCGGCGGGATCCTCGCCCACCTGGACGATGGCGATCTGGGGGGTGATGCCGTACTCCTTCTTGAAGCCGGCGAGCTCCTCGGCCAGCTCCGCCCTGATCTGGTCCGCCACCGGTTGCCCCAGCAGCAGCTCTGCAGCCATCGCTTCCTCCTTACAGTCGGGCCATGCCCTTCTCGATAGCCTTGACGACTCTGTCCTGCAGCTCCGGCAGCAGCGCCTGCGCCTGCTCGTTCAGCTGCCGCACGGCTTCCTGGTCCTTCACCGAGCGCAGGTTGATGTCGATGTTGATCACCGCGCCCCGCAGGGCACCCTCGGCCAGATAGGCGGCCATGGCCACGTCGCCGATGGCCTGGACGTTGGTCATCCGCGCCGCGGGATCGGCCAGCTCCACCAGGCGGGCGCACTTGCGGGCTATCTCCAGGGGTACCCGGCTGGCCTCCAGGGTGGCTTCCTGGATGCGGGCCGATCGGGTCTGCTTCTCCTCCTCGGTCCCCTTGGGCAGCCGATAACCCTCCATGATCTGATTGAAAGCCCGGGCGTCGGCATCCACCAGCCGCAGCAGCTGGCCGCGCAGCTCCTCGCTCTCGGCCAGCAGCTTCTTCACCTCCTCCTGGACGCCGGCGTACTTCTCCCTCCCCACGGTCAGGTTGCAGACCATGCTGAGCAGCCCTGCCGACAGGGCTCCCGCCAGGGCGGCGATTCCCCCGCCGCCGGGGGTCGGGGAGGGGGAGGCCAGTAGATCCAGGAATCGATCGATGGGCATGGTTCCCAGGGGGCCGGGGGCATTCTCGGGATTCATCGTGCACCTCCTCGTGGAAAGCTGATTATATCTTCCGTTTGGAAGCTGCCACAAGCCGGTCGTACTCCTGAGCCTGCTCGGGCAGGAAGTACATCTCCTCCCGCTCCAAGAACTGCTCGGCGAGGCCCGCCAGGAACTGCTGGGCATCGAGGGTGACCGGAGTCCCCTCTCGAAGATGGGTGGCGACCATCCGGTTGAAGAGGGCCAATCCCCGCCTCTCCCTCGTCGCCTCGGCCGCGCCGTCGCCGGGGACCGGCAGCGGTAGGTCGGCCAGCCGTTCCCGGACGAACTCCCAGGCGACCGCGTCGGCTCCGCGCCCCGCAAGCCCTTCCGTGCTTCGCACCTCACACACCGTGCCCGCCCGCCTACGGGCGGAGATGACCAGATCCCGGCGGACGGTGTGGGCGGACGCCTGCTTGAAGGTGATCTGCTGCTTCCCCAGCAGCCCCACCTCGGCCACCTCGAAGCCGGCCTCTCGCAGGGCCCCCTGGACGGCGTTCCAAACCCTGCTCTCGGAGTTGTGGAAGGCCACGGTGATCCAGCGGCCGGGTTTCAGCACCCGATGCATCTCCGCGAAGCAGCGGCGCATCAGCTCTTGATACTCGGCCACGTCCTTGTGCTGCCTCGGGCTGATGATGGCCTCGGGCCGCTGGTCGGTGAACACTCCCAGCCACGCCTCCCAGAGGAAGTTCACCTCTGAGTACCGGATGTTATCCCCAAAGGGAGGGTCGGTGAAGATGTAGTCCACACAGCTGTCCGGGACGTTGGAGAGGGAGGTGGTGGATTGGGTGGAGATCAGGACGTCCTCGCCGACCCTCAACTCACGGAGGCAGCCTATCAGGGCGTGGAAGCGGCCGGCCAGGGCCCGGGGAACGTTCACCTCCCGCTTCAGCTTGGGGACGTAGAGCACCAGGGGCAGCACCCCCTGGTATGCGCGGCGCATCCTGGTGAAGGTGGTGGAGGCATTCACTATCAGCTGCAGCATCAGCTGCCGGGCCGGCAGGCTGGCGGCCGATTCCTCCACGAGGCGGACCGCCGCGGACAGCGACCATAGGGTCCGCTTGGAGTAGAAGTCGGAAACCCTCTCCATCCCGGTGTGGTACCCACGCCGCCACATGTCTCCCCATCCCCTGGCCCCGTCCGAACGGTTCATCATGGGGTTGTCGGGGTAGGGGTAGGGGATCGGACGGCGATCGATCTCCTCCTGGAGGAGGAGCACCCCGGGATCCGGCGAGCGCTCCCGGCGGTGCCGTTTGCCCACGTAGGCTACCCGAACCGGCACCTCCCGAGTCCGGCCCCGGCCGTCCAGGACCCGGCGCAGCTGGTGGTGGTGCAGGGAGGCGCCGCAGGCGGGGCACTCGAGGACGTGGCGCGGGCGATGCCGCCCGAAGTCGAAGCCCGCCTCGGAGAAGGGGAACTCGGCCGAGCAGCGGGGGCAGCGGAACAGCTCGCTCCAGATGACGTAATCCAGGACTGGGGATCGAGCGCTGGGACCCGAGGGCTCGGTCCCCGTTCCTGAGCCCTCAGCTCCGGGAACCCGGTAGAGCCAGCCGCACTCCTCCTCCAGCCGCCGGATCAGCTCGGTGGAGGCCTCTGCCGCCTCGTCCAGATCTATGGGGTGGCAGTAGCTGCGGGCCAGGAAGGTCGCCGCCGGCGACAGGTCCACCAGCAGCGCCCTGCGTCCCGTCTGATTCGCGGCGATGCCGGCCATCCCGGAGCCGCAGAAGCCGTCCAGCACCAGGTCGCCGGGGTCGGTGTAGTGCTCGATGTAGCTGGCAATCGCCCGGTAGGGCACCTTGGTGTGGTAGTTCTGGGCCATGTAGACGGGATCGGTCCGGCCCGCGGTGATGTCCAGCGCTATCGGCTCGCGGGAGTAGGGTTGAGACGGGGTGACGGGGCGGTGGGGCGAATGGGAGAGGAACTGCTGCACGTAGGGATTGGGGAAGGGGGTGTAGAGGGGTGGACTGGCCAGTGCCAGCAGCGCCTCTTCGGTTCCGAGGGGACAGCCCTCCCCGCAACGCGCCGCGCGCAGTGCCGCCAGGAGAGGCTCCGGGGCCGGCGGCTGCTGGCGAGCATGGTTGAACATTCTGAGGCTATTGTGACTCGCGGGGGATCGGTTGACAAGCGGGCAAAGCATCGACCGCCTACCGGCCGATTCTTTGCCCCTGCTTCAGATGGATTACCGCATTCGGAGTCGGGGGTCCAGGGCATCTCGCAGGCCGTCGCCCAGGAGGTTGAAGGCCAGCACCGCGGTGAAGATAGCCACGCCGGGGAAGGTGGCCATGTTCGGGTTGGAGAAGATGTAGTTGCGTCCCTCGCCCAGCATAGACCCCCACTCCGGAGTGGGAGGCTGAACGCCGAGCCCCAGGAAGCCCAGGCCGGCGGCCAGCAGGATGGCGGAGCCCAGGGAAAGGGTCGCCTGCACGATGACCGGCGCCAGGGCGTTGGGCAGTATGTGGCGGAAGATGATGAGGCCGCTTCCGGCGCCGACGGCGCGGGCAGCCTCGATGTAGGTGAGCTGCTTGATGCTGAGGGTGGAGGCTCGAACCAACCGGACGAAGGAGGGTGTCGAGCTCACCCCCACCGAGATGATCACGTTCTCCAGACCGACCCCCAGGGTCGCCACCAGCGACAGGGCCAGCAGGAAGCCGGGGAACGAGAGCAGGATGTCGATGAAGCGCTGGATGCTGAGATCGGTCCAACCGCCGAAGTAGCCTGAGAGGGCACCCAGCGGCACTCCCACCGCGGCACCGAAGGCCACGGCCATGAAACCGATGGCCAGGGAGTAGCGTGCGCCGTAGAGGATCCTGGCCAGGATGTCCCGACCCAGGTAGTCGGTGCCGAAGGGGTGGGTCAGGGAGGGGTTCTGCAGGGCGTCGCTCAGCTTCTGATGGATCGGGTCGTAGGGCGTGGCCAGCGGGGCAGCCACCGCCAGGGCTGCCCACACCGCCAGCACCGCCAATCCGAACATGGACGCCCGATGGCGTTGCAGCTGCCGCCAGAAGCGGGGGCCGGTTCGCCTGGCCGGAGTCGCCAGGCTCTTATCCATAGTGAATGCGCGGGTCGACGTACGCATAGAGGAGATCCACCACAAGATTGACCAGGATGAATAGTGTCGAGAAGGTGAGGGTGATCCCCTGCACCATCGGGTAGTCGCGGGCAAAAATGGAATCCACCAGCAGCTGGCCCATGCCCGGCCAGCCGAAGACGGTCTCGGTCAGCACGGCCCCGCCCAGCAGGGTGCCGAACTGGAGGCCGACGACGGTAATCACCGGCAGGAGGGCGTTCCGCAGGGCATGGCCGTACACCACGGCCCGCTCGTGAAGCCCCTTGGACCGGGCCGTCTGGACGTAGTCCTGCCGCAGCACCTCCAGCATGCTGGAGCGGGTCATCCGGGTTATGAGCCCCACCACGAAGCCGGCCAGCGTGAAGGAGGGGAGGATGAAGCTGATGGGCTGATCCGCACCGGCCGCCGGGAACCACCTCAGGGTGATGGAGAACACGACGATCAGCATCAGCCCCATCCAGTAGACGGGCATGGAGACCCCAAAGAGGCTGATGGCGGATACCAGGTAGTCGAACCTCGAGTTGTGATGAGTGGCGGCTATGACGCCCCCCACCACCCCTGCCACCATGGCGATGGTGATGGCGACCAGCGACAACTGGAAGGTGTAGGGTAGCCGGGCCATCACCTCGTTCAGCACCGGCTGGGAGCTGCGCGCCGACTGGCCCAGGTCCAGGTGGAGCAGCCGGCCCAGGAAGCTGGTGTACTGGACCAGGAGCGGCTGGTCCAACCCCAGCTGGCGCCGGATCATCTCGACGTCCGCCTCGCTGGCCAGCACTCCTGCGATCATACGTGCCGGGTCGCCCGGCAGCATGCGCAGCATCAGGAAAACGATGGTGGCCACGCCGAAGAGGGTCGGCACGGCGGCGATCAGGCGCTGCACGATGTACTTGAACATGAGATACCCTACATAACGTAGGGCCGGGCACTGCGCCCCGCCGCCCCCGGGCGATCACCCGACGAGCGGCGGGGCAGAGCGCCCTGCCCTACTTCTTGTGTCGGTTTAGGCCGGCTCGGCGTAGATGGCCGACCACTTCTCGGTGGCGATGGAACCCACGCCCTTGACCTTGGCCGAGTGGACGATCGGGAAGTTCTGCACCCAGAGGAAGATCCAGGGAGCATCGTCCCAGATGATCTTGGAGGCCTGGGCGTACTGATCTGCCCGCTCCTTCTCGTTGGTGTTCACGTTCGCTTTGTTCAGCAGGTCCTCCACCTGCGGATTGGTGTAGTGAGCACCCGCGAGCCCGGCGGGCGGCCAGTTGGACTTCTGGAACTGAACCATCTGCTGGGCGGCGTCCAGCATCATCGGGGCCCAGCCCAGCATGTGGACGTCGCCGGTGGACTTCTCCGGCGCCACGTTGACCGTTGCCATGTAGGTGGGCCAATCCATGGTCTGGCCCTCCACGTTGATCCCCACGTCCCGCAGGTTGCCCATGATGGCCTGAGAGGCCGCGGCATCCTGGACGTAGCGGCCGGTGGGATAGTACATCTTGATGGAGACGTTGTTGTAGCCGCCCTGCTTCAGCAGCTCCTTGGCCTTGTTGGGGTCGTAGGGGTATGGGCCGCTCTTGGCGTAGCCGAACAGTGAGGGCGCCATCGGCGCGTCGGACAGCTGGGCCGCACCGAACAGCACGCTCTTGATGATCCCCTCCTTGTCCACGGCGTAGTTGAGCGCCTGGCGGAAGATCTTGTCCTTGGTCGGTCCGCTGCGGGTGCAGTCGATGGCCATGTAGATGGTGCGGTCGCTCTGCCCCATGATCACCTTGACCTGGTTGTTGGCCTGCAGCTTGGGGATGTCGGAGACGGGCGGCAGGATGATGATGTCCGCCTGGCCGGCCAGCAGCAGGCTCTCTCGGGTGGCTGCCTCAGCGGCGATCTTGATCTGCACCGTCTGGTAGTAGGGCTTGCGGCCCCAGTACTTCTCGTTGCGGACCAGCACCACCTCGGAGCCCTTGACCCGGCTCTTGTACATGTAGGGGCCGGTGCCCACCGGTTCCTCGTTGTAGCTGGTGGGGAAGTTCTTGGCCGTGTTGGGCGACACGATGGCATAGGCGGAGGCGGTCATGGCGGCGAGGAAGGGCGGCAGCGGGGCCTTCAGGTTGAAGCGGACGGTGTTGGGGTCCACTACCGTGACGGAGTCGACGGTGGTCATCAGCCCGCGCAGCGGCGCCTTAATGTTGGGGCTGAGAAGCCGATCCCAGCTCAGCTTCACCGCCTCGGCGTTGAAGGGAGCGCCATCGTGGAAGGTCACCCCCCGGCGCAGCTTGAAGGTGTAGCTCTTCCCGTCTGGGCTCGCCTCCCACGACTCGGCCAGGGCCGGCCGCATCTTTCCGTCCTCGCCCAGGGACAGCAAGCTCTCGTTGACGTAGTCCACGATGTTCTGGATCGTCGTGGTCGTCTGACCCACCGGGTCCAGGGTGTCGGGATCGACGCCGATCACCAGGCGGATCGTCTCCGTGCCGACCTTTTCGGCGGAGGCCGCCGTGGGGGCGGCAGCGGCAGCCGGAGCTCCACCTGAGGCAGCCGTGGGCTGGGCGCCGCCGGCGGGTTTGGCGGGGGCGGCGGTGGGGCTGGGCGTCGAGGCCGGCGCGCAGGCTGCCAGCAGGGCGGTGCTCGTGACGCCCAGGGCGGCCTTCAGAAAGGTGCGGCGGTTTAGGCGGCGTGCGGGCTCGGTTTCGCGATGACTTTTCTCCTCCATGTCGGCTTTCCTCCCATCGATATTTCGAACCTGAACCGGATCTCCGGTGGCATTCGCGGCTGTACGAATCCCTTGATCCTCGCGCGGTGCGAAACCAGGAAGGACCTTCGCGGCGGTGCGACCCGGGGCTGGCGACGGTGCGAGCAACGGATGATGTACGTTCAGTTGATGATCTGCGACCTGCAAGGTGGTGGAGCGGTGATGACCGAGGCTCCGGCCGGGTTCCGTGAGGGCGAGCAACCGCAGGTTGATCTCGGCGGCAACTCTGCCTGCCGGCAACCACGGCCCTGGGCTGCCCATGGATGCTGCCGAACCCTTCGGTGAGGTCGGTCGGCATC
>JAJZRD010000196.1 GCA_021845945.1 Chloroflexota bacterium
CGCTGCGGGGAGGGGAGAGGGGTGGGGTCTATCTCAGTCCTGGCTTATTATGCGCGGGCCTTCTGGAGGAACTGCTTCGCGCCGTTCATGATGAGGCCGGCGGCCCCCACGATGATGTAGCTGGACCCCATGTCGACGTACTTCTTGACCTCCTCGCCGTTGCGGGCGATGTTCCCCACCTTCTTGCCGGCGGCGGTGATATCCTTCATCGCCTTGGCCACCACAGCCTGCAGATCCGGGTGGTCGAACTGGGCCGGGATGCCCATGGAGTGGGAGAGGTCCGAGGTGCCCAGGAAGTAGACGTCGATCCCGTCCACCGCAAGCAGCTCGGGCAGGTTGCGCACCCCCTGGATGTTCTCGATGTGGCCTATGATCATGCTCTCCTGGTTGGAGATCTTCACCTGCTCGCTGAGGGGGCCCTGCAGTCCGTAGAAGTGGGCCCTGGTACCCGCCAGCCCCCGCTGGCCCATAGGGTGGAACTTGACCGAGCGCACCGCGGTCAGGGCGTCCTGGGCTGTGTTGATCTGTGGTATGTGGATCCCGACGGCGCCGGTGTCAACGTACCGGAGGATGTCCTGGGGCACGTTCAGGTTGCACCGGAGGATGGGCGAGATGCCGGCGGCTTCGGCGGTCCTCACGAGGTTCTCGCAGGTCTCGACGCTCAGAGGGCCGTGCTCGGCGTCGAAGACCACGAAGTCGAAGCCGGCGTAGGCGAAGATCTCCGCCAGGATGGGGGTGTTGAAACCCATGATCGGCCCGAGGACCGTCTTCCCCTGCTGGATCTTCTCCTTGACGAGGTTCTTCCTCATTGAATGCCTCCTCGAGTGGAATGACGTTGGGGCAGTAAGCGGCATTATAGGCCTCGGGTGTCAACTTCTGCAAGGAAAGACGCGACGCGACGTGCGGAGCAGGCCGATCTTGACATGGTGAACCAGAGCAGGCAGCAGAACGGCGTGCCGCCCGTGACAATGGGCGAAAGCCTGCGCCAGGTGGCCCGGGACCATGCCAGGGACATGTCCGTCCGGAACTACTTCGGCCACAACAGTGACTCTCTCCACAGGGTCGGCATCGGCGCCTACACCGGCCAGGACGGGAAAACCCACTATGTCCGCGACTTCATCGACTGAAAGCAGGGCTTCCCTCGGCTGCTGCCGGCGATCTTCTCCCTGCTGATCCGCCCTGTTTGCTGGTAAAATCCAGCTATGTACGACGACACCATCGCCGCCATAGCCACCTCCGTCGGGGAGGCGGGCATCGGCATCGTCCGCCTCAGCGGCCGGGATGCCCAGGCCATCCTGCGGCGCATCTTCCGGCCGGCATCGAGCCCGAAGGGGCTTGACGCTTCCTTCGAGTCTCACCGGGTCTACTACGGCCACGCCGTGGACCCCTCCAACGGGGCCGCTATCGACGAGGTGCTGGCTACCTGCATGCTGGCGCCCCGATCCTACACACGGGAGGACGTCGTCGAGATCCACTGCCACGGCGGTCCGGTGCCTCTCCAGCGGGTGCTGCTGGCGACCCTCCAGGCGGGGGCGCGGCCGGCCATGCCCGGGGAGTTCACCCTGCGGGCCTACCTGAACGGCCGGATCGACCTGGCCCAGGCCGAGGCCGTGGCGGACGTCATCCGCTCCAGGACCGATCGGGGCCTCTCCCTGGCTCTCAAGGGGCTCAGCGGCCAGCTCTCTCAGCGGATCCGAGGAGTGCGCGGGGAGTTGGTGAGGCTGCTGGCCTACCTGGAGGCCACCATCGACTTCTCCGAGGACGACATCCCGGAGGAAGAGGTGGAGGGGCCGCTGCAGCGCTGCCTGGACTCCGTCCAGGGCTTGCTGTCCACCGCCGACCAGGGGATCGTCTGCCGGCAGGGGGTGCGGGTCGCCATCGTGGGCCGCCCCAACGTGGGCAAGTCCTCCCTCCTGAACGCCCTCCTGCGGACCGATCGGGCCATCGTCACCGAGATAGCCGGCACCACCCGTGACACCCTGGAGGAGACGGCCAACTTCTCCGGCGTTCCAGTCTGCCTTGTGGACACGGCAGGGATCGTGGAGTCCGACAACCTGGTGGAGAGGCTGGGGGTCGAGCGCAGCCGCCGGGCTATCGAGGAGGCGGACCTCTGCCTGATGGTGGTGGACCGCTCGGCGCCGTTGTGGGAAGAGGACCTGGCCATAGCCGCGACGGCGGCCGGCAAGGCCACGATAGTGGTGGCCAACAAGGCCGACCTGTCCCCCGCGCTGAGCCGGGCGGATATGGAGTCGCTGGTGGAGGGAGCATCGGTGGTGGAGGCGTCGACCCTGGACGGTCGAGGGCTGGAGGCGCTCCAGGAGGCCGTCCTGCGGGCCGTGTTCTCCGGCCGCGTCCTCCAGAGCGAGGAGATGCTGGTGTCCAATCCCCGCCACAAGGGGGTCCTGGTGCGGGCGGAATCCCACCTGCGGGATGCCCTCGCGAGCCTCAAGACCGGTCTTCCCGCCGATTGCACCGCCTCCGATCTCCGGTCGGCGGTGGAGGCCCTGGGAGAGATCACCGGGGAAACCGCCACCGAGGACTTGCTGGAGAGTATCTTCTCCCACTTCTGCATAGGCAAGTAATGGCACACCCTGTGCAACCCCCCCGCCCTTCCAGGGTGAGGGGAGCGAGATGGCGCCATCTTGGGGCGGAGGTGGATGGTATGAGGACGGGCAGGGAAATCGTAGGCCTGCCGGTGGTTACCCTGGCCCAGGCGGCGAAGGTGGGGACGATACGGGATCTGGTGATCGATCCGAGCCGTCGGGCTGTATCGGCTCTCCTGCTGGCCGAGGCGAACCAGCAACAGCCCTCCAGGCAGGTCCCCTTCGAATCGGTGCGACGGGTCGGGCCCGACGCGGTGATGATCGAGGACGAAGCGGCGGTGGCGCCGATCCCCGAGCAGTGGCCGTTGCAGACCCTCTGCGCAGGAAGCTTCAGGCTGCTGGGGTTGCGGGTGCTCACCGAAGGGGGAAGGACGGTGGGCACGGTGTCCGACGTGGTGGTGGACGAGCGCTCCGGGCTGATCGAGCGCTATCAGCTTTCCGCCGGCCCCCTCCGGGACGTGATCTCCGGCAGGATCTCCATTCCGGCCTCCACGCCCCGATCGATGGGAGCCGAGTACATGGTCGTGCCTGAGTCGGCGGTGACGGAGCGCCGGGCTCAGCTGGAGGAGGGCCCGCCGCTGGTGCTGGAGGCACCTCCGGGCGAGCTCTTGGAGCTGCCCCCAGCTGAGATCGAGCGAGTGGCTGCGGACGTAGTGGCCCGGCAGCAGGACCTGGTCGTCGGGATGCGGGCCAGCAGGGCCGTGGCCAACGAAGACGCCGGTGGTGTGATCTGCTTCGAGGGAGAGCCCATCACCCAGGAGATCGTGGAGAGGGCGAAGGCGGCGGGCAAGCTGAACCATCTGATCCAGGCGTCGGGCGAGGCGGCGTCCGCCGCCCTGTCCCACGGCCTCGAGGAACAGTACGCTCGGCTGGCCGTGGGCCGGATGGCGGGAAGAACGGTGCTCACCACCGAGGGGGACGTTCTGGTTGCCCAGGGGGACGTGGTGACCCAGCAGGTGGTGGACCGGGCGCGAGGGGCCGGGGTTCTGGACCAGCTGATGGAGGCGGTGCGCGTCCCGGCCGGCGAGCTCTCGGATCGGTGGTCGGGCGGCCGCGGCGCGGCGCAGGCCCTCTGGGCGCAGGTAGGTGGAGGGTTCGGTCGCCTCACGAGAAGGCACTGAAGTCGAGCCAGCTCATCGTCTCAGCTTCAGCGGCTCGAGGGGCAGGGTAGTCACCAGCGCGGTGGCCGCGGCGATCACCCATTGATAGGCTGTAAGAGGGGCAATTTGGGTTGCCGCGGCAAGGGGGGGCAGGTAGAGGAACAGACCCAGAGTAGCCAGGGTGGCCAGCAGGGCCGGGATCAGCACCCTGTTGCCGAGGAAGCCCAGACGCCAGAAGGGCTGTTTCGTCGATCGTGCCTGCAGCACCAGAAGGGTTTGCCCGATGATCAGGGTAGCGATCGCGGCGCCCCGCGCCTGATCCGCGGGTGTCCCCGTCGCGAGCAGCCCGAGATAGACGGCCAGCACACCCAGCACCATGGTCGTGCCCTCGACAACCATCCATCGTGTGGCGGTGGGCGGAAAGAAGGGCTCTTTGGGGTCCCGCGGCGGTCGGTCCATCAAGTCCGAATCGGGGGGATCGGCCGCGAACACCAGTGCCGCGGTCGGATGGACTATTATCTCCAGCCACACCATGGTCGCGGGGAGCAGCAGCAGGGGCGCACCTATGAGTGGGATCAGCAGCGCTCCCAGGATGATCGGGAAGTGGAAGATGATCAGGTAGAGAAAGGAGCGCTGGAGGCTATCGAAGACGCGGCGCCCCTCCTTGATCGCCTCCACGATGGTCCCGAAGTTGTCGTCAAGCAGCACCATGGTGGCCGCCTCCCGTGCTACCTGGGTGCCCCGGCGACCCATGGCGACGCCGATGTCTGCCACCCGAAGGGCTGGGGCGTCGTTGATCCCGTCTCCCGTCATCGCCACCACCTGCCTGAGTGCCTTGAGGCCCTGCACGATCCGGAACTTCTGCGCCGGCTGCACCCGGGCGAAGATCGCCACCCTTGCCACTGCCTGCCGCAGACCCTGATCGTCCAGCTGCTCTATCTCGGCGCCGGTCATGATCTCCTGGTCATCGTGACGCAGACCGGTCGCTTCGGCGATGGCGTGGGCCGTGAGCGGATGGTCGCCGGTGATCATGATCACCCGCACCCCTGCCGACTGGCACTCGGCAACCGCTTCCCTGACCCCTTCTCGCAAGGGGTCGGCGAAGCCGATCAGCCCCACCAGCCGCATCCCTGATTCGTTGGCCCAGCGCTCCGCGGCCAGCTTGCCCAACCCCTTTTCGGCCACGGCGATGACCCGCATGCCCATGCTGGCCAGCTCCTGGTTGGCTCTGAGGATTGCCCCTCGCACCGGCTCAGGGGGAAGCGAGAGCTCCAGGATCCCTTCGATGGAACCCTTGGAGCAGAGACGCAGGTCGCCCCGCGGAGAACGCCACACGTGGGTAACGTACTTGCGTGCCGGGTCGAAGGGGTAATCCTGAGCCATCGTCCAGCGGTCGTAGACCTCCGAGGGGTCGATGCCAGAATCCTTCGCCAGGGCGGCGATGGCCTGGTCGAGAGGATCGAAGGGATTGGGCTCGGACGCCAGCAGAGCATCCTCCAGAAGTAGCTCTACCGCGGGGGTAACGGTGGGATGATCCAGGATCTGGAGCTGGTTGTCCGCATGAAGGGCTCTGACCGCGAGGCGGCCCTGGGTGAGGGTGCCCGTCTTATCGGTGCAGATCACGGTGGTGCTGCCCAGGGTCTCCACTCCGGCCAGCCGGCGAACCAGCGCGTTGCGGCGGGCCATGCGCCACGCCCCGACGGTGAGGTAGATGGCGAACATTATGGGGAACTCCTCGGGGATCGCCGCGATGGCAAGGCTCACCCCCGCCAGCAGGGCCTCGATCCATCCAGCCCCTCGCAGCAGCACGATGCCTGCGACGGCGAAGGAGACGGCTATGGACCCTACTGAGAGGGTGCGGACCAGCCCCCGCACGGAGCGCTCGAAGGGCGTTGGCTGAGGTCTTGCCTGCGCCACCAGCGTCCCTATCCCACCAAACTCCGTCCTGGCGCCCGTCGCGGTCACGATCACCGTCGACCTGCCCGCCAGCACGGTGGTGCCGGCGAACACCCTGGCATCCCGGTCCTCCAGGACCGGGCCGAGGGCGGGCCACCCCACGCCCTTCTTGCTCACGGGAAGCGACTCGCCGGTGAGGGCCGACTCGTCGACCTGGAAGCCCGACTCCGACTCGATCACGCCGTCGGCGGGAACGATCTCGCCCTCTTTCATCAGGACCACGTCGCCCGGAACAACCTCCCCACCGGGGATGAAGGTCTCCTGTCCATCCCGTCGCACCAGAGCCCGAGGAGCGGCCATCTCACGCAGCCGATCCAGCGTTCTCTCAGCCCGGAGCTCCAGGACCAGGTCCACCACGATGAGGGGAATGGTGGCGAGCAGCATGGTGGTGCCGTCCATTATCTCGCCCAGACCCATGAAGAGGCCCCCCGCCACCGCCAGGATGATCACCATCGGGTCGGTCAAGGGGTGCAGTAACCGCCGCCAGAGGGAGCGGGCCTGCTGCGGGGCCAGCAGGTTGGGTCCGTAGCGGGAGATGCGGGCGGCGGCCTCCTCGGTGCTGAGGCCCTGGGAAGGATCGACCCCAAGATCGAGGGTCTCGACGGATATCGATTGGGGCTGTACCAAGAATCGTCTCCCGTGTGCTGTCTGCCAGATCTGCCCGGGTGTCGGCACAGGGGAATGGGGTCAGGCAAAGGTCGTACCAGTTGCTCGACTTCCGGTCCGAACTCCACGGCACTGCCGGCCGTCCCCCTCGCCCGGGTTTGGGTCGCGCCCATACGGCGACGGGGCTTGCTGGCTGGCACCCTTTTCTCGAGGACTCGAAGGGCCGGACGGGAGATCCCGGCCGGGATGACGGAAGGGGATGCCAAGCTG
The DNA here is from genome assembly GCA_021845945.1 of Chloroflexota bacterium. The sequence goes on from JAJZRD010000196.1 coordinate 6,536, forward strand.
TTATGCATCCTGATCCTGACCTGGGGAAGAAGGAATAGGGACGTATCAGAGCGACTGCCGGTGGTTCTCGAGCAATAGTCGAGACTGAGCTGGCCTGTTCGCGCCGGCTGGATGCGGCGGCTTGCGCGATAGCTCGGTCGTAGCCGACCAAGCGCGACGAAGCGAGGGCAGAGTGGAACCCGGCGGAAGAAGTAGGGCAAGACCGCGGCACGGGTAGTGCCGCCCTGCTTGGGCCGCCCCAGGTAGATGGGTTCTGCGATGGGCGGGATCGGCCGCGGAGTGCTTCAGGTGGTCGCCGACCTTGGCACCACCGCTCGTGTGGAGGGGGCGATGACCTCGAACCATGGGAGTGCACCGTTCTTGAGCTGCCGGTTCACCGCCGATGGTCGGCCGGCCCGAGGTCTCAAGAGCTATCTGAGGCTGAGCCTCTTGGCTCAACCGAAGCCGAACATGACCCGCGAGGAGCGCGAGCAGTGGCTCCAGGAGTTCTACGAGGCCCTCGAGGAGGAGGTGAAGCGGGGTTTCCGCTAGGGGCAAGACCCCAAGTGCCGCGGCGGTCTCCGGCAGGGAGCCGGTAGACCCTGACTTCAGGCTGAACTGGGGGGTGGCTGATGGACTGCCAGATGGACTACCGGAGCAAGAGGGTCAGTGCCGACGAGGCGGTGAGGGTAATCAGCTCTGGCCACCGCGTCTTTCTGCAAGGGGGCTGCGGCGTTCCCCAGACCCTGGGGGCGGCGCTGGTGCGCCGGGGGCCGCATCTGAGGGA